>JAUVVA010000097.1 GCA_030604905.1 Verrucomicrobiota bacterium | reverse complement strand
GAGCGCCGTGATCTCCGCGGCCTCCTTCACGCTGGTGTGGTCTTTCCAGAGCCAGCAGTGCGCGGCGAGGTTGCCGGCCCACTTCTTCTGGAGCGCGAGCGGGGTGTTGGTGGCGTCCACCGGGATGGGGCTGGAGCCGGTGGTGTCGACGCCGATGCCGATGACCTGGCGGGCATCGAAGCCCTTGGTCTTCTTGGCCTGGGCGAGCGCGCCCTTGATGGACTTTTCGAGACCGTAGAGGTGGTCGGCGGGGTTTTGCCGCGCGAGGTTGTGGTCCTTGGGGTCGAGGAGCACGCCTTGGTGCCCGCTGGGATAGTTGACGATGGCGGTGCCGAGCTCCGCGCCGTCTTTGCAACGCACGACAAGCGCGCGAACCGAGTTGGTGCCGTAATCAATGCCGAGGGTAAACATAGCGCAGGGGAGCAAAGACCCTGCCCGGCCAAGTGTCGCGGGTAAACTCGCGGCTTACTTGACAGTCATACTGGAGCTCGGTTCTTGGACCCCGAGGAGCTTGAAAACCCGCGTGGGGAATCAAGGGCCGAGGGTTAATCCGACCGCTTCTTTCCGGTGCTCGAGACGGGAATCTGTCGTCGAAGTGTTCAGTCCAGCCCGGCCGAAACCTCGTTACTTGGACCGCGATCTGGACGAGCACCGGCGGACAAAACACCGCCGGCCCTGTCACCGTGATCGACACCGTCGCGCTTTCCGCCGAGCCCCGCCGCTTCCTCCGCCTCCAAGTCAGCAGACCCTGAGCCTCCACGCGCGTCCTCGGCACGATCGGCCGCCTGTTTTTCAAGCGCGGGTGGAGCGTGTGCACCAAACTGCGCCAATCAAAACCATCGCGGCGTCGGCAAGACGAAGGAAGGGTTGCGCCTAAACCTGCGCCTCGCGCTCCTACTCCCGTCATGCGCGTCCTGGTAGCACTCGACAAATTCAAGGAAGCCCTCTCCGCAAACGAGGCCTGCCAAGCCGCCCGGGAGGGCCTTCGCTCCGTCCATCCCGCCTGGACCTTTGACGAGTGCCCCCTCACCGACGGCGGCGATGGCTTCGTCGCCGCGCTCGCCAAGGGCAAAGCCGCCCGCCTCCTCACCACCCGCGTCCCGGGCCCGCTCGGAGAGCCGGTCGAGGCCGCCTGGGCCCTCGTCCCGGCCGATCAGATACCCGCCGCCGCACGAAAGCGCCTCGGCCTCGCCGCCGAAATGCCGCTCGCCGTGCTCGAGATGGCCGCCTGCTCCGGCCTCGCGCTCGTGCCGCGGGAGCACCGCGACGTCTGGCGCTCCACTTCGCGCGGCGTCGGCGAACTCATCTCCGCCGCGGCCTCGGCCGGCGCCGGCGCCATCCTGCTCGGCGTCGGCGGCAGCGCCACCAACGACCTCGGCCTCGGCGCCCTCGCCGCGCTCGGTCACCGTTTCCTGGATTCGCGAGAGCACCTCGTCACCCACCCGTCCCCCTCCACGTGGTCCAAAATCGTCCGCATCGTGCCGCCCGATCCCCCTCCGCGACGCCTTCCCCCGGTCTGGATCGCCTGTGATGTCGCGAATCCGCTCCTCGGCCCCACGGGCGCCACTCAGACATACGGGCCGCAGAAAGGACTCGCCCGCGAGCAGGCTCCCGCACTCGACACCGAGATGCGCCGCATCGCCACCCTTCTCGCCGCGGCCCACGGGCTTTCGCTCGAACATATCGACAGGCCCGGCGCAGGCGCCGCCGGCGGCATCACCGCCGGGCTCGCCGCAGCCCTCGGCGCGCGCTCCCTTCCGGGATTCGATTTTGTCGCCGAGTGGCTCGACCTCGAACGCCGCGTCGCCGCCGCCGACCTCGTCGTCACCGGCGAGGGCCGCTTCGACACCACCTCGCTGCAAGGCAAGGGCCCCGGCGGCTTGGCCCGCCTCGCGCTCGCGTCCGGCAAACGCACCCTCGTTCTCGCCGGATCCACCGACCTGCCCAATCCCCCGCCCGGCCTCGAACTTCTCGCCATCACCCCGTCAACCATGCCGCTCGCGGAGGCCCTGCCACGCACCGCGGAGCTGCTCCAACGCGCCGCCGCCCTGGCGGCCTCCCCCTGACTCCCGCGCTCGCGCTCCCCGAGCCCCCGCTTCCTGCTCGCGCCGCCCGCCTTCACGTGACAGTCCTGCGCGCGCAACATGCCGCGCGTCACCATGAGCACGATCGCGGCGCGCGCGGGGGTGTCGAAAAACACCGTCTCGCTCGCGCTGCGCCACGATCCGCAGATCCCCGCGGACACCCGCGCGCGCATCGAGGCCGTCGCCCGCGAACTCGGTTACGCCAAAAACCCCGTCGTCTCCGACCTCATGGCCGAACTGCGCAAGGCCCACCCGGCCGGCTACCGCCGCACGCTCGCCCTGCTCAACGCGAACCAGGATCTGCACGCCTTTTCCCGCCACCCCACCATCCCCGCCTACGTCGCGGGCTGCCGCCGCCGCGCCGCCCAGCTCGGCTACACGCTCGACGAGTTTTGGCTGCACTCCGCCGACCTCTATGGCGAGCGGCTCAACCGCATCCTGCGCGCCCGTGGCATCCGCGGCGTGATCGTGGTCGGCCTGATGAAGGAGAACCGCCTGCCGCCGCGCTTCTCGGTAACCTGGCAAAACCACGCCGTGGTCGTCACCGGGGTGCGCACCCGCGAGCCCACGCTCAGCTTCGCCTGCGTCGACCACCACGCGCTCGTGCTCGAGGCGATGGAGCGCGCCCGCCAGCTCGGCTACCGGCGCCCCGCCCTCGTGCTCGAGCGCACGATAGACCACCTCGTGGACGGCCGCTTCAGCGCCGGCTTCTGGACCGCGCAGCAATCGCTCCCCGAGCCGGAGCGCTTGCCGCCCTTTCTCGACGTCGAGGCCGCGCGGGCCGAGCCGACGCGTTTCCATGCCTGGCGCGAGACGCAAGGCCCCGACGTCATTCTCACGCTCCACACCGTCGTCCGCGAGTGGATCGAGGCCGCGGGCCTGCGCGTCCCGCGCGACCTCGGCCTCATCCAGCTCGAGCGTCGCCGCGGCTGCGAAGACTGGGCAGGCATGGACCAACACAACGACCTCACCGGCGAGGCCGCGGTCGACATGCTCCTCTCCGCGCTGCACGACCGGGAGCCCGGATTGCCGGCCTCCCCTCGCGCCACGCTGATCGGGGCCTCCTGGACCGACGGGAGCACCATCCGGCGGACCACCTTGCTCGGCTGAGCCGCATCAACGCATCCGAAGATCCCTCGCACGGAGGCTCACCGAGGACAGCCTCTTGAGGCAGGACGCCGGACCCTTACCGCGACGCGACCTTTTCGACCGGATGGCTCAGCGCGATCTCGGCCGGCACCCGCGCCAGGATCTCCACCGTGAAGACGGAGCCCTGGCCGATCTCGCTCCGCAGCGTGATGTCGCCGCCGAGCAGGCGAGCCAGCCCGCGGCTGATCGAAAGGCCGAGCCCCGAACCGCCGTAACGCCGCGCCACGGTCACATCCGCCTGCACGTAGGGCGCGAAGAGCTTGGACTGCACCTCGGCCGGGATGCCCGGGCCGGTGTCGGTAACCACAAAACGGATACGGCGTTCGTCCGAGCCCTCCTGCTCCGGCCCCGCCTCGACGTTTAGCGACACCCGGCCGCGCGCGGTGAACTTGACCGCGTTGGACAGGAGATTGGAGAGGATCTGACGAAGGCGCAGCGCGTCGGTGACGATGACCGGCGGCACCTCGGTCGAGATCTCCAGCCCGAGCTCCACGCCCTTCGCCTCCGTGCCCGGGCGAAAAAGCCCCGCGAGGTGCCGCGCAAAATCGGCCACGATGACCGGCGAGGCGTCGAGCGAGACGGAGCCCGACTCGAGCTGAGACCAGTCGAGCAACTCGTTGACCAGGCGCAGAAGCCCGTGGGCGGCGCCCTGCATCATGCGCAGGTTTTCGCGCTGGTCGGCATCGAGCTCCTCGCCCTTGTTGAGCATCAACTCGGTGAGCCCGTGGATGCCGCTCATCGGGGTGCGGATCTCGTGCGACATCACCGCCAGGTAGCGGTTGCGCAGCGCGTTGGCGGCCTCGGCGTCCTCCTTCGCGCGGCGCAGCTCCTCCTGCATCGCGCGGCGAGCGGTGATATCGGTGAAGGCGGCCACGATGCCGCTGCGCCCGTCAAACTCCACCCGCGCGCCCGAGAGCAGCGCCCAGATCTCGCGCCCCGCGAGCGTGCGCAGCCGCACCTCGCGCGGCGCGGCGGCCATGCCCTCGCCCACGTCGGCGAGCAGCCGTTGGCGATCCGCCGGATCGACGTAAAACTCCACCGCCCGGCGCGAGAAGAAGGCCTCGGGCGCCCCGCCCATCAGGTCGGCGGCGAGGCGGTTCACGAACATCAGACGGCCGGAATCCAGGTCGCTGATCACCACGGGGAAGGGCGCGTTCTCCGCCAACTGCCGATACTGCCGCTCGCCGCGGCGCAGGCGACGGTTTAGCCGCACCAGCGGCGCCACCCAGCCGAGCGCGGCCAGCGCCACGGCGGCCGAGATGCCGAGCGCCCAATACCAGCCGCGCAGATCCGGGCTCGCATCGGCCACGAAGAGCATCGGCGTCACGTCGAAGTTGCGCGGCACCATGCCGAACTCGGCGTAGGTCTGCGCGATGTGCCGCCAGCGGCCGGGATTGTTGTGCCCCACCTCGATGAGGCCGGGGTGCATCAGCTCGGCGGTCTTTTCCGCCTCGAAGAGGAGGTGCTCGCGACTGAGGCGGTCGGAGTATCTTTCGAGGATGAGGTCCACCATCTCCTCGCGGTGCGCCAGGGCGTATTCCCAACCCCGCAGGCTGGCGCGCAGGAAGGCGCGGACTTGCTCCGGCCGGCGGCGAATCTGCTCCTCCGTGGTGAAGAGCGTGTCGCCGTAGAAATCGATGCCGCCCGCGCGCGCCACGAAGATCATGTAGGGCACGCCGGCCGCGCGCAGGTAGAAAGGCTGGTCGGTCACGTAGGCCGACATCGCGTCCACCCGGCCCTCGATGAAGTCCTCGATGCGGTGGGTGTGCGGCCGGATATCCAAGCGGGTGATATCGACGCCCTCGTGCTTGAAGTAGGCCAGGATCTCGGCCTTCTCCGACTCGATCATCATCATCGGCCGGTCGTGCAGGCTCTGCATCGAGGTCACGCCGGACTCCCGGCGCGCCACAAGCGCGAGCGGCGAGTGTTGAAAAATCGGCGCGAGCACCACGACGGGTTTGCCCGCCGCGCGCGCGAGCAGCAGGTCGGAATTGCCCACTCCATACTGCGCGTCTCCCGAAAGCACCGCCTCCACATGATCGCGCCCGGGCGTGGCCTCCCGCAGCTCCACCTCGAGTCCCGCCTCGCGATAAAACCCCTGCTCGATCGCCGCGTAGTAGCCGGCGAACTGGAACTGGTGCCGCCACTTAAGCTGCAGAACCACGCGCTCCAGTTTGCGGCCGTCGGCCGCCGCCACGCCCCCGCCCGGCACCGCCGCCGGCGCGGCTCGCAAACCCGCCGGCACGCCGCAAAACACCACGACGAGCAAGGGGACGAACAAACGGATCGGAAAAGCGCCCGAGGAAGGCATCGGGAAAAGGCACGGCAGCCGCCTCGGCTTGGCAAGCCCCGGTGGAAGACGGAACCCACGCGACTCGCGGGAGGAGGAGCTCGCCGCTCAACCCGTTTTCACCGCGCTCAGCGCGCGTTTGAGCGCGGGCCGGATCGCGCGTGCGAGCGCGGGATTCGCGTAGGCCACCCAGGCCACCGGCGTCGTCACGTCGAGCGGCGCGCGAAGCGGCCTCCCGTCGGGAGACTCGACCACGCCGCCCGCCGCTTCCAGCAGCAGCGCCGTGCAAATGTCGTAGGGATGGCAGCAAAGCGCCGCCTCCATCCCGACGCACGGCAGGAGCAGAGGACGCAGATCGCCGATCATGCGATCATGCCCGACCAGCAGCTCGTAGAGCTGACCGCCGGTGGAGGTGTATTGGTCGTCGAATACACGCGCGCCGCCGTCCTTGCCGTGCAGGCCGAGCTCGCGCCAGAGCGCCTCCTCCACCTGCGCGGTGAGCGCCTTGGCCTCGGGGAAAAACTTCACCAGCGAGGCGAAGCCATGGTCGCAATCGCGCGCGGTGCTCGGGCGCGGCGTCCACCGCTTCATCGTGCCGTCGCGCAGCTCGCGCCGGGTGGCCACGAGTTTGCCGCCGCGCACCGCGCTGAACTGGTCGGCCGCGCCGGCCTTGGCGGTGGGCAGCTCGGTCATCGCCGCCACCACGATGTCGCGCAGATCGGTCCTCGGCCCGCGCTGGGGCGCGAGGCCGGCGAGGGCCCAGGCGGCGCGTTTGTCATACATGATGCAGCGGGTGCCATCGATCGGATCGAGGATGAGTTTCCACGCCGTCTTCGCGACCGGCGTGCCGCGCGGGAAAGTCGTCTCCGCCTCCAGCCCCTCCATCACCAGCTCGACGGGCCAGGCGCGGGGCCAGTGGCCCTCCATCCAGCCGAGGATCGCGGCCTCGGAGAGCTTATCGATGTGGAAAATGGTGTCCTCGGCCGTCACCGCCGCCACCCGCGCGAACTTCCTCCCCTCGCGCGCCCGCGCCGCGATCAGCGTGGCCTGAATTTCGTTTTGCAAAGCGCAGAGCAGCCGGCGCGCGCGCTCGAGTTGGGCGTTTTCCATCCGTCCACACAGGGTGCCGCGCCGACGGCTCGCGATAGCAAAAAGGGGTCAAAAACCCGGCCCCACCCCGCCCACCGGGCAATTCCCCTCGCCGGACCCGGGCAAAATTGTAAAAACTGGCCTCACTTCAGTTCATGGCCCGCAAACTTGCCTTCATTAACTACAAGGGCGGCGTCGGAAAGACCTCGCTGATCGTCAACACCGCCGCGTGCCTCGCCAAGATGGGCCAACGCGTCCTGCTCTGCGATTTCGACACCCAGTCCAACGCCTCCATCTGGTTGCTCAAACTCGAACGCTGGAACCCGATCAACACCACCGGCAAAGGCGCGGTGTTCTCCATCTTCGATCCCGGCGAGCAACGCGTGCGCGACCTCATCGTGCGCGACGTGGTCACCGACAAGGCCGGCGGCACGCCCCTCCCCGGCCTCGACCTCCTGCCGACCAGCTTCAACCTCGTCGACCTCGAGAGCGAATACGCCGGCGACCCCAAGCGCCCCGCCTACGTGATCTTCCAGGAGCAACTCGCCGAGGTGGAGCGCGACTACGACTTCATCCTCTTCGACTGCCCGCCGAACATCCTGCGCGCCTCCCAATGCGGAATCTTCTCGGCCAACGAGATCTACGTGCCCGCCAACCCCGACGCCCTCTCGCTGATCGGCTTCACCCTGCTCGTGGAAAAGCTCGCCCGCTTCCACCAACTCTCCGGCAGCTTCCGCAAGGCCAGCATGGGCCCCGCCGCCCAGGTCCACGGCATCATCTTCAACGCCATCAAGACCGGCGTCGACATCGAGGTGCCGAAGATGCGCATGCAGCTCCGGCTAAACCAATTCAAGGCCGCCCGTCGCACCTCCAAGGACGCCCGCATCTTCGACGCCTTTGTCCGCGACGCCATGGTCGTGCGCCGCGCCGTCGCGCTCGGCCTCCCCGTCAATCTCCTCGGCCAGGAGGCCGCCGGCGACAACGTGCTGCGCGACTACGAACGTGTGGCCGAAGAACTGCTGCGCAGCGCGCCCGTGCCCGTCTGAACCTCGCGCCCGGCGGGCCTCGCCAATGCCCGGGCCCGCCCGCCTCGCCGCCTTCCTCACCGCACCGCCCCCTCGTTCTCCCGCCCCCTCCCCGCCACTTTCTCCCGACCCCGACAACGACCATGACCAGCACACCGACCACCGCCGACGCCGCCACCTGGGACAAAGCCCGCGCCGCCTTCGCCAAGTCCATCATGGTCGACACCCCCCTCTCCAGTCTCTCCGCCGACCTCGACGTGCCCCCTTGGCCGGTCAACGCGGCCGAGGAAACCCCCGCGGCCTACATCTACCTCCCCTACGCCCAGGCCGTCGCCGCCCTCGCCGCCCGCGGCCTCCCGCCCGCCCAGCTCGGCCAGCTCATCACCATCCTCAACGAGACCCTCGCCTTCGACGAGCCCTTCGGCGACATGATGGATCTGGCCTCGCTGGCGCCCGACCAGGTCGACGAGGACTCGCCCCTGCACAAAAACATGGCCCGGCTCGAGCTCCCGGCCGACTTCCCCCTCGCCCTCTCCGCCCTCTCGGAGAGCACCCTGGAGCTCTGCCGTCTCGAAAAAGTGGATACGCTCGGCCAGTTCGTGTCCTTCGCCGCCCGCCTCTCCCCGTCCGTCATCGTCGGCGGCGATTTCCGCGGCCTGCTCAACGCCCTCGCGCAAAAGGACGAGCAGGCCCTCGCCCGCTTCCTCCCTTTCCGCCCCGGCGCCAAAGGACTGCACCTCCTCGAGGGCGTCGCGCTCGAGGCGCGTCTGCTCGAGGGCGCCGCCCGCGACGCGGTGGCCGCCGATCCGCTCTCCGCCCCCGCCCCCATCCGCGCGCGCGTCTCGCGCCTCGTCGCCTGGTTCCCCGCCGAGCACGACACCCTGCGCGAGGCCGCCGCCGCCGGCCGCCCGCTCGGCGAGCTCGTCGCCGCCCTGCCCGACGCCTCCTTGCGCCCCGCCGTCCTCGGGCTCCTCCAGCCCCACCTGCCGCCCCCGCCCGCGCCCCCCAAGCCTCGCTCCTTCTGGAGCCGCCTCTTCGGCCGCGCCTGAAGCCACGCCCCCGCGTCCGCCCGCGCCTCTCCCGCCATGCCCGATCTTCCCGCGCCCGACCCCTCGGCCCGTCCCGCTTTCCCCCCGCCCGGCGCCGGGCTGCCGCCGCCGCGCCGCCCCGCGCCCCTCAGCCTGCCCCGCCGCCCGCCCGCGCCCCCGGGCCACGCCAACACCGGCGGCCTCATCTCCCTCGCCTACGCCGACATGGCCCCCGAGGTGCAGAAGCGCGTCGAGCAGCGCCTCAACAGCCGCTCGCCCTTCCCCTCCGCCAATCCCTTCCCCGGCGGCGGCATGAGCAACGCGGAGCGCGCCCGCCTCGCCGAGCTCGAACGCGCCCTCCGTCACCGCGAGCAGGAAGCCGACGCCCGCGAACGCGCGCTCGAAGAGCTGCAAGCCCGCCTCTGCGACCGCGAGCGCGAGATCGCCGAGCTGGAGAACCTGCTCCAGGCCCGCGAACGCGTGCTCATGGCCCAGCGGCGCGGCTCGACCATGCCGCCCTTCGCGGCCAGCGCGGAGGAAAAAGCCGCCTTGGAAAAACTCCGCGCCGAACTCGACGCCCAGGAGACCGCCCTCGCCGAGGCCAAGGCCGCGCTGAAGGAGCGCGAGGCCTTCGTGGAGCAATCCGAAACCACCTTGATGGAAAAAGTCGCGGCGCAGCAGGAACACGAGATCTCGCTCGAACAACGCGAGGAAAACGTGCGCCGCGCCGAGAAGGAGCTGCTCCGCCGCCGCGCGGAGTTCGACCCCGCCGCCGCCGCCGAATACGAGGCCGAACGCGTCGCGCAGATGAAGCGCGACGAGTTCAACGAATAGACCAGGCCCGCTTCCCGTTCAGTCGGAAGGGCCGCATCGAGGTAACCGGCCGCGCCCCGGCGGCGGTCAGGACGGCGCCGCTCCGACCGATGGATCGAAGCGGGCCGGCTCGATTCGCGCGATTCGCGCGAGCGATCCGGACTGGACTAGGCGCCGAGCGACTGGAACGCACTGACGCGGACGGGCAGCGGGCGACCGGTGAGACGCACGCGGCCGGCGCGGAGCGCGAGCGGGATGCGCTCGCCGCGGTGCACGAGCACCGCGCGCTTGAACTGCGCCCCGTGCAGCACGAGCTGGAGCTCCAGCGGACGGTAGCGCGGCGAATAATCGTCCACCGTGAGCACGAAGTCCCCCTTCACCACCTTCGCGGTGAAGCGCACCCGCGTGCGTTCGCCCTTCTGGTAGGCGAAGCTCAGGCCGTCGTCGCAAGCGTAGCTGGTCTCGGCGGGGACCTTGGAGCCGGCCGGCACGAAGGCGTGCAGCTCGATGCGCGCGAGGTCGTTCTCCGGCGTGGTGCGTTCGCCGACCTGCATCGGCACGAGCGCGCCTTCGCGCAGGTAGAGCGGGGTCTCGTCGACCGCGGTCTTCACGGTGTGGCGGCGGCCGCCGGCGAGCCAGCGCCCGTCGAGGGCGGAGAACCAACGGTGTTTGCCGGGCAACACGACGGCGCGCGAGGCGGCCTTCTCCTCGACGACGGGCGCCTGGAGAATATCGCGTCCGACCATGAACTCGTCCGCGATCTTGCCGAGCGGGAGACCGCGCGGGTCGGCGTAGTCGTAGAAGAGGGGGCGGAGAATGGCCTCGCCGCTCTCCTCCTGCGCGATGAAGCACTGGTAGAGGTAGGGGAGGAGCTTGTAGCGGAGGCGGATGTAGCGGCCGATGACCTTGAGCGCGGTGGCGCCAAGCGCCCAAGGCTCCTGCCGGCGGGTGCCGGTGGACGTGTGGTTGCGGAGAAAGGGGAAGAGAAAACCGGCCTTATACCACGCGATGGCGAGTTCGGGCTGCGTGTCGTCGCCGAAGCCGCAGACGTCGGGGCCGTTGAAGGGTTGCCCGGAGAGGGCGAGGCCGAGGCTGAGGGGAATACTGGTGCGGAGGTGGTGCCAGTTGGAGACGTTGTCGCCGGTCCAGACCGCGGTGTAGCGCGAGCTGGAGATGAAGGCGCTGCGCGAGAGCACGAAGGGGCGCTCGTCGGGGCGCGCGGCGAGAAAACCGGCGCGGGTGGCCTGGGCCATGCCGAGCGCGTATTGGTTGTGGTAACTCTCGTGCGGCTGGCGGCCGCGGTCGAAGAGCATGTCGTCCAGCTCGACCGCGCCGATCGAGGGATCGTTCATGTCGATCCAGGCGCCGCCGACGCCGAGTTCGCCGAAGCGCTTCACGTGTCCGGCCCACCAGGCGCGGACCTCGGGAAGGCTGTAGTCGGGGAAGTGCGTGTGGCCGGGCCAGACGAAGCCGACGAAGGGTTTGCCGGAGGGCGAGACGCAAAAGACGCCCTGCTTGAGGCCATCCTCGTGCACGAGGTAGCCGGGCTCGACCTTCACCCCCGGGTCGAGGATCGGCACGACGCGCCGGCCTTTCTTTGCGAGCGCGGCGAGCTGACGACGGATCTTCGCCTCGTCGCCCCAGAGCTTGGCGTCGAAGGTGAAGACCTTGAAGCGCTCCATGTAGTCGATGTCCAACCACAGGCCGTCGGTCGGGATCTTGTGGCGGACGAACTGGCGATCCAGTTCGAGCAGGTCCTTGGGCCCGGCGTAACCCGAGCGACACTGTTGATGGCCGAGCGCCCAGAGGGGCGGGAGCGGCGTGGGACCGACGAGGCGTTGGAGCTTGCGGGTGAGCTCGGGCAGGCTGGGGCCGACGATCAGATAAACGTCAGGGCGGCCGTCGGGGGCGCCGACGAAAAAGGAACGGCGCTCGCGGTCGGACTTGTTGCCCGGGGCCCAGACGAAGCTCGAGGCGAGGTCCATGAAGACCGCGCCCGGGTGGTTGACGAGCAGACCGAGGTAGGTGTCGCCTCGACGCACGATCACCCAGGGGATCGAGACATACATCGGGTTGGCGTAGGCGTGACGGATCTCGTGGAGGGAAAAATCGCCCCAGAGGTCGGTGTTCCAGAACTTCACGCGCTGGTCGCTCTTTTCCAGCCCCTTGCTGTGTTCGCCGAGCCCGTAGAACTGCATCTCCGGCTCGTGGCGAAACTGAAGCATCCAGGCGGAGCCGCAGGTGCCGAAGGTGGCGCCGGGCACGCCGCCGAGGAGGATCTCGTCGGTGGCTCCCTTGGCGCGCACGCGCAGATCGCCCGCGTCGTCGAAAACCAGCTCGTGCCGGTCCTCGCCGGGGATGGCGTCGGCGAGCTCGGCCTGGCTTGGGTTTTTCCAGGGCTTGGCGCCGGGAAGGGCGAGGTGAAAGACATCGGCGCCGAGCGAGCGGATGGCGGCGCGGGCGGGCGCGAACGAGAAATTGTCGGGGTGACGGATCTTGTAGAAATACACGGCGAGGAGGAGTGACGGGAAGGCAGTGCAGCGGGCTTTCGGGTGGACGCCAAGACGGCGCCCGTGCACCCAATTGCACGCAATGAAGCCTCGTGTGCGCATCTCCGACATCGCCCGGCGCGCCGGCGTCCACGCCTCGACCGTCTCGAGGGCGCTGCGCGAGGATTCGCGCATCCGTCCGGAAGTGCGGGCGAAGCTGCGGGCGCTGGCGGACAAGCTCGGCTACTCGCCGGATCCGCACCTGCGGGCCCTGGCAAAGTATCGGACCCGCGGGGCGGCGCCGGACTATCGCGGGGTGCTGGGCTGGTTGACCAACTACTCCACGCGCGAGGGCTGGAGGCACTTCGAGAAAATCGGCTACTTCGCAGGGGCGCGGCGGCGGGCGAAGGAGCTGGGCTACGACATCGAGGTTTTCTGGCTGCGCGAGCCGGGCATGAGCGGGGAGCGCATGAGGCGGGTCCTGCTGGCGCGGGGGATCCGCGGCGTGCTGCTGCCCCCGCAGCCCGACGCGGGCACGCGGATCGACTTGCCCTTGGCGGGCCTGGCGGCGGTCTCCTTCGGCCACACCTTGCAGACGCCGCGACTGCACGTGGTGCACCACCACCATTATCGCTCGATGCGGCTACTGTTGGAGGAACTGCGCGCCCTGGGCTATCGGCGGCCGGGACTCTTGATCGGCACTTGGGTGAATAAAGCGGTCGAGGGCGCATGGGCGGCGGCTTATCGCGAGTCGGCGGGGCCCGGAGGCGCCTGCGAGTGCTGGATGGAGCGCTGGGAGCCCGCAGAGGTGGTGGCGTGGTGGAAACGCGAGCGGCCGGACGTGGTGGTGACGGAGAACGGTGACGCCCTGGAATGGTTGCGCGCGGGGGGCCTGCGGGTGCCGGAGGACTGCGGCTTCGCGCTGACCGCGCGGCATGAAGGCCATCCGCCCTGCGCGGGCATCGACGAGAACAGCGAAGTGGTGGGCGCGGTGGCGGTGGACCAGCTAACGAGCTTGGTCGAGCGGGGCGAAACCGGCGAGCCGCCGCACCCCATCAACGTGCTGGTCGAGGGGACCTGGCGCGTGCTCGGGAACACCGTGCGGCGGCAGCCGCGCGCCTGAGCCCTTCGTGTGTTGAGGGCACGTCCGCCGGTTGCCATGGCGGGCGCGGTGCCTAGCGATAAGGGGCATGGACGTCCCTCCCCTTGCTCCGACCTTTCCCGACCGCACGCCGGTGACCGTGTTTTGCGGGTTTCTGGGCGTGGGCAAAACCACCTTGCTGCGGCACTTGCTCGGGCAGGCGGCGACGGCGGGCGAGGGCGGCCGCGCGGCGCGCTGGGCGGCGGTGGTCAACGACGTGGCGGCGGTGAACATCGACGGCGCGGTGGTGAGCACGGAAAACGCGACGCGCGCCGCCCTCGGCGCCGAGGGCGCGGCCGAGGTGGTCGAGCTGGGCAACGGCTGCGTCTGCTGCTCGGGGGCGGACGATCTCGGCGAGGCCATCGCGCGGCTGGCCGCGAGCGGGCGCTACGAACACATCTGGGTGGAGACGAGCGGCGTGGCCGAGCCGCGCGGCGTGGCCAACCTGTTCACGCGCAAAAATCCCTTCGGAAAAACGCTCGGCGACCATGCGCGGCTCTCGGCGCTGGTGACGGTGGTGGACGTGGTGGCGCTGGCGAGCGAGGCGGCGAAGGCGGAGGCCGCCGGAGGCGACGGCCGGGGCGCAGGGGCCGGGCGACGGCCGGCGGGGGGCGGCGAGCGTCCCGTCTTCGAATTGATGCTCGAGCAGATCGAATGCGCCGACCTGGTCGTGCTCAACCAATGCGATCGCGCCACGGAGGCCGGGGGCGAGATCGCGCGCGCCGAGGCGCTGGTGGAAGGGCTCAACCCGCGCGCGGAGCGGGTGCGCGCCGAGCACGGCCAGTTGCCGGCGGAGCTGCTGACGGGGCGGCTGCGTTTCGACGCGTCGGCCACGCTCTCGGCCGCCCGCTGGGTGCGCGACCTCAACGCGGTCGCGCTCACGCCGCTGCGGCCCGTCGAGCCCGGCGGGCTGGCCTCCCGGCCACGCGCGGCCGGGCCCGCGGCGCAGTCGTATCATGAAACTCGATACGGCATCGGCAGCTTCGTCTACCGGGCGCGCGAGCCTTTCGACGCGGCGCGGCTGAACGCGTTGTTCGCCTCGGGCCTGCCGGGGGTCTTGCGCGCGAAGGGCTTCTTCTGGACCACGCGCTCGCCGGACGAGATGGGCTTCGTGTCGCTGGCGGGCGGCGTGGTGCGCTGGGAGACGCTGAGCGTGTGGTGGGCGGCGCGGATCGCGCACGGGCGGGCGCGGATGGAGGATCGTCCGCCCAGCGTGGTCGCCCACTGGGCGGAGCCGCACGGGGACCGCCGGCAGGAGATCGTGCTGATCGGCGTGCGGATCGCGGAGCGGGAATCCGAGCTCCGCGCCGCGCTCGACGCCTGCCTGGTCGGGCCGGGCTGACCCCGGCGAGGAGGCGGGCGGGCCGCCTGCTTTCCTGGAAACGCAAGCGCGCTCGGGACAACGCGGTGCGATTCGCCGGCGCGGGGGGCGGGAGCTCTACAGGCCCGGCGCCCGCGCCCGGCCTTGGCGCTAATACCCAGCCGGGCGGGCCGCGGCGCCGGTTTTTCTTTTTGCGCTTTTTGAGCCTATTTGCGGCGATCCTCTCCTTTCCGTCCCGATGCAAGACACCGCGCGCAAACCCGCCTGGCTCCGCGCCAAGCTCCCCTCCGGTCCCGGCTACAGCGCCGTGCGCAAGCTCGTCGACGACCACAAGCTCCACACCGTCTGCCAAAGCGCGCAGTGTCCGAACCTCGGCGAATGCTGGTCGCGCGGCACCGCCACGGTGATGATCCTGGGCAACATCTGCACGCGCTCCTGCAACTTTTGCGCGATCCAGACCGGGCGTCCCACGGAGTATGATCTCGGCGAGCCGGCCCGCGTGGCCGAGGCCGTGGCGGTAATGAACCTCAAGCACTGCGTGATCACCTCGGTCGCGCGCGACGAG
>JAUVVA010000176.1 GCA_030604905.1 Verrucomicrobiota bacterium | reverse complement strand
GGCTGGCGCGCATCGAGGGCGGCGGCGAGCCCGTCGAGCTGGCCTACGTGCGCGACGGCGCGGCGAGCAGTCGCCCGCTGCGACTCGAGGCGGGCCGGCGCTACCGGCTGGAGGCGATCCATCGCGGTGCGGAGGGCCCGGACTCCTTGCGCGTGGGCTGGCTGCGCCCGGACGGTGTCGAGGAGATGCCGATCCCGGCGAGCCTCTTCACCGGCGTGAGCGAGCTGGCGGAAGTGCAGGCCTTTAACCTGCGCCGCGGCTATGTGGAGCCGTTTACCCGTAATTATGACAGCACCCGGGGGCTGGCGCGGGATCGTCATCAACCGCGGACCAACGAGCATCTCACCCGCGAGACGGTCTACGCGGCCGCGGCCATGTTGGCG
The DNA here is from genome assembly GCA_030604905.1 of Verrucomicrobiota bacterium. Lineage (GTDB taxonomy): Bacteria > Verrucomicrobiota > Verrucomicrobiia > Opitutales > Opitutaceae > IMCC26134_A. The sequence goes on along the minus strand of JAUVVA010000176.1, from coordinate 6,655 downwards.
GAGGGCCGGCCGGAGCAGGTGGAGGAGGCGATCCGCGCGTTGCGCAATGTCCTCCCGCTCCAGAACACCGCCGAGGGCACCTTTGATTTTGGCAACTGGCCGCGTCTGGTGGAGCGGCCGACGAATTTTAACGCGCAAAACATCGGCGGCTTCATCGGCGAGGAGTTGTTCATCATCCTCAGGCATCACCGCGAGAAGCTGCCCGCCGAGCTGGTCGGTGAAATCGAGACGGCGCTGCATCGCGCGGCGCTCCGCAGCGTGCGCTACAACCCGCCCGTCACGGCGACGAACATCGTGACGAAGGCCGTGGCGGTGGCGCTGCTCGCCGACCAAATGTTGGCAATCCCCCGGGCGCGCGAGTGGGGCGAGCGGCGTCTGCGCGAGTTGCACGAGCACACGCAGGAGGTCGGTCTCCCGACCGAATACAACAGCCCCACCTACAACCGCGTGACGATGCGGGCCCTGGCCCTGCTGCGCGAGGAGCTGAAGGACGAGGAACTCAAGCCGCTGGTGGAGGATCTTTACCTGGCGGGCTGGCGCGAATTGTCGCTGAACTACAACCCGCACTTGCAGCTTTGGACCGGGCCGGCGGCGCGCCGCTACGAGGACATCTTTTCGCCGGGAGCGAAGCTGCAGGAAGCGAGCGGAAACCGCCTCTTCTTCGGCGAGAGCTCCTTCTCCGATGTGCCGCACAGCCTGCCGGCGGAGTTCGCCGAGTCCTTCGAGGCGCAGGGGAAAACGGTGACACGTCGCTTCGCGGTGTTGGCGGCGCGGCCCGAGCCGCAGATCATCGATCAGCAGAGCCCGGTGCCGCTGATGTCGACGGTGCACCACTCGCCGCACTTCTCGATCGGCAGCTTCAACCGTGCGGATCTCTGGGATCAGCGCCGGCCCTTGATCGCCTACTGGGGACGCCGCGACGCGCCCGGCTTTTTCCGCGTGCTCAGCCCCTCGGGGCGGGCGGGCGTGCAGGCGGCGCAGGTGCTCACCTTGCAAGAGGGCTCCACGGTGGCGGCGGCGGTGACGTTCGTGACCGACGCCGAGTGGGGCTTGAATCCCTGGGACCTCCATCGCCCCGACCGGGCGCCGGCGAAGGTGCCGGAGATGCGCATCCGCTTCATGACCGGAGGACCGGCGGGCGGCGGTGCTTTCCAGGCGCCGGCCTCGCTGCCGGCGCCGGTGAGCCGCGTCATCCCGGGAGGCCGCCTCGAGCTGCGGCTCCTGCAGGCGCGATTCGGCAACTCCCGGCCGCGCTGGGAGGTGTCGCCCGAGGGGCATCTTGATCTCGTCTTGCACTCCGGTGAGCCGGTGATGCTCGAGCGGGTGGAGGAGGCCGCGGTGGTCTTCACCGTCTCCCTCGTCCCCGAGGGCGGCAAGAGCGTGCCGGCCTCGGCCCGTTTCACCGATGGTCGGATCCAGGTGACACTCGGCGAGCAACGCCTCTCGGCCCCGGCCCGTCCCACCACCTATGCCGCGCTCCAGGAAGCGCTCGTTTTTTCCGAAGATAGCCTCCGTCCAAGTCCCTGAACCCGCAAACCCCACGTCCCGTCATGAAACTCCAAAGTCTGGCCCTCGCCGCCGCGTTCGTTTTTGCCGCCCCCCTGTTTGGTCAGGGAGCCGTGAACATCCTTTTCCCCTCGTCCGACAACCGGGTGCTCGACACCGACGGCTCGGGGCGGGGCAACGTGAGCCACGCCGAGGACGCCAGCGGCATCGCGCTCAATGTGGGCGACAACGCCCAGAACCAGGTCTGGCGCTCGATCGTGAAGTTCGACCTGCGCGGCGAGGAGAGGCAGGTTCGCAGCGCCGCGCGCGTGATCCTGCAACTCACGGCGAGGAGCCGCAACCTGAAGACCCCGCGGGACTGGAAGCTGGAGATCGTGCACATCCGCACCGGCACCTCGGCGATGATCGACATCGACCCCAGCGGTCAGAGCGACGACTTCAGCGCCAAGGGCACCGTCCTCCATACCGAGCCGGCCGGCGCGATCCGCACCGACTCGGTCATCCGTGTGGTGGTCACCGAGCAGGTGAAGGCGGCGCTCTCCAGCGGCGTCTTCGCGATCCGGCTGCAGCTCGATCCGGCCACGAACAACGACGATGACAACGACCAGATCTCCTTCTTCTCCGGCTCGCACGGGGTGAACCCGGAGGCGGTGCGTCCTCAGCTCTTGATCGAACTTTGATGCGCCCCCTTCGTCCCGGCTTTCTGCTCGGGCTGGTCGTGACGATCTTTTTCACCTCCGCGCCGAGTCTCGAGGCGGTGGAGCCGGGAGAGTCGCTGCGCCTGCGTTTCCGCATCGACGGCGTGTCCGACACCTGGGACCTCGCCACCCGGGCGCGGGGCGAGCTCGCGCAGGTGTTTCTGCACGATTCCCCCTGGCTGCAGGTCAACCTCAACGTCACGCGTCAGAAGACCACGCTGCACTTTTTCCTGCCCGCCGAGCGGGCGGAGAACGGCCCCTGGGTGGCGTCCGATCTGCGCGGAGTCGAGGGGCTCGCGGCCGAGCGGGGGCTGGAGCGCGTGAAGGTGGCCGCGCTCGATCTCGCGCGTCTGCGCGGCGGCGTGGATTACGAGATTTTGTTCCGGCGAAACGACGCCGCCGGCGAACTGGAGGTGTTTTTGAATGGCGAGCGGCAGGGGGATGTCCTCCCCGCCAACAAGGGCCCGTGGAAACCGGTTCGCGTGGAGCGCGCGCTCCGCGCCGCGGGCGGCCGCCTCGGCCCGGCGGGCGAGGGCGGAGCGGACCTGCGGGTGCTGTCGGACGAGCGACTTTCCGGGCCGGTGGACGCCGCGCGGGCGCTTGCGCTCGCGGCGGATCTCGAGGCGCCGAAGCGGGAGGGCCGCGCGGTGCGCCGGGGAGGGATCGATCTCGGCCGGTGGCAAGTGGAGCCGCTGCACGTCGCCGACTTTGCGGCGAGGCCGCCGCGGGTCATCGCGGAGCGCGACTTGTTTGACGCGGCGGGCGAGCGCCGGGTGCGTGAGCCCGCGGCCGACGAGTGGGTGCTGGAGGGGGCGGGGCGCGCGGAGGCGCGCGGCGCGGCCTTGCGGATCAGCAACGGCGGCGAGGCCGCGGGCGCCACCGGCGCCAGCGGGCACCTCGTGCTCTGGGCGCCTTGGGAGCTGCCCGAGGACTATCTGGTGGAGTATGACTTCACCCCGCAGGACGCGCGGCGCGGGCTGCACATCCTGTTCTGGAGCGCGCGGCATCGCGACGGCGGCTCGCTTTTCGAGCTCGGGCGACGCAAGCGCGACGGCGTGTTTGGCGAATACCTCTGGCGGGGCATCCATTCCTACCACGCCTCCGTTTTCGCGACCGACGACAACACGCCGCGGCGCGTGGCCAACCTGCGGAAAAACGACGGCTTCGTGCTCGCCGCCTGCGGCGAGGATCGCATCGCGGGGCGCGGCGAGGGGCCCTTTCGGATTCGCCTGCTCAAGGTCGGCCCGAAGATGACGCTCGAGGTGGACGGCGTGGTGGCGCTGGAGTGGCACGACGACGGGCGCGCCAACGGAGCGGCGCTCGGCGGCGGGCGGCTCGGCTTTCGCACCATGGCGCACACCGGCGCGGCCGAGATCGCGAACCTGCGCGTGCACCGGGTGCGGCCGCGTCCGGAGCTGGCGGCGGGACCGCACGCGGCCGAGACGGCCCTGCTCGACTTCGTGGGCATGCGCGCCGAGGGACCGCCCGCCGGGGCCAAGGCGAGCGGAGGGGCGACGATGCGTTTGGAAAAAGACAACGCGCTCGACGCGGAGGGCTTTTGGAAGATCAGGGCGCCCGAGGGTTTTGACAACTTCGTCGACGCCCTCGTGCCGCTGCCGGCCTCGCGCGAGGCGGGGCGCTACACGGTGACGCTGCGCGCGCGCAGCCTGGACCGGAAGTGGTTGCTCCTGGCGTTCATGGACGGCGAGCGCGAGCACTGGACGCACTCCGAGCAGCTGAGCGCGGGCGTGCGGGAGTTCAGGCAGGAGGCGGTCTTGCCCGCGGCGGAGGGCGAGCGCGCGCTGCGGCTGCGCTTCCGCGGGCCGGGGTCGGTGGAGATCGCGGCGGCGCGGGTGGAGGCGGTGAACCCCGAGCGCTTGGTGGCCGCGGCGGCGGCGCGTTGGCCCGAAGGAGCGCCGGTCAATCTGCTGCGGCACTCGCGCCTGCCGCTGGGCCTGCCGACGGGCTGGGCGCTGGATCGCCATGTGGACGACGAGGGCGAGGCGGAACTGGGGGGCGACGAGTCGGTGCCCGGCGCTTTGCGTGCGCGCGTGCGCCCGGGCGGCGAGGCGGTCTTCAACACCGAGCCCTTTGCGCCGGCCCTGCCGGGGCGGGCGCATGTCGCGGGCTTCGCGGTGAAGGGTGCCGGACGCGGCTCGGTGGTCGTGGTGGCGGACGGGCGGGAGCGCGGGCCGGCGGTGAGCTTTGAAGGCGGCGAGGATTGGCGGACCGTGAGCGTGGGTTTTGACGCGGATCCCCTGGCGCGCTTGTGGCACCTGAGGCTGCGGCTGGAGGGGGACTTGTGGCTGGATCGTTTTCAGGTGAACGACGGGGAGCGGCTTCGCCACGCCGAGGCGAAGCGCGTGGAGTTGACGCTGGCGCCGGGCACGCGCAGCCGGGTGCACGCGGTGGCGTCCGCGGAGGAGCGCTCACGCGTGGAGTGGGCCGTGGTCGCCGCGCCGGCCGGGGCGCGCTTGGTCGCGCGGGTGGTCTCGATCTACGGCGAGGTGCGCGAGCTGCCCGCGGTGACGCTGCGCGGCGGGGCTGAGATCGAGCGCGGGAGCCTCGACTACACGCCGGAATCGGCGCGGGCTTTTGGCGTGTTCCGGATCGAGGCCCGGGTGGAGGACGCGGCGGGCCGCGCGCTCGGGCCCGAGGCGGAGACGGTGGTGCATCGCGTGCGGCGCGCGCGGCATGCGGATGCCTTTGCGCCGGAGTCGCCCTTCGGGGTGCACACGCTGCCGACCGCGCGTCACCGGGAGATGGCGAAGCAGATCGGGATGAACTGGGTGCGCCTGCACGATGCGGGCGGGCTGGAGTGGGCGGCGCTCGAGCCGCGTCCCGGCGAGTGGCGCTTCAACGACGAGACGGTGCGCCGCTACCGGGACTCGAAGTTCGAGATCCTGGGCGTGCTCGGCACCTCGCCCCTGTGGGCAAACGCGTGGCCGGGCGACCGGACGCCGATCCACAGTTTTTGGGACAAATGGGGCGCGCCGGGCGATCTCGACGCGTGGGCTCGATACGTGGGCAAGGTGGCGCAGCGCTACCGCGAGGATATCCGCGCCTTCGAGGTGTGGAACGAGCCTTGGATACCGCGCTTCTTCAGCGGGCGGCGCGAGCCGCAGCCGGTGGGCGAGCCCCTGTATTTTCACAGCGAGACGCCGCAGCGTGACTACGCGGAGCTGAGCCGGCGCACGGCGGAGGCGCTGCGCGAGGCGGGCTCGGAAGCGACGGTGATCGGGCTCAACTCCACGGCGGGCGAGGGCATCTCCAACCGCATCTCGGGCCGCGACTGGGCGAAGGGCGTCGCCGAGACGGATGGTATCCGATCGATGGATGCGTTGAGCTACCACCACTACAGCACGGCGCGTTTGGGCTATGCCGGGGACGATGTGGAGGCCGGTTTCGCGCGGGCGCTGGGGCCCCTGTTTGGGCCCGCGGGCGCGGTGAAGCCCGTCTGGATGACGGAGGGGGCGAACACGCCCGGCGGGCTGCCGGGCACCTTCTACCGGCACATGCTCCCGATGCTGCCGGCGAATTGTCCGGAGGAGCTGGCGGACTCGGCGGAGGGCTTGCTGCGCTATGTGGTGGCGATGCTGGCCACGGGCAACGAGCGAATCTTCCTCTACAGCATGCACACGCACGGGTTTTTCGGGGAGCGGCTGCGCTTCACGAGCCTGGTGCAGCCGGACGGGTTTTTGCATCCCGACGCGGCGGCCTTCGCGGCGCTGGCCTGGCAACTCGAGGGCCGGCGCTTCGCGGGACGCGAGGCGCGGGCGGATGCGACGATCTACCGCTTCGTCGGTGGGAGCGGAGACTCGGGGGTCGAGGTGGTCGTGCCGCGCGAAGGGCGCAGGGTCGTGCCCGCGACGGGTGCGCTGGACCTGTGGGGCAACCCCGTCGATGGACGCGCCACCGGGCGGATGTTTCTGCAAGGAGGCCATAAGTGAACGAAGCGAGCGTGTTGGCGTTGATCGTGTTGCTGCTCTACTTCGCGGTGGTGCTCGGGGTCGGCCTCTGGGCGGGGCGGCGCGAGCAGAACTCGGCGGAGGAGTATTTTTTGGCCGGTCGTCGGCTGCCTTGGTATGCGGTCGGCATGTCGATGGTGGGTTCGAACATCTCGACGGAGCACTTCATCGGCATGGTCGGCGCGGCCTATATCTTCGGGCTGGCGCCGGCGAACTGGGAGCTGATGTCGCTCGTGTCGCTGAGCATGTTGTTGTTCTTTTTCCTGCCGTATTACTTCCGGACGAAGATCTTCACGGTCCCGACCTTTCTGGAGAATCGTTTCGGGCCGAGCACGCGGGCGCTGTTCGCGGCGCTCAGCGTGTTTCACCTCGTGCTGGCGCTGCTCGCGGGCGCGCTCTACGCGGGCGGTCTGATCCTGCACGACTACTTCCAGCCGGGCGTGCCGGCGCTGGGGGAGGGCGGCTTTAGCTGGTATTTCCTCG
>JAUVVA010000085.1 GCA_030604905.1 Verrucomicrobiota bacterium | reverse complement strand
GGATGGATTTTTCGAGGGCGGCGGCGGCCTTGGTGGGATCGGGATCGATGGGGTTGGACCAGGCGCCAACCTCGGCGATGACCAGGTCGGCGCGTCGCGCGGCCTCGACGTAGCTGGCCACGGTGGCCTCGGACGCGTCGGGTTCGAGCAGCGGATCGGCTGCGCCGTAGCCGGCGGCGCGGTGCGCGGCGGCCCAGGCGTCGGCGTGCTCGAAGGTGTCGTAGTTGGGAGCGGCGAGGCGCATGTGGGAGAAAGGGGATCAGACCACGATGCCAGGGGGAGGGTAGCCGGCCGCAGCGTCGTCGAGGACAAGTATCCAGTCGGACAGTTCGCCTACGGTGGGAGGCGTGAAGCGCAGCTCCGGAGCGGAGGCGAGCGCGCCGAGGTCGCTCGCGGTGCCGGAGCGTGGATCGAACCACCAGGCGCGAAGGCGGAGGGCGGGGAGCGCGGCGGTGTTGACCGCGAACGCGCGCCCGAGCGGGACGTAGATCATCGCGTAGGTGCCGGCGGCGTCGCGCGTGGCTGCGAAGCGCGCCGTGCCGGCGCCGGGGACTAGGTGCGGCGCGAGCGGGTGGGGGACGAGCAGCGAATCGTCGGGGATGCGATCCAGGAAGGGTCGCGATTCGAGGAGGCGGCGAGCGTGGATCATCTGGAGCGCGCCGGGCGCCTCGAGCGCCTCGCGCCAGGAAAGCAGCGGGGAGAGGATCGGCTCGCGGCCGGGTGTCCACATCTGCCAGACGGCGTTGTGGCCGTAGGTGTGGCCGCAGGCTCCGTTGAAAAGATTCCAGTAGCAGGCGCGGCGAACGTCGGCGGCGACAGCGTGGCCGTGGCGGGCTGGGTTGAAGTCGATCCCGATGTCCTCGTAAACCGGCTCGGCGTCGATCACGGGGCGCGCGGGTTGTAGATCGTAGTCGGCACGGGTGCGCTCGTAGCGGCCGGTGTAGGCGGTCGCATGCCCATTTTGCCGGAGATGGAGATCGAGCCAGGGCTCGTCGGGGAAGAAGTCGGAGGAGCCGGCCGCGCCCTGCGGGTGAAACGCGATCAGCGGGGGCGGCGAGGTCTCGCCGTGACCTTCGCGAAGGCCTCGCGCCATGGCGCGAATGATGGCGCGGTGGCGGTCGGTCTCGACGGGGCGGTCTCCGCCGAGTATCCACAGTATCGATACGTCGCGGTAACGACGGCCGAGCCAGGCGCCGTAGGCGAGGGCGTTTTCCGGGGTGAAGATCTCCGGGCCCCGGCCGTGTTTTAGGTTCCATTTGTCGCCCCAGGTGGGGAGGAGGGCGACGACCAGGCCGAGTTGATTGGCGCGTGCGATCACGCGGTCCACCCGGGCCCAGTAGGGCTCGTGGGGGCGGAGCGGATCGCCATTGATAAGCGGGAGGTGGCCGGCGGCATCGGGCGTGGAGAGGCCGTCGGACTCGGCGAGCGCGACGGTCTGGATGACGTTGAAACCTTGGGAGGCGCGGCGACCGAGATAGTGCTCGGTTTCCTCGTCGTTGAGGCGGTGCAGGAGTTCCCAGGAGGTGTCGGCCAGCCAGAAAAACGCCTGGCCGCTGTCGGTGACGAGGAAGCGGCGGTTGGCGGAGACGCGGAGGCGTGGCGCGGCGGGAGTCGGGGCGGGGCGGGGCGACATCGGAAAAGGAAGGTGAGCGGAGCGAGCAGAAGGGGAGCGGGCGATGGTTTGCCGATCCGATGCCAGCAAAAGTCCTGTTTTGGTAAAGTGCTCCCGGAGGTGGCGGGGCCGACCTTGTCGTTTTGGTGGAAAGGTGGCGCCGGGCGTTAGGAGCTGTCTTCAAATTAAAATGATGTGGCGCTGGAAGCGCAGCCGGTCGAGGGCAAGGCGGGGGCGAGGATGCTGGGCGCGGAGCGCCCTGCCCCTCGCGCCCAACGCCGCCCTCGACCGGCTCCGCCCCAGCCCTTCGGGTGGCGAGGAAAAGGGGCTGGCCCGGCGTTGTCCGAGGCGGCACGGGCCTCCAGCCCGCCTCCGCCTCGGTCGCCTTGGGCGAGCTCCTTTTCCTCACCACGCCACACCGCTTTATTTTGAAGACAGCTCCCAAGGCTTCGGGGCTCTTATACGACCCATAGGTCCCATAGATCCCATAAGTCCCATAATTCCCACTGCCCCCGAGCGCCCGCACCACGTGCTCGCCAGCGCGGCCCCGCCCAGTCCAGCAAGCCCCGCGAAAGAGCCGCGCTCAAAGGCTTGCGGTTTATAGATGGGTTGATATCTATAAACCAATCTTGTGTTCTCCGCGTTTAGCGGCGCATTTTTCACGGCGCAGTTTCTCCCCATGGCCACCGTCCCCGCTCCCGCCCCGAAGATTTCGCAGCAACGCATCGCGAAGGACCTCGGCCTCTCCCAGGCGCTGGTGTCGATGGTGCTCAACGGGCGCAAAGACGGCATCAGCGAGGAGTCCTACCGGCGCATCTGGGAACACGCCATCGGCCTCGGCTATCAGCCCAAGGGCATGCGCCTCCCGGCCAACGGCGACGCCACCCGCCAGATCCACGTCGGCTTTGTGCTCCGCTCCGGCCTCGCGCTCCACACCCAGAGCAACTACTTCAGCCACATCCAGCACGGCCTCCACGAGGCGCTCCAGGAACGCGGCCTCAGCACGCTTTTCCTCGGCACCGAAGAAAAGCTCAACGAGACCGCCTTCCGCCTCACTCGCGAGACGCGCCAGTCCCTCGCCGGCATCGTCGTCATGGGCGAGGTGAAGCCCGCTTTCCTCAAGGCGATCAAGACCCTCTGCCCGCGCGTCGTCGCCGTCTCGATCAGCTACCCGGGCCAGTGCCACTCCGTGCAGTCCAACGAGACGCAGTCCCTCGAGCTGCTCGTCGAGCACCTTGTCGGCCTCGGCCATCGACGCTTCGGCTGGCTCGGCGGCAACCGCTCGCTCCAGCGCCACGAGGACCGCTACCGCGCCTTCCGCGCCGCGCTCAAGGCGCGCGACATCCCCTTCGACGAAAACTGGGCCATCCTCGACGACAACGCCGACCGCCACGAGGGCCGCCTCACCGCCGAGGCATTTCTCGCCCGCCGCGGCCGCCGCCCCAGCGCCCTCGTCTGCTACAACGGCCTCATGGCCCGCGGCGCGATCAACCTCCTCCTCGCCCGCGGCGTCGAGATCCCGCGCGAGCTCAGCGTGGTCGCCATCGACGCCACCCGCATCTGCACCGAGGAGCATCCGCACATCACCGCCGCCAGCGCCGACCCCGAGGCCATGGGCCGCAAGACCGCCGAGCTCCTCCTCGGCGCCAGCGGCGCGCCCGACGAGGTCTATCTCGACGCCGCCCTGCCCTCGCGCCTCAGTGTCCGCGAGACCAGCGCCGCCCCCGCCGCCTAAGCCGCCGGGCGCGCTCCGTCGCCGGCCGCGTTCGCAAACCCGCCGCGGCCGGCGCTCACTTGCCCGCCGCCCAGTCCGGCACCACGCCCGGCTCGACGCCAAAGACCCAGCCGCCGAGCAACCACACCACCCCGAGCAGGATCGGCACGAGCGCGAGGTTTAGCCACAGACCCGCCTTGGCCATCTGCGGCAGCGTCACGCGCCCGCTGCCAAACACGATCGCGTTGGGCGGCGTGCCCACCGGCATCATGTAGGAGCAACTCGCCGCCAGCGCCGTCGGCACCAGGAAGAGCAGCGGGTTTTGCCCGAGGCTGAGCGCCAGCGCCCCCGCGATCGGCAGGAAGGTCGCCGCCGTGGCCGTGTTGCTCGTCAGCTCCGTCAACATCAGGATGCCGAAGCACACCACCGCGAGCGTCACGAGCATGGGGACGCCCGCCAGCCCGCCGGCCAGCTCGCCCAGGAACGTCGAGAGTCCGTGCTTCTCGATCACTCCCGCCAGGCTGAGCCCGCCGCCAAAGAGCAACAACACGTCCCACGGCACCGTCTTCGCCGTGTCCCAGCCGAGTGCGAACTCGCCGCGCCGCAAATTCACCGGAATCGCAAACAGCACCAGGGCCCCCGCCATCGCGATCAGCGTGTCGCTCACCCCCGGCGCCAGCTTGGCCAGCCAGGGCTGCGTCACCCAGCCCGCCGCGGTGAGCGCGAAGACCGCCGCGACGATCTTCTCGCCGCGCGAAAAGGCCCCCAGCTTCGCCCGCTCGCTCGCGAGCAAGACCGCCATGCCCTCCACCGGCTCCCGCCCGAGGCGAAAGGAGACCCGCGTGAGCACCCAATACACCACCGGCAGCGCCACCAGGGTCAACGGCACCCCCAGCAGCATCCATTGGCCGAAGCCGATGCGCTGTCCGTAGACTTTTTCAAAATAGCCCGCGAGCAGCGCGTTCGGCGGTGTGCCGATGATCGTGGCCATGCCGCCCGTCGTCGCACCGTAGGCCACCGCCAGCAGCAGCGCGGTCGCGAAGGCCTTCCACCGCGCCTCCGCCTGCTCCGTCGCCGGCGCGAGCTGCGCCACCGAGAGCGCGATGGGCAACATCATCAACGCCGTCGCCGTGTTGCTCACCCACATGCTGATCAGGGCCGACGCGAGCAGGAAGCCGCCCACGATCCGCGGCGGCCGCGTGCCCAGCACGCCCACCAGATTGAGCGCCACCCGCCGGTGCAGCCCCCAGCGCTGCATCGCCGCCGCAAGCAAAAAGCCGCCCAGGAAAAGGTAGATCACCGGGCTCGCGTAAGGCGCCGCCGCATCGCGGCCGTTTGCCAGCCCGAGAAGGGGAAACAGGACCAGCGGCAACAGCGCCGTCGCCGGGATCGGGATCGACTCCGTGATCCAAAAAATCGCCATGAGCAGCGCCACCCCGGCGACCCGCCAGCCCTCCACGCTCAGCCCCTCCGGCGGGGGCAGCAGCAGCGTCGCCGCGAGACAGGCCGGCGCGAGCAGCCAGCCCGACCACTGACGCAGGCCGTAGCGCGAAGGTTCCTCGACCGCCTCTTTGACGGCCTGGTCCAGCAGGGGGGAAGATGACATCGGCGTGGGGTAAAAGCCCCGCAAGCTGCCCAGCGTCCCGCCCCCTGTCCAGCACGCGGCCGCCGCCCGTCGCGCCACTCACGCCTCCCCCGCCCGATCGCGCGCCTCGCCCGCCCTCGCCCCGCCCCTTGCCCCGCGCCCCGCGCGCGTCTTGCTTGCTCCGATCCATGGGCTTCCTCCGCCGCGTCTCCGCCTACCTCCTCCGCTATCCCGGGCTCTTCGCGCTCACCCTCGCCCTCGCGATCGGCAGCACGCTCTTCCTCATCGCCGTGCCGCGCCTCATCCAGTGGCTGATCGACGAGGTCATCTCCCCCGGCCGGCGCGAACTCCTCCTCGGCGGCGTGCTCGCCCTCACCGGCTGCTACCTGCTGCGTGACGTGCTCAACTCGCTCCGCATCCGCGTGAACAACCGCCTCGAGCAAAAAGTCCTGCTCGACCTCCGCACCGAGCTCCACGCCAAGCTCCTCCGCCTGCCCGTCACCTACTACGATCAACGCCAGTCCGGCGAGATCGCCTCCCGCGTCACCGAAAACGTGCAAAACGTCGAGCGCGTCGTCCTCGACGGCACCGAGCAGGGCAGCGTCAGCCTGCTCACCATCCTCGGCATCGCCGCGATCCTCTTCACCCAGCAACCCCTGCTCGCGGCCCTCACCATCGCCCCCCTGCCCCTGCTCGTCTGGCTCGGCCGCGTGCACTTCCGCGCCAGCCGCAAGCTCTGGAAAAACGTCCGCGAGGCCGCCGGCGAGATGAACGCCCTCCTCGTCGAGGACATCCAGGGCAACCGCCTCATCAGCTCCTTCGCCCTGGAGGAGCGCGAGCGCGCCCGCTTCCACGCCTCCGCCACCCGCCTCGGCGACGCCACGCTCCGCGCCATGTATCGCTGGTCCCTCCACGGCCCCGGCACCAACTTCCTCGCCAGCCTCGGCGCCGTCGCCGTCCTCGGCGTGGGCGGCCTCTTCCTCATCGACGGCCGCCTCAGCGTCGGCGCCTTCGTCGCCTTCTTCGCCTACTGCGGCCTGCTCTACCAGCCCGTCACCCAGCTCAACAACCTCAACAACCTCTTCTCCTCCGCCCGCGCCTCCGCCGACCGCGTCTTCGAGATCCTCGACCACCCGGTCGACATCGCCCCGCCCGCCCCTCCCGCCTCGCCGCGCCCCTTCCCGCCCGGCGTGCCCGCCGTGCGCTTCCACGGCGTGGCCCACGCCTACGCGAAACGCCCGCCCGTGCTCGTCGACTTCAGCCTCGAGCTCCCCGCCCGCTCCGTCACCGCCCTGGTCGGCCACACCGGCGCCGGCAAGAGCACCATCGCCAACCTCCTCCTCCGCTACTACGACGTGACCGCCGGTCGCGTCACCATCGACGACACCGACGTGCGCGAGCTCGATCCCGCCGTGCTCCGCCAGCACATCGGCTTCGTCGCCCAGGAGCCCTTCCTCTTCCACGGCAGCATCGCCGAGAACCTCCGCCTCGCCCGCCCCTCCGCCACCGACGCCGAGCTCGAGCTCGCCCTCCGCGGCGCCGCCGCCTGGGACTTCGTGCAAAAACTCCCCGACGGCATCGCCACCAAGGTCGGCGAACGCGGCGTGCGCCTCTCCCAAGGCGAGAAACAGCGCCTCACCATCGCGCGCGTCATCCTCAAAAACCCGCCCATCGTCGTGCTCGACGAGGCCACCGCCAGCGTCGACACCCTCACCGAGGCCGCCATCCAGGCCGCCATCGACACCCTCGTCGCCGAGCGCACCACCCTCGTCATCGCCCACCGCCTCTCCACCATCCGCCGCGCCGACCAGATCGTCGTGCTCGACCACGGACGCATCCTCGAACGCGGCTCCCACGCCGAGCTCCTCGCCCGCGACGGCCGCTACGCCCGCCTCTGGCGCTCGCAGGGCGACGGCGCGGGCGGCGATTTCGACGCCCTCGACACCTCCGCCCCGCGAACCTGACAGACCCCCGCCCGGGGCCGCGGAGGCCTTCGCCCCGTCAGCTCCCTTCGTCCGCCACGAAACGATCCGCCCACTTCGGCTCCGGCAGCGGCGTCGGCACATACACGCCGAAGAGCGCGTAGCGCGTGCGCGCCACCAAGCGATACGCGAGATCGCGCAGCGGCCCCGGCACCGGCCAGGCCAGCCAGGCCAGCACGCGCCAAGGCCCGCCCAGCAAATCCAGCACCCCGATCGCGCCTCGCGTGCGCAGATAACGACGATCCCCGTCGAGGTCGGGCAGATAGAGCAGACTGTCGAAATCCTCCTGCGGCAGCCGGAAGCGTTTCAGCGTGCGCTGCCCCGTGCGCCCCTGCAGCGGCGCGAAACGCAGCACCGCGCGATCATCCTCGCGCAGCAGGAAGCGCACGACCGCGTTGCACAACCCGCACTCCCCGTCGTAAAACAGAACCGGGTGCCGCCCCGGCCGCGCCCGCGGTGGCAACCAGTTCGGATCAAAGGCCAGCGCGTGCAGCAAAACCAGCCCCGGCGCCAGCGCCGCCCCCGCGCTCAGGGCACAGAGCAACACCTGCACCACCAGCGCGAGGCTCCACGCCCAGGCCCGCGTGCGCCGCCACAAAGCCAGCGGCAGGAAGGCCAGCTCCACCGCGAGCAAGCCCCAGCCCAGCCCCGCCCGCACCCACTCCGGCCAGGCCAGCACCGTGTCACGCAGCCAGCCCGTCCGCGCCAGGGGATCCTGCAAAAGCTGCCCGATCGCCCCGCCCTCCAGCCAGCTCGGGCTCTGCAACTTTCCCAGCGCCGAAAACGCATAGCCCAGCGCGAGCATCGCCCACGCCGCGAAAAACACCCCGGCGGGCAGGCCCCACTCCGCCGGAGGGCGGGGCCGCCCGCGCCAGCGCCAGGGCTCCCCGTCCGGCACCAGCGCGAACAGCAGGAGAAGAAAGCCCGTGTAAGGAGTGGATGGATACGCGAGCAGCGGCGCCGCGTCGAGCAGCGCCGCCCACACCAACGCCAGCGCAAGCGCCACCGGCACGCGCCGCCAGCCCAGCGCGAGCAACAGGCCCAGGGCCGCTCCGAGCAGACACCACAGGACGGCAAACCAGGGCGCATCCAGCCAACGCAGCGGATTGAAGGGCAGACCGCGCCCCGCCCCCGTGCCCGCCTCCGCCCCCGCCGCCGCGGGCTCGGCCAGCACGCCCGCGCTCGACAACAGCTCCGGCGCCCAGGGCGCCAGCGAGCCAAAGTGCCAGGCCAGCCAGAGCCCCAGCGCGATGCGCAGGAGCGAGAACTGGCCGGGCGAGTAGCGCTTCACCGAGTGCAGGAAGGCGAGCGTAGCCATACATCCTTTCGGGTTTCAGCCCGCGGGCGGACTTGCAAGCTCAGCGAATGCGAGCCGTCCGGCAGACCCAGTTCGCGCCGCAGCGGACCCGTTTCACCCAGACCGTGACACCACACCGCCTCCCAGACCGCGTCCGGCAGGCGCGGCGCGCCGCTCAGCGCCCGGGCGTAGACCCGCCTCCGCGCGGCCGGCCCCTCCACCTCGGCGAAAGTCTCCGGCCCGAGCGTGAGGCCAAAAGCCTCGCCCGCCCGATCCACCCCCAGCACGACGACGCCCGAGGCGAAACTCTCGTGTCCCTCCACCGCCGCGAAGTCGCGCGGCAACGGAGCCACCGCGCTCGCCGCGCCGATCTCGCGCAACGCGGGAGCGTCCACCAGATGACCCACCATCTGGAAGCAGCCAAAAACCAACAAGGCGACCGCGAGCAGGTTGCGCCAGACCATGGCGCGGATGCTTCACCGTCGCCGCCCGCCGCTTCAAGCCCGCGAACCGCTCCGGCACGTTTTTGCCGTATTCCTCACCAAAGCCCCCTCCCGTCCGGCCCCGCCGCCACGGGCGCTACGGCTGCACCACCGGCGCCGGGCAAGGCGCCAAGCCGCAAGGTCCGGCCCCGCCCCCGGCGCTGGCGCCGAGCAACCATTGCGCCGCGACGAGGCCCGTCGTGAAGACGAACACCAGGATCTTGCGCGAACGGGGAGATTGCACGTGGTCGACGATGCGCGCGCCCCGCCTGCCGCGCAAGCTCCCGCCGCTCCCGCCAAACACTTAGCCCTGGAAGGTGCATGGAGCGGATGACGCGGCGAGCTGGCGGCCACCAGCTTGGGTGAGACGACCCGCGACAACCGCGGATTCCGGGTTTAGCCTCGTATCCGTTCCGCCCCGCCGCAGGCCCCCCCGGGCGAAGCTCTCCTCCGCCGGCGCCGCCCCGCGTAGCCCCCCGGAGGGCCGCGCTTGCCGCCGACCGCGCCGCCCCCTTCCCTGCCCCACCGCCCGCATGCGCCTCGGCCCGCTCCAGCTCTCCTCCAACCTCTTCCTGTCTCCACTCGCCGGATACACAAATCTGCCGATGCGCCTCACCGTGCGCGAGCTCGGCGGCCTGGGCTTTGCCACCACCGATCTCGTCAACGCCCGCTCCCTCATCGAGCGCAGCCCCGCCGCCCTCAAGCTCGTCGCCAGCGCCCCCGGCGACCGCCCCTGGGCCATCCAGCTCTTCGGCGCCGTGCCCGAGGAGATGCGCGACGCCGCCGTGATCTGCCAGGAACTCGGCGCCGACGCGGTTGACATCAACATGGGCTGCCCGGTCAAGAAGGTCGTCAAGATCGGCGGCGGCTCCGCGATGATGACGGAGCTGGAAAAAACCGCCGCGCTCGTCCGCGGCATGATCGCCGCGGTGAAGATCCCCGTCACCGCCAAGATGCGCCTCGGCTGGGACGAGCAAAACCTTACCGCGCCCGACCTCGCCCGCGTGCTCGAGGACGCCGGCGTGGCCGCCGTCTTCGTGCACGGACGAACCCGCGCCCAAGGCTTCTCCGGTCAGGTCAACCTCGCCGGCATCCGGGCCGTGGCGCAGGCCGTGCGCAGCATCCCGGTGATCGGCAACGGCGACGTCACCACGCCCGAGGCCGCGCGCCACATGCTCGCCGAGACCGGCTGCGCCGGCGTGAGCATCGGCCGCGGCGCCTTCTACGATCCCTGGATTTTCAAACGCACCGAGCACCTGCTGCGCACGGGCGAGCTCTTGCCCGAACCGGGCTTTGAGGAGCGCGTCCGCGTGATGCGCCGCCACTTCGAGCGCTACCTTGAGTTTTACGGGGAGGAGCACGGCGCGCGCCTCTTCCGCCGCGTCGCCCCCTGGTATGCGCGGCGCTTCGGCCCCTCAAAACCCTTCAAGCAGGCCATCCTCGGCATTCGCTGCGCGGCGGATTTTGAGCAGGCGCTCGCCGACTATATCGCCTGGCGCGCGCGCTTCTGCGGCGAGGACGGGGAGCTGTTGCCCAAGTTTCGCCCCGACCCGATGGTCGCCTCCTTCATGCGCGATCCCGACGACCCGGTCTTCGCGCGCGAGGCCATCCCGGTGCCGAAGGGCCCGGTGGAGAACTGGTAGAGCGCGGCGCCTCCTCGATCCCGGGTCGGCCTCGCCGGCTCAACCAAAGAAGCGCAGCACCTTGCGCATGGCGGCGGCGAAGGCCGCCACCTCCTCCTCCGTGTTGTAGAGATAAAAACTCGCGCGCACCGTGCTCGGCAGACCGAGCTTTTTCATCATCGGCATGTTGCAATGGTGCCCGCCGCGCAGCGCCACGCCTTGCTGGTCGGCAAAGGTGATCACGTCGTGCGCGTGGATGCCGGCGAAGGCGAAGGTGACGATGCCCGCCCGCGGCTGCCCCGCCCGGGGCCCGAGCACGCGCAGCCCCTCGGCCCCGAGCTCGTCGAGCGCGGCGCGGGCGAGCTCGCCCAGGTGGTGGTCGTGCGCGGAGATCGCCGGGCGGCCCAGCGCGTCGAGGTAATCGCAGGCGGCGGCGAGACCGACCGCCCCCGCCATGTGCGGCGTGCCGGCCTCGAAGCGCTCGGGCGCAGGCTTCCAGGTGGAGCCGGAAAACTCGACGTTCTCGATCATGCCCCCACCGCCGCGCCAGGGCGGCATCGTATCCAATAGCTCACGACGCCCGTAGAGCGCGCCGACGCCGGTGGGTCCGCACATCTTGTGGCCGGAGAAGGCGAGAAAATCGCAGCCCAGCGCCTGCACGTCGAGGGCCTCGTGGCCGACCGATTGCGCCGCGTCGATCACGGTGAGGGCCCCCACGGCGCGGGCGCGGCGGCAAAGCTCGGCGGCGGGATTCACCACGCCGAGTGTGTTGGAGAGGTGGGTGAAGGCGAAGAGCTTCACCTTCGGCGTGAGAAATTCGTCGAGGCGGTCGAGATCGAGCCCGTGCTCGGCGTCGGCCCCGGCCACGGGCAGGTAGCGGATGGTCGCGCCGCTGCGGGCCGCCGCGAGCTGCCAGGGCACGAGGTTGGAGTGGTGCTCCATCTCGGTGAGCAGGATCTCGTCGCCGGGGCGCAGGTTGGCGACCGCCCAGGTTTGTGCGACGAGGTTGATCGAGTCGGTGGTGCCGGCGGTGAAGACGAGCTCGGCGGGATCGGCGGCGTTGATGAAGCGGGCCACGCGGGCGCGGGCTTTCTCGTAGGCCTCGGTGGCGCGCATCGAGAGCGCGTGCAGGCCGCGGTGCACGTTGGCGTTGTCGCGCGTGTAGTAGGCCTCGATCGCGTCGAGCACCTGCCGCGGCTTCTGCGCGGAGGCCGCGCTGTCGAGGTAGATCAAGGGCTTGCCGTTGATCTGCTGATCGAGGACGGGGAAGTCGGGACGGGTGTCGAGGCCGGGACGCATGGAGCTAGGCTGAGGGAGCCCCCACCCTAGCGCCAAGGGCGGAGAAATGTCGAATCGGCCCGCGAGCTCCCCGCCGCGGAGCGGCGAGCTCAGCCGACACCAGGCCGGCTCAGCGTCCGAGGAGGCGGTTGATCGCGCCGCCGGCGCCCTCGCGTCCGCCCTCGATGACACCGGTCCCCACTTCGCGCAGCACCTCCACGGCGGCCTCGGCCATCTGGGCGAGCAGCTGACGGAGCACGCGACTGGCCACTTGATCGGCGGTGATGCCGCCCTCGGCCACGCCGAGGTCGCGAATGGTGAGCGGGGGCAGCGTGAGGGTGACGGTGCGACCGGCGGCGATCAGGGTCACCTTCGCGTTCTCCACGCGCAACTCGCGGATGGCGAATTTCATCGGCGCCTTGGGCGCGCCGCCCGGCTCGGTGGTGGTGGGCGGGCGCGCGCCGCCGCCGGTGTTTTGCTCGATCTGCCGGAGGAGCGCGTCGATGTTGCTCCCGCCGAGCAGGCGCCGCTCGTAGACAAACTCGGGGCCGTCGATGAACACCTCGTTGACCACGACATGGTCGCGCAGGAGCGAGATCGGCTGCACGCTGGCGCGCAGGGTGCCGAGGTAGATGGCCTTGTCGCCCGTCCAGCCCTCGGGGTTGCCGACGAAAAGCCCCGCCAGGGTCGCTCCGCCCGTGAGCGGCGAGATGCGGGCCGCGTCGAGCTCGACCTTGGTGCCCGTGACGCGCGGGCCGACGGTGTTGACCGTCCGCGTGACGATGGGGTCGAGGAAGAAAAAGCCGATCGCCACCAAGGCGATCACGCTGAGCAAGAAGAGCGCCGCCAGGACCTTGAGGAGTTTCTTCATGGCCTGGAGCAAAACGTCCGCGCGCGGGCGGGCAACGACTTTGCCCTCGCCAGCGGCGCGCCCGACGGCCTTTACCCTGCCCGCATGCTCGAAGGTGACTGGCGCATCGTGGCGGTGGACTACGCGGGGGAGGCCCTGCCGGGGCGTCTCGGCAGCCTGTTCATCACGGGCTCGCGCTTCGCCCTGCAAATCGGCGGCGCGCCACGCGAGGTGGGCGCGGTGGAACACGATGCCTCGGCCTCGCCGGCCACGCTTGACCTGGTGTGGCGCGAGGGCGGCGGCCGCGAGGCGCGACGCCTGCGGGCCATCGTGCGGGTGCGGGGCGAGTTGATGCAGTTTTGCTATTATCCGGAGGCCGAGGGGGCGCGCCCGGCGGCCTTCGACTCCCGGGGCACGCCGCCGGCCATCCTCGTGCGCTGTCGGCGCGCGGAGTGAGTCGCGCGGGAGCGGGCCGGATCAGGCGCCCTTGGCCTTGTCTTCACGCGCGCGGGCGTGGCGCCAGCCCGCCACCGCCCCCAAGGCGGAGGCCCAGGGGGTGCCGACGAGCGACCACAAGGCGACCTGCGTCCAGCCCGCCTGGCGAAGGGCGAGCGCCAGCAGCATCCAGAGCAGCCCGGTCGCGAGGCTGCCGCCCACCGCCCAGGCGAGCACGCGACCGCGACCGGTCTTGGCCGCGGTGATCAACACCGCGCCCAGCGGGGCGAAGAGCAGGGCCAGCGCCGCGCCCACCACCATCAATCCGACCACTTGTCTGCCTACGTCTGCCATGGGTGTTTTGTGCTTTGTCTTGTAAAAGTGGCCGCCACTTCACCGCCCCCGCCCCCTTGCCGCCAGCCGATTCGGCCTCCATGGTGGCCGACTCGCCACTCCATGCCGCCGCTCTCCTACGCCGCCTCCCGCCTCCAAACCATCCGCCGCCGCAGCCGCGAGGTGCGGGTCGGCCCCGTGGGCATCGGAGGCGCCAACCCCGTGCGCGTGCAGTCGATGACCACGAGCGACACGCAGGATGTCGAGGCGACGGTGCGCCAGGCCATCGCGCTGGCCGAGGTGGGCTGCGAGATCGTGCGCGTCACCGCCCCCAACGTGCAGGCGGCGCGCTGCCTGCGGGCCATCCGGGAAAAATTCGCCGCGGCCGGCTTCGGGCACGTGCCCCTCGTGGCCGACATCCACTTCCTGCCCTCCGCCGCGATGGAGGCGGTCGAGCACGTGGAGAAGGTGCGCATCAACCCCGGCAACTACGCCGACAAGAAGAAGTTCGCGGTAAAGGAGTATTCGGACCACGAATACGACGCCGAGCTGGAGCGCATCCACACCGCGGTCACCCCGCTGATCCTGCGCTGCAAGGAGCTGGGGCGCGCCATGCGCATCGGCACCAACCACGGCTCGCTGAGCGACCGCATCATGAACCGCTACGGCGACACGCCGCTCGGCATGGTGGAGAGCGCGCTGGAGTTTCTCCGCATCTGCCGGGGACACGGTTTCCACGACATCGTGCTCTCGATGAAGTCCTCGAACCCGAAGGTGATGATCCAGGCCTACCGCCTGCTCGTCGCGCGCATGGACCAGGAGGGCATGGACTACCCGCTGCACCTGGGCGTCACGGAGGCGGGCGACGGCGAAGACGGGCGCATCAAGTCCGCGATCGGCATCGGCTCGCTGCTGATGGACGGCCTCGGCGACACCATCCGCGTCTCGCTCACCGAGGACAGCGTCTACGAGATCCCCGTGGCGCAGGCGCTGGCGCGCAAGGCGATGTCCTTGTGGAGCGCGGGCGCGGAGCAGGGGGAGGACGGGCGGAATGGGAAGCCGGGGAGCGAGGGGCGGCGGGGCCCCGACTTGGTGGATCCCTACAGCTACACCAAGCGCGAGGTGGCGGCGCTGGAGCTGGCGCCGGGCGCGGCGATCGGGCCCGAGCTGCCGCCGCGCGTGGTCACGCGCGTGGGCTCGGTGGCGGAGCTGGCGGAGGCGGCCGGCGCCTTCGCTCGCGCGCGCCTCGCCGACACGCCGGTCGAGGGGCTGCTGGTGCCGGTGGACTCGGCGGCCGCGCTGGCGGAGGCGCAGCGGGGGCTTCCCCCGGGAGCGGTGCTCTTCGCCGAGCTGCCGCGGAGCGCGGCGCCCGAGGATTTTTGCGCGGCACAGCCGGGCGTGGTGCTCGTGCGGGCCTTCGGCGACGAGGTGAAAGACGCGGAGGCCCTGGCGGGCTTCGCCAAGCAGGCCCGCGCCCGGGGCGGCGCGCTCGCCCTCGCCACGACCCCCGAGGCGCTCGCAACCGCCTCGCCACTCGCCGCCGCGCTACGCCAGCTCGGCGACGAACGGCTGCTCGTGACCCTGGACGACACGGCGGCGCGCGCCGCGGCGCCGGCTCGCCACGCCATCGGCCACTACCGGGCCCTGGCCGAGGCGCTGCACGTCCTGGGTTCGCGCGCGCCGCTCTGGATCCGCAACACGGCGGCGACACAGGTGGCGCCCGCGCCGGATTTTCTCTCACGGCTGCTCGACGGCTCGGTGCTGAGCGGCGCCCTCCTCTGCGACGGGCTCGGCGACCTGGTGAGCGTCGAGACCGAGCCGGATCCGGTGCGATCGCTCAAGTTGACCTACAACATCCTGCAAGGCGCCGGCACGCGCAGCGTGAAGACGGAGTTCGTGGCCTGCCCGAGTTGTGGCCGCACCTTGTTCGATCTGCAGACGACGACCCAGCGCATCCGCGCAAGGACCGGGCACCTCAAGGGGGTGAAGATCGCGATCATGGGCTGCATCGTGAACGGCCCGGGCGAGATGGCGGACGCGGACTTTGGCTACGTGGGCGGTGCGCCGGGCAAAATCAACCTCTACGTCGGCAAGACCTGCGTGCAGTATAACATCCCCCAAGCCGAGGCGGACGACCGCTTGGTCGCCCTCATCCGCGAGCACGGCAAGTGGGTGGAGCCGCCGGCACCGGTCACGGCGTGAAGCGCCCCCGGGAGCGAAACGCGTTGGCTCAGCGGCCAGGCGTTAAAACCGGATGCCGCGATTGTCCCGGCGGAGTAGAACAACCGCGGATCTGGGTTAAAAAAAGCAGGGCCCGCCGATTACCCCTAAACGGCGGGCCCTTTTCTTTTCTGGTCCGGCACAGAGGCCGGACATCCATGTTACCCCTTAAAACCCTGCCTAAGCAGGGAAGTGTTTGTAAGAACACCTGAGAGTTAGCAGCGGCCATGCCAACGCCGCCGGGATGTTTTTATTTCATCTGAGCGGGGCATTTTCGCCCGATCGCGCGCCCGAGCGGCGCTTGCCAGCGGCGAGGAAGGCGGGCATTTTGCCAAGATGACCGCGCTGCCCGAAACCCATCTCTCCGTGGCCGATTACCTGGCTTTCGAGGAAGCGGCGTCGGTCCGGCACGAATACATCGGCGGGCGCATCCACGCCATGGCCGGCACGAGCGAGCGGCATAACTTGATCGCGCTCAACATCGCCACCTTCCTGCACGGCAAGCTCCGCGGCGGCCCCTGCCGGGCCTACATGTCGGACTTCAAGGTGCGACTCGAGATCAACCGCGACGATCTCTTCTACTATCCTGATATCATGGTGTCGTGCATCCGCGAGGGCGTCGAGACGCACTACCTGCGCTACCCCAAACTGATCGCCGAGGTGCTCTCGCCGTCCACCGAGGCCATCGACCGGCGGGAAAAATTGCTCAACTATCGCAGCATCCCGACTCTCGATGAATACCTCGTGGTCGCACAAGACACGCCCGAGGTGACGATCCACCGCCGCCGCGGAGCTTGGCAGGCGATTCTGCTAAAATCGCCCGACGATGTGGTGGAGCTGGAGAGCCTGAAACTTTCGCTCACGGTCGCGCAGATTTACGAGGGGCTGTGAGGCAGGGCGGTCCCGCCCTGCCTCAGGCTTTCGCCACCTTGGCGTAGGTTTCCTGCAAGGCGCGGGCGGAGGCTTGAAGGCCGCTGAGCTCCTTTGGCCAGAGCTCGACCTCGACGTGCGCCAGCGCCCCGGCGCGGCCGATCACGGTCGGCACGCTGATCGCGACGTTGCGCAGCCCGTAGGCGCCTTGCTGGAGCGTGGAGACGGGCAGGACCGTGCGCTTGTTGAGCGCGATGGCGTGCACGACCTCGGCGATGGTGAGACCGACCGCCCAGCCCGCGCCGCCCTTACGACGGATGACCTCCGCGCCGCTGCCCTTGGTGCGTTCGAAAATCTGGTTCTGAAAGGCCGGCGTGCAGCCGGGGACCTTCGCGAGCGGCAGCCCGGCGTAGGCGGCCGAGGACCAGACGGGGATCATGGTGTCGCCGTGCTCGCCGAGGATGAGCGCGGAGACCTGCGTCGGGGCGAGCTTCAGCTCCTGCGCGATCAGCGACCGGAAGCGCGCGGTGTCGAGCATGGTTCCGAGCCCGATCACCTGCTGCCAGGGCAGGCCGAGCCGGGCCTGCGCGAGCTGGGTGAGGATGTCCACCGGGTTGGAGACGACGAAGACGAGCGCGTCCTTGCGGAAGCCGGCCTGCTGGATGCCGGCGAGGATCTGGAGGAAGAGCGCGACGTTGCGGTTGATGAGATCGAGGCGCGATTCGTCGGGCTTGCGGCGCAGGCCGGCGGTGATGACGAAGATGTCGCTGTCCTTGGCGCGGGCGTAGTCGCCGGCGTAGATGCGCTGGCCGCCGAGCGCGGAGCTGCCGTGGAGGAGGTCGAGCGCCTCGCCCTCGGCGAGGTC
>JAUVVA010000069.1 GCA_030604905.1 Verrucomicrobiota bacterium | reverse complement strand
CGGCGTGGTCCCACAGCACGTGCAGGCTCAGGGGCAACTGCGGGTTGGGCGTCGGGTCGATCCACGCGACGATGGCGCGGAGCGGGGCGCCTTGGCGGAGGAGGCGCGAGACCACGTGGTTGCTCTCGCGGGGGAGGTATCCGATGTGGTCCTCGCCGCGATGAACTCGAACGGCGTAGCGGTCGTGCGGGTTGGCAGGCTCGGGCACGAGACTGAGCTCGTCACCGATTCGCAGCTCGGAAAGGAGGGCATAATCGCCGTGGTGCGAGTAGCCGCGAAGGGGCGAGGTTTGCAGGCGGTAGACACCGGCCGGCAGCGCTTGAGGCGGCTGCGACACACAGGGAGGAATCAGATCGCTCCGAGTCGGGGCCCGCCCAAGGGCAGGTGTGACGTAGGTGGGAAGCGTGGACGGCGACATCGGTCGTGGCGGGTTGTGTCGCCGAGATTAACAGCGGGGGTGGGACAAGGAGCGTCCCGGTGCCGGTTTTTTTGGAAATTCTTTGGCGTCGGCGTCCGTCGCGTAGGTGGCGGCGAGGGCGGTGATCTCGGCGGCGACGGAGGCGCGGAGCTCGGGCGGGGCGAGCACCTCGACGTGGCGGCCGCAGGCGAGGACGCGGCGTTGCACGTCGATCAGGTTGTTCAGGCGGAGAGCAATTTCGGCGGAGCCGTCGGGCAGGGAGCGGAGCGTTTGCGAGGGATGCCAGGGCTTTTCGTGCAGGTATGCGACGAGCGGCGCGGCGAATCGCAGTCGCACCTCGTGCAGGCGATCTCCCGTGAAGCGGCCGAGGCTGCCGGCGAGGTAGCCGCGGATTTTTTCGCGCGACGGAGGCTTGAAACGCGTCGAGCCCGGGTGGAGGTCGCGGATGCGCCCGAGGAGAAATTTTCTCCAGCCCGCGCGGGCCGGGTCCTCGGCCACCAGCACCCAGCGGTGGTCGAGGTAGGCGAGGTGCAGCGGACGCACGCGGCGGCGCTCGGGGCGCGCGACGTTGGGCTTCTGATACACGATCTCGACCTCGCGGCGGGTGAGCACGAGATCGAGCAGGCGGGCGAAGTGGCGGTGCTCGGCGTCGAGCGATGGGTCGTCCATCTCGGGCTGGTGGAGCGCGGCGCGCAGGTCGGCGGCGGGCACGGAGACGGCCGAGCCGGCGAAGCGGGCGACCTTGCCGAGGGCGGAGGTGAGCGCCCGGCCAAGCGGAGACTCGCCCCAGGCGGCGAAGGTGCGCCCGGCCAGCAGGACGGCGAGCGTCTCATCGGCGTCGAGCCGCAGTCCGGTGAGGAAGTCGAAGGGCGCGGTGTAGCGGTAGCTCCTTGAGGCGCGGTCGTAGTCGATCGGAGCTTTATGGCGGTCGCGGAGGTGCTCGATGTCGCGCTTGATGGTGCGCGGGGTCATCTCGAACTGCTCGGCAAGCGCGGAGGCGGTGACGCGCGCGCCTTTCGACAACTCCTCGTGGAGGCGAACGCAGCGGAAGAAGGCGCCAGGTCCAAGCCGATGTGCTGTCTTGGCCGCGGCAGTGAGTGGCATGCGGCATTCACTTACGTTTTACAGCGTAGGGACAAGCCCGGAGTGCTTGGCGGAGTGTTTTCCGGAGGCGCCCGGCGGAAAGTCGGCGCGACTTGGGGAGGCTGCGCCTGGGCCTGAGCGAGAACGTCCGGCTCAGTCGGTTTTTTCCGGGTGCTCCGGGTGCACGTGGTAGCCGCCGGGGCCCTCGAAGGCCCAGAAGACGGCGCCGGCCACGATCAGGGCGGCGCCGGCGATCGCGCCGGGCATCCAGTGGAGCACGAAGCAGAGGGTCGCGGCGAAGATCGCGACCGAGGTGAAGAGCGGCCACCAGGATTGGTCGGGCATGTGGATGCCGTCCTCCTCCGGCGTGTGGGTGGTCTCGGGGCCGGGGGCTTCTCCAGTGGGGGAGAGGAGGTGGGCCGATTCGCGCGCGACGCGGCTCGTGAGCTGCTCGGGCCCGGGGCGGCGGGAGGCCGCTCCTTGGGGCGGGTATTTCTCGTGCCAAAAGTCGTCGCGGGCGTGCACCAGCGGGATCTTGGCGAAGTTGTAGGCGGGCGGCGGGCAGGAGACGCGCCACTCCAGGGTGCGTGCGTCCCAAGGATCGCGCTGGGCGCGGGGGCCCTGGCGGTAGCTGCGGATGAGGGTCCAGAGGTAGAGGCCGAGGCCGATGGCCAGGATGCCGGCGCCGATGCTCGAGGCGAGGTTGCCGGCGTTGAAGCCCATGTTGCCGTCGTAGACGGCGGTGCGGCGCGGCATGCCGTTGAGCCCGAGGAAGTGCATTGGGAAAAAGGTGAGGTTGAAGCCCGCGAAGATGACCCAGAAGGCGCGCTTGCCGAGGCGCTCGATCGGGTAGCGGCCAAAGATGAGCGGAAACCAGTAGGCGAGCCCGGCAAGCAGGGCGAAGAGGGTGCCGCCGATCAGCGTGTAGTGGAAGTGGGCGATGACGAAGTAGGTGTCGTTTTGCTGGGTGTCGGCCGGCGCGGCCGAGTGCATGACGCCCGAAAAGCCGCCGATCATGAACATCCAGATAAAGCCGAGCGCGAAGAGCATCGGCGTGCGCATGTGGAGCTGGCCGCCCCAGAGCGTGCCGATCCAGTTGAAGATCTTCACTCCCGTGGGGATGGCGATGATCATCGTGGTGACGGCGAAGGCCGCCATGCCGATGCTGCCGAGACCGGTCGTGAACATGTGGTGGGCCCAGACGGTGAAGCCGTAGAAGCCGATGACCGCGCCGGAGAACACCACGATGGGGTAGCCGAAGAGGGGCTTGCGCGCGAAGGTGGGTATGACCTCCGAGATCACGCCCATGGCGGGCAGGATGAGGATGTAGACCTCGGGGTGGCCGAAGATCCAGAAGAGGTGCTGCCAGAGGATGGGCATGCCGCCCATGGAGACCTCGAAAAAGCCGGTGCCGAACTGCCGGTCCATCATCAGCTCGATGAGCGCGATGGTGATGGCGGGGAAGGAGAGGATGACGAGGAAGGAGGTGAAGAGCGTCATCCAGGTGAAGACCGGCAGGCGCATCATGGTGAGGCCGGGCGCGCGCAGGTTGATGATGGTGACGATGAAGTTGAGCGCGCCGACGATGGAGGAGACGCCGAGCACCTGCAGGCCCATGATCCAGAGGTCGGTGGAGAAGTCGCCGACGAAGCGGTCGGCGTAGGCGCGCGAGGTGAGCGGGGCGTAGCCATACCAGCCGATGTCGGGCGCGCCGGAGCGCACGAACCAGCCGAGGTTGATCAGGATGGCCCCGGCGAGAAAGACCCAGAAGGCGAAGGCGTTGAGGCGGGGGAAGGCGACGTCGCGCGCCCCGATCTGCAGGGGCATGATGTAGTTCATGAACGCGGAGCCCAGCGGCATGATCGCGAGGAAGATCATGGTGGTGCCGTGCATCGTGAAGAGCTCGTTGTAGAACTGGAAGGAGAGCAGGGTGTTGTTGGGCACCGCGATCTGGGCGCGGATGAGCAGGGCCTCGATGCCGCCGACGAGGAAAAAGAAGAGCCCGGCGAAGGCGTAAAGCAGCCCGATGCGTTTGTGGTCGACCGTGGTGAGCCAGCTCACGAGGCCGGTGTCGATGCGAGGGCGCGCGGGCCAGAGGCGGCGCGAGGTCGGCGCGGGCGTGAGGTGCTGCGCGCCGGGGTGGAGGCGGCCGAAGGTGGTCTCCATGGCCGCCAGTCTAGCCCGAGTTGAGCCCGGGCGTGATGGGGCGGCGCGCGGAGCGGGCGGAAGAGCAGGAGGGGCGGCGGCGCGGCGGGGCACCTTCCGCAGTCGGCGGTCCGAGGTCCCCGCGGGCGGGCCCGGAGAAAGCCGGAGGCGGGGGCGGGTGCCGCGGACGGCGGGCGGCCGGCTGCGGGGCGGCGGGCGGGGCGGGTGAGGGACGAAAGGCCTCCGCCGTTTCGCCACCGGGTGGGGGCGGACGGCGGTGCCTTTCCGCGATCAGGCGGCGAGGGACTTGAACTCGGCGGAGACGGCCTGGAGCGTCGCCTTGGCGTCGCCGTAGAGCATGCGCGTGTTGGGCAGGAGGAAGAGCTGGTTCTCCAGGCCCGAGAAACCGGCGCCCTTGCCGCGCTTGAGGCAGATGACCGTGCGCGCCTCGTGCGCGTTGATGATCGGCATGCCGTAGATCGGGCTCGAGCGGTCGGTGGCGGCGGCGGGGTTCACCACGTCGTTGGCGCCGATCACGATGGCGACGTCCATCTGCGACATGAGCGGGTTGATGGCGTCCATCTCGACGAGCTGCTCGTAGGGCACGTTGGCCTCGGCGAGGAGCACGTTCATGTGGCCGGGCATGCGGCCGGCGACCGGGTGGATGGCGAAGCGCACCTCGGCGCCGTTGTTCTCCAGGAGCTCGGCGAGCTCGCGCACGACGTGCTGGGCCTGCGAGACGGCCATGCCGTATCCGGGGATGAATACGACCTGCCGCGCCGCCTCGAGCACGGAGAAGCTGTCCTCGGCGGAGATGGGTTTGAGCTCGCCCTTGACGGCGGCGGCGCCTCCCGGGACGCCCGCGGCGGCGGGGGCGGCGGCGCCGAAGCCGGAGAAGAGCACGTTGCCGAAGCTGCGGTTCATCGCCTTGCACATGATGACGGTGAGGATGAAGCCGCTGGTGCCGACGAGGCAGCCGGCGACGACGAGGACGTTGTTGGCGATGACAAAGCCGGCGGCGCAGGCGGCGAGGCCGGAGAGGCTGTTGAGCATCGAGATGATCACCGGCATGTCGCCGCCGCCGACGGGCATGACGAAGGTCCAGCCGAGCACGAGCGCGAGGACGAGGAAGACGGCGAAGGCGGCGAGGGCCGCGCCGCCGGTGGGGGCGGCGAGGGCGAAGGCGACCCCGGCGACGAGCATGGCCGCGACGATGAGGCCGTTGAGGAGGTGCTGGCCGCGGAAGAGGACGGGGCGACCGCCGAGCAGCTCGGCGAGCTTGGCGAAGGCGTAGAGCGAGCCGGTGAAGGTGACGCCGCCGATCATCACGGCGAAGAAGATGGCGCCGGCGGTGAAGGCGTGGGGCGGCGCGGCGTCGCCGAGCGTGCGCAGGTAGTCGGTCCAGCCGAGGGCGCGCATCTTGCCAAACTCGGCCCAGCCGACGAGGACGGAGGCGAGGCCGCCGAAGCCGTTGAGGAGGGCGACCATCTCGGGCATGGAGGTCATCTTCACGAGGCGGGCGCAGGCCACGCCGATCGCGGTGCCGACGACGAGGCCGACGACGATCCAGGTGTAGTTGACCACGTGCTGGTCGAGCAGGGTGACGACCACGGCGATGAGCATGCCGAGGGCGGAGAGGGTGTTGCCGCGGCGCGCGCTGGCCTGGCGGCCGAGCATCTTGAGGCCGAGGATGAAGAGGATGCTGGCGACGATGTAGGCCAGGTTGATGAGCAGGGGGGAGTTCATTTGGCGGCCTCCTTTTTCGCGGCGTCGGAGGCGGCGGGCGCGGCGGACTTTTTCTTGAACATGCCGAGCATGCGGTCGGTGACGAGGTAGCCGCCGACGACGTTGATGGTGGCGAGCACGACCGCGGTGGTGCCGAGGAGGGTGGTGAGCCAGGATTTGTCGTCGGTGCCGGAGGCGATGATGGCGCCGACAATGGTGATGCCGGAGATGGCGTTGGAGCCGGACATCAGCGGCGTGTGCAGCTGCGAGGGCACCTTGGCGATGAGCTCGAAGCCGAGAAAGGCCGCGAGGGTGAAGATGAAGACGAGGAGGATGAGGTCCATGGGTGCTAGGTGCTAGAGGCTAGGAGCTAGAGGCTAGGGGCTAGAAGCTAGGAGCTAGAGGCTAGGGGCTGGGGGCTCGGAACTGGGGGTGGACGATGGCGCCGTCGCGGGTGAGGAGGCAGCCCTTCAGGATCTCGTCTTCGGGATCGAGGCGGAGGTTCTTGGTCTCGGCGTTCCAGAAGTGGGTGACCCAGGCGAGGAGGTTGGCGGCCAGCACCTGCGTGGCGTGGTAGGCGACGCTGCCCTCGAGGTTGGAGGCGCCGAGGAGGGTGACGCCGTTGGGCGTGACGACGTCGCGTCCCGGCACGGAGCCCTCGACGTTGCCGCCGCTGTCGATGGCGAGGTCGACGACGACGGAGCCGGGCTGCATGCCGGCGAGCATGGCGGCGGTGACGAGGCGCGGGGCGCGGCGGCCAAAGACCTTGGCGGTGGTGATGACGATGTCGGACTGGGCGCAGACCTTGGCCAGGCCGGCCTGCTGGCGGGCGACCTGGTCGGGCGTGAGGGCCTGGGCGTAGCCGCCGGAGGTCTGGCCGGTGTCGCCGCCGAGATCGATTTTCACGAACTTCGCGCCGAGGGATTTTACCTGCTCCTCGACGACGGGGCGGGTGTCGAAGGCCTCGACGCGGGCGCCGAGGCGGCGGGCGGTGGCGATGGCCTGGAGGCCGGCGACGCCGGCGCCGAGGATGAAGACGCGGGCGGGGAGAATGGTGCCGGCGGGCGTCATCATCATGGGGAGCGCGCGGCGCAGGCGGGCGGCGGCCTGGAGCACGGCGGCGTAGCCGGCGAGGGAGGCCTGCGAGCTGAGGGCGTCCATCTTTTGAGCAAGGGTGGTGCGCGGGATCATCTCGAGCGAGGCGGCGGCGACCTGGGCGGCGGCCAGGCGGGCGAGCAGCTCGGGCTCGTTGAAAGGATCGAGGAAGCCGATCTGCACGGAGCCGGGCTTGAGGCGGGCGAGGTCTTCGAGCGGGGGCTTGCGCACGCGGAGCACGAGGTCGGCTTCGGCGAGGGCGGCGGCGTGGTCGGGCGCGGGGCTGGCCCCGGCGGCGGCGTAGGCGGCGTCGGGGTAGCCGCTGGCCTGGCCGAGGCCGGGGGCGAAGCGCAGGGCGAGGCCGAGCTTTTTCAAGGCCTCGGCGCTGGCGGGAGTGAGCGCGGCGCGCGGCTCGAGGGCGGGATCTTCGGCGGGGACGTAGCAGAGCATGGGGAAGCGGAGCGGGAGAGGGAAAGAGGGCGGCGCGACAGAGGGGCTTAGGACGAGGCGGCAGGCGGGGCCGCCGGTCTGAGGGGAGAGTTGAAGGGGACGGAGAGTTTGGACGGGAGGGGAGCGGAGGGGCAGTGGGGAGGGCTACGACCGGGGCATGCGCGTGCGTGACCTCTTGGTGGGGAGGATGGTGGGGAAAGAAAAAGCGCCGCGGGCGGAGGCCGGGCGCCGAGGGGAAGGGGTTACTTTTTCTTGTAGACCTGGGCGGGGTCGAAGAGCGGTTCGCCTATGAACTCGAGCTTGTAGTCGGGCGCGTCGAGGTCGGCGAGTTTGCGGTAGAAGCAGCTCTTGTATCCGTTGTGGCAGGACGCGTTGGCGGCGCCGGTCTGCTCGACCTTGATGAGGAGGACGTCCTGGTCGCAGTCGGTGTGAAGCTCTTTCACCCATTGCACGTTCCCGGACTCCTCGCCTTTGCACCAGAGCTTGTTTCGCGAGCGGCTCCAGTAGGTGGCCTTCTTGGTCTTGAGGGTGTGCGCGAGCGACTCGGCGTTCATGAACGCGAACATCAACACCTGGCCGCTATGCACGTCCTGGGCGATGCAGGGGATGAGGCCGTCGGGGCCAAACTTGGGCTGCAAGGTGGAGCCAAGTTCGATCTCCGGGAGGGTGGTGCGAGCTGGGAAGGAGGAGGACATCTGCGCGCTAATGACCAATGACGAATGGCCAATGACCAACGAAAAAACACGCCGCCTTTAACAAACGGGACGTGTTGGGCAAAATACGCAGGAGCGAGGCGGGTGCGTCCCGCCCGCGGGCTGCAAGGCGTGGGCGGGGACGCACAGGGCGCGTCGTGGAGTCTCAGGGCCGGGCGAGGAGTCGCCGTGCGGGGTGTTCGGGCGAGGGGGCGGCGTGGTTGGCGCCCTCCTCGGGCGGGCTCACGGCGAGGATGCGGAGGCGGCGGGGACCGCCGGGCATTTCCCAGGTGAATTCGTGGCCGGCGGGGAAGCCGAGGAGCGCGGTGCCGAGCGGGGCAAAGACCGACAGGCGGCCGGTGCTGATCTCGGCGTGCTCGGGGAAACAGAGCACGTAGCGGGCGGTCTCGCCGTCGGTCAGGTCGTGCACGTCGACGCGGGAACCGATGCGCACGACGTCGTCGGGAAACTCGGCGGGCGG
Source organism: Verrucomicrobiota bacterium (assembly GCA_030604905.1). Lineage (GTDB taxonomy): Bacteria > Verrucomicrobiota > Verrucomicrobiia > Opitutales > Opitutaceae > IMCC26134_A. The sequence continues at coordinate 12,093 of JAUVVA010000069.1, read as the reverse complement.
CAGCACGACGGCGCGTTCGAGCTCGTCCGCGAGTCCCTTGAGGGCGCGGCGTGAGTGCGGGTTGGACGCGAGCAGCCCGAGGCGGTGGCGCAGCGAGGCGGCGTCGGAATCGAGGAGGAAGAGAGGTGAGTGCATGTGGGTGGGTTCCTGTTTGGGTTGGGTGTGGCGGGTTTTCGTGCGCGGGCCTCGTGCCGGTTTCCGCGCCTCCGCGGAGGGAGGTGCGCGGGCAACCGGCCGGCGCGCGAACGCGTGCGGACGCACGGAGGGAAGGGGCGGCGACGCAGTGCTCTGCGCTCGAGCCCGGATTGTTGTTGCTGGCCCGGTGGGCGTGCTCGCCGCGGCGGGCCGTTCAGGCTGGTCCGCGGCTCAGCGCGCCGCACCGGGCGCGCCAGGGAAGACCGACAATTCCACGCTCACGCAGATCCCGATGATTTGATGGATGGCGTAGGACATGGTCGACGGTTCGAGGTGAACCCTCGCCGCTTTCGGAGCTGAGTCAAGCGACGCAGCCTCGCGGCCTTGTGGGGTTGATGCGGGTGCCGCGTCGTAAGCGAGCGGTGCGGCTGAGCCCGGGGCGGCTTAGCCCCGCCGCGCGGCGAGTTCGCGGAGGTAGTCGTAGCTGTAGAGGCCGGTGCGGTGGCGGTCGCTGAATTCGAAGCGGATGGCGTAGTTGCCCACCTGCTCCCAGCCGAGCACGGTGACGCCGGGGAAACGAGTGGGGCCGTCGCCGCCGTATTTGTTGCCGAGAATGTCGTGCTCGCCGACGTTCTCGGCGCTGGGCGAGGCGGCGCGCAGCTCCTCGCTCGGGAAGTAGGTCTCGGCGCCGTCGTCCCAGGCGATGGCGACTTCGTGGCCGATGAGCTGGATGTTGACGGGGGAGGGCATGGAGGAAGGGATGAAGGCGGCTGAAGGGCTAAACGCGGAGGACGCGGGCGGAAGGAGATGCGGGTAAGCTGGGTGCGCGTGGGCGGCGGGCAAAGGTTTTTTGGCTCGCGGCCCGGGGGCGGGCGCGGCGACGGTGGCGGGCTGATTCCCTTTTCAACCATGCTCGTTCACACCGTCGTCTTCTGGCTCCGCAAGGATCTCACGCCCGCCCAGCGCGAGGAGTTTCGCAAGGAGGGGCTCGAGTCCCTTCGTCCGATCAAGAGCGTGAGCCAGCTCCATATCGGCACGCCCGCCCCGATCGCGCCGCGCCCGGTCGTGGACGCGAGCTACACCTACGCGCTCACCGCGCTCTTCGCCGACGTGGCCGCGCACGACGCCTACCAGGTCGACCCGGTGCACAAGGCCTTCGTCGAGCGCTTCAAACCCTACTGGGAGCGCGTGCAGATCTACGACGCGATGTGATTCCGTCCGCGCGCGGCGACCGATACCCCGAAAAAATGAGTCTGTTTTCTTCCTCGAAGCCCAAGGTGAAGTGCGGCGTGGCCGGAGTCGGCTCGCTCGGGCAACACCACGCCCGCATCTACGCCTCGCTGCCGAACGTCGAGTTCATGGGCATCTTCGAGGCGAACGACGAGCGGGCCGCGGAGATCTGCGCGCGCCACAACTGCCGCCGCTTCGCCACGGTCGAGGAGCTGGGCGAGGCCTGCGACGCGGTCTCGGTCGTGGTGCCGACCGACCGGCACGAGCAGGTGGCCCTGCCGCTGCTCAAGCGGCGGACGCACCTGCTGATCGAGAAGCCGATCACGGCCACGCTCGAGGAGGCGGAGCGGGTGCTGGCCGCCGCGCAGGAGGCGGGCTGCCTCGTGCAGGTGGGGCACATCGAGCATTTCAACCCGGTGATGAGCTACCTGGAGAAGCAGATCGACCGGCCCGGCTACATCACCGCGGAGCGGCTCGCGCCCTACACGCCGCGCGGCACGGAGGTCGGCGTCGTATTGGATCTGATGATACACGACATCGGCATCGTGCTCGCGCTGGTGAAGTCGCCGATCCGCAAGATCGACAGCGTCGGCATCAACGTGCTCTCGAAGACCGAGGACATCGCCAACGCGCGCATCGAGTTCGAGAACGGCTGCGTCGCCAACCTCAGCGCCTCGCGCATGAGCCTGAAGAAAAACCGCGAGATCCGGGTCTTTCAGGACAACGCCTACCTCTCGCTCGATTTCATGAACCAGAAGGGGCACCTGGTGAAGAAGAGCGACCTGGTGGCCTACGGTCTCAAGGTAAAGGTCGGCCTGGCGAAGGCCGGCGACGCCAGCGGCATCCCGGTCGCGGAAATCCCGATCGAGAAGGACGAGCCCCTGAAGCTCGAGCTGATGCACTTCACGGAGAGCGTGGCGGCCTCCCGCCAGCCCAAGGTCGGCGGCGCCCTCGGCAAGACCGCGCTCGAGGTCGCGATCCAGATCTCCGAGCAGATCAGAAACGCGACCAACAAACGGTGAACACTCTCGACGCAGAGGCGCGGCGGCGGCGGGGAGGAGAGGGAAGCGAGGCGGCTCGTGGCTGAGACCCTGCCATTTCGCTTCGACGCCCCGGCGGGCGGGCGCGTGGACCTGCTGGTCATCGTCGGCGAGCACTCGGGCGACGAGCACTCGGCCCGCGTGGTGGAGGAGCTGCGCGCCAAGCGTCCGGGCCTCGCGGTCTGCGCGCTGGGCGGCAAACACCTCGCGGCCGCGGGCGCGCAGCTGCTCCACGACCTGACGAGCTCCTCGGTCGTGGGCCTGGTCGAGGTCTTGAAGAATTTCTCTTTCTTCAAGGCGCTCTTCGAGGAGACGCTGCGCTGGATCGAGGAACACCGGCCGCGCGCGGTGTGTTTTGTCGACTACCCGGGCTTCAACCTGCGGCTCGCCGCCGAGCTGCACAAGCGGGGGCTCGCCGCCAAGGCGGGCGGCCCGGTGAAGCTCTTGTTCTACATCTCGCCGCAGATCTGGGCGTGGAAGGCGAAGCGGCGTTTCGCGATGGCGCGGCACCTCGACGCGCTCGCCTGCATCTTCCCTTTCGAGGTCGGCTGCTACGCCGACACGGACCTGCCGGTGGAGTTTGTGGGGCACCCCTTTCTCGCCGACGACTACGCGGCGCCGGTGCGGCTCGATCCGGCGGCGCCGGTGCTGCTGCTGCCGGGCAGCCGCAAGCAGGCGGTCGCGCGCATCTGGCCAGTGCTGCGCGAGGGCCACCTCGCCTACGGCAAGCGCCCGGCGCGCGTGATCTACCCGAGCCCCGTGATCCGCGAGGTGATCGAGCAGGCCGGGGTGCCGCGCGACGTCGAGCTGGTGCCCAACACCGGCGCGCCGGTGGCGGCCTCGGCGGTGCTGACCTCCAGCGGCACGATGTCGCTGCACTGCGCGATCGCCGGTCTGCCGGGTGCGATCGCCTACCGGGCCAATCCGCTGACCTATTTTCTCGGGCGCCTGCTGGTGAAGATCCCCTTCCTCGGGATCAACAACCTGCTGCTCAAGGAGCCGATGTATCCGGAGTATTTGCAGGGCGCGGCCTCGCCGCAGGCGCTGGCCGAAGAGCTGCGCCGCTGCCTCGAGGATCCGGCGCGCGGTCGGCAGACGCACGAGCAATGCGAGAAACTGAAGGATATCCTGCGCCAGCCGGCGGCGGGCACGGCGGCGGACTGGGTGCTGCGGCGGGGCGGGCTCTAGACTAGGCCGACGGGGGCGTGGCCGGGCGTCGGGCAACCTGTGCGGAGGCCGCGTCAGGGCGCTGGCGGTGCTGGCGGGGAAGGCGGGGAAGGCGGGGCGATGCGAAGGATGCGGCGCGGGGTCGCGGCCCAGAGTATTTCGTCCGGCGCGAGGCGCTCGTTCCACGCGGCGCCGGCGGCCCAGGGGCTGAGGGCGGGCAGGATGAGCCGCACGGGCGCTTGGACGAGGGCGGGCAACTTGAGCCGCGCGCCGGCGCCGTCGCGGTGCAGGTAGGCCGGGTGGTGGTGGCCGATGATCTCAAGCGAGCCGGCCTCGCGGCGCGGGTTGGCGGGCAGCTCCCGGTCGCCGTGGTGGAGGAGGTGGCCGCCCCGCGCGAGCGGCCCGGGCGCGGCGCGTTCCCAGCGCAGGTCGTGGTTGCCGGCGAGGACGTGCACGGGGCAAGGCGCCTCGGCGAGGAAGCGCTCGGCGCGGGTCCGGGCGCGGAGCGTGTGCAGCGAGTCGCCGAGCCAGATCATCTCGGCGGGGGCGTAGTCAGCGACGAGGGCGCGGAGCGTGGCCTCGAGCGTGTTGTCACCCCAGACCGGGAAAAGGTTGCCCGTGGCGCGGTGGCTCTCGGCGTAGCCCCAGTGCAGATCGGCGACGACGAGGCTGCGCGTCGCCTCGAGAAAAAGCGCGAGACGGGCGTCGAAGAGCAGGCCGGGGGCGATGCGTTGGTTAACCACGGAGGACATGGGGATACCCGGAGGAGAAGGGACCGCTAAATCGCGCTAAAGGGCGCTAAAAGGAACGCAGTCCTGCGAGGGCGGGTGGATTCATAATCCGTGGCCGTCGGCAATCCGTGGTTGATGCAGGTTTGGGTTTAGCGGCCATTAGCGTTCTTTAGCGGTCCCCACTTCAGCGGTTTCGGCGAGCTTGCCATACATCTCGTGGTAGAGGCGCTCGATGGTGGTCTCGGGGTCCTCGAGCATCATGGTCTCCTTGATCTTGCTCACGAACATGCCGAAGGCGAAGGGGCTCACGCGCTCCACCGGCACGAACTCGATGGGCAGCGTCGCCGCGTGCTCGAGAAAGGCGAGGGCGGCCGGCAGATCGAGGAAGCGCGTGGTCGTCTCGGCGTAGGCCTCGACGAGGAGCACGTGGTCGGGCTCGTGGCGGCGCAGCACGTCGAAGAGAATCTCGGAGCTCCACTGGAGGGACTTGGCCCCGCGCTCGGCTCCGCGCACGCGCCGGGGCACCATGAGGCCGGCCTGGGCCACGCCGCGGAATTGCCACTTCACGAGCTGGCTCTCGGCGAGGGCGCGGCGGAGATCGTCCTCGGCCTCGGCGCGGGCGAGCAGGGGCCGGACCGCCTCGGCGGAGGCGAGGCGCTGAAACTCGCGCACCGTGAGCAGGAAGCCGTAGTCGTCGATGGTCACGAGCGCGTTGCCCCCGAGGAGGCGCTGCACCCGCTGCGCGACGATGCGCGAGAGGGCGTCGTTGGCCGAGCGGCCGATCAGGCTGTGGAAAAAGTAGTGCAGGCGGCCTTCGCGCGGCTCGGCGTATTCCTCGACGAGCAGGGCGGCGGCGGTGGGGATGCGGGAGACGCGCGCCTGGAGGCGGAAGTGGCGCGCGAGCGCCGCGGCGTTGGCGGGCGAGAGATCGTAGTGGAAAGTCAGATACGATGCGATGGGGTCGGGAAGGGGTTCTTTAACTACGGAGGGAACGGAGGACACGGAGAGGACGGAAGAGGGAGGAGCCGGGGACCGGCGGTTTCCAGGCTCGGCCTCGCTTCGATTCCCTCCGTGCTCTCCGCGCTCTTCGTGGTTCAAAATCTCCGCCACGTCGCTGCGGAGGCGCACGACCTCGGCGGCGAGGCCGCTTTGCAGGGGCATCTTGTTGGCGTTCCAGCGTGGCACGGTGGGCAGGGCGCTGTCGGCGGCGGCGACCTTGGCGGTGAGGAGGCTGGTGGAGACGAGGCGCACGCAGCGGGCGTTGAGCACGAAGACGTCGCCGGGGCGCAGGCCCTTGAGAAAGCTTTCCTCGACGGTGCCGAGCTTGCGGCGGCCGAGCTGCACGGTGACGTGGGCGTCGGAGGAGATGGTGCCGACGTTTTGGTAAAACTCGCGGGCGACGCGCGGCGAGGGCAGGGCGAGGCGGCCCTCGGCGTCGAGGGTGATCTTGCCGAAGAGCGGCGTGTAGGCCTTTTCCAGCGAGCGGCCGCCGCCGCGCAGGTAGTGGAGCACGCGGTCAAACTGGTCGCGGGCCAGCGTGGCGAAGGGGTGGGCGTGGCGGACGAGCGCGAAGGCTTCGTCGGGGGTGGTGTCGCCGAAGACCGCGATGCCGACGAGGTGTTGGGCGAGGACGTCGGCGGGGTTTTCCGGCAGGCGGAGCGGCTCGAGCGCGCGGGCGCGCATGAGGCGCACGGTGGCGGCGCACTCGGCGAGGTCGTTGATGTTGGTGGCGACGAGCAGGCCGCGGGCGGTCTGGCCGGGCGCGTGGCCGGAGCGGCCGAGGCGTTGGAGGGCGCGGGCCACGCCCTTGGGCGCGGAGACCATGACGACGAGGTCGATGGAGCCGATGTCGATGCCGAGCTCGAGCGAGGTGGAGCAGACCACGGCGCGCAGCTCGCCGCGCTTGAGGCGATCCTCGACGTCGAGGCGGACGGCGCGGTCGAGCGAGGCGTGGTGGACCTCGATCTGCGGGCCGAGCGCGGGCAGGAGTTGTTTGAGGCGGAGCCCGATGGACTCGGCGCCGGCGCGGGTGTTGGTGAAGATGAGAGTGGTGCGGTGGCGCCCGAGCTCGGCGGCGAGTTCGCGCAGGACGCGGGTGGCGGTGTAGCCGGCGGCCGGATACGGGTGGCGGGCGAGTGGCGAGAAGACGGCGAGCTGCGCGGGCCGGTCCGCGGTGGGCAGGATCTCGACGAGCTCGCAGGCGCGGCCGGGGCCGGTGAGGAAGCGCCCCAGCTCGGCGAGCGGCGAGACGGTGGCGGAGAGGCCGATGCGAATCAGGGCGGGCGACCGCTTGGTCGTTCTGTCGCCCAGGGGCCTGGTGCAAAGCGCCTCGAGGCGCTCGGCGGCGAGGGCGAGCAGGCTGCCGCGTTTGTTTTCGGCGAGCGCGTGCAGCTCGTCGACGATCAGAAAACGGGTGGTGGCGAGGGCCGGCGCCCAGTCGGGCTGGCTGAGGAGCAGGGTGAGGCTCTCGGGGGTGGTGACGAGGATGTGGGGCGGCTTATTCTTTTGCGCGGCGCGGTCCTTGGCGGGCGTGTCGCCGGTGCGGGCGGCGACGCGCAGGTGCGCCCAGCCGAGCTCGGCCAGCGGGGCGTGGAGGTTTTTTTGGAGGTCGTAGGCGAGCGCGCGCAGCGGGGACACGTAGACGGCCACGATGCCGCGGGCGGGGAGGGCGTCGGCTTCGTGGAGGCGCTGGAGGTGGTCGAAGACGCCGAGGAAGGCGGCGAGCGTCTTGCCGGTGCCGGTGGGCGAGGAGAGCAACACCGAGCGGCCGGCGAGGATGTGGGGCAGGGTTTGCGCCTGGGCGGCGGTGGGGGCGCCGAAGCGACGCGCAAACCATGCTGCTAGTTGCGGATGGAGACCGGGAGGTAGATGCGAAGAAGGCTCTGGCGAGGGCTGGACCATTCGGCGCGGCGGAAGAAAGCTAGCTCCGCGCGCTTCGCCAGCGGGGCCTTTGTCCAGCGGGGCGCTTGTTGGGGCCTGGCCGGGGGCGGCTTCGGCTCCCGGCTCTGGTTCAATCGAGCACGGCGATTCCCTCCGCGAGGACGAGGCGGGCGAGGGTGAGGTCCTGGAGCAGGGGACGCGGCTCGGGCGCTTCCGCCCAAGGGAGCTGCGCGCAACGCTCGGCAAAGAGCGCAAGGCAGAGGCCGCCGGCCTCGCGGGCGGACGGGTAGAGGAGTCCGTCGGGTTCGCTCGGGTGCGCGCGGAGGGCGGCGGCCCAAGACTGGCAGTTGGCGTAGGGGCCGAGAAAGGTGCCGGCGTGGGCGCGGATTGCGCGGAGCGTGGCGGCGGAGGTCGTGTCGACGACGCGCAGCCGGCCGGGCAGCGGGAGAGCCCAGAGCACCCGGCTCGCCACTTGGGCGAGATCCAGCCTGCGCTCGGTGGCGGGGCGGGAGACGAGGTCGTCCCAGAAGACCTCCCAGAAACAGGTTTCGGGCCGGTCGCCGAGGTAAAGCACGCCGGGCTGGTCTTCGTGCGAGAAGCGCCAGCCGGACGAGTTGCTAAAATGTCGGGGTGGAAACTCGCGGCGCCCGATGCGGTGCCAGACGCCCTCGACGCTGCGCAGCGGGAGCGCGCGCGTCGCGAGGTCGGCCGGCGGCGGGGAGGCTTGGCCCTGGTCCTTGGCCATGGCGCTTTAGTCGGCGCGGTGGCGACGCGCGGCGGCGAGCACCTGCTCGACGTGGCCGGCCTTTAGCCAATCAAGGTAACAGGTGGCCGAGGCGGCACCATAGCCCTCGGCGGGGCCGATCTCGCACAAAACGTAGTCGCCCGAAGGCGCGTCGGGCGAGGGCTCCGTGCGCGGCACGGTGAGAAAATCGAGCAGACCCCAGCCGCCACCGGCCGCGCCGCCGTAGGCGGCAAGCAAAGGCGCGACCCAGGGGAGCGGGGTGAGCCCGGGAGAGAATTGCCAGGCGGGCAGACGGAGCGCGCCTCGGCCTTGGCGCGACGAGTAGGCGATGACTTGGCCGGTCGCCACGCGGTTGCGGATGGTCTGGGCGGTGCAGCCGAGCCGCGCGGCCAGAGCCTCGCTGGTGTAGGCGGGGCCGGAGCGGGTCTCGATCTGCGCCTTGGCAAGATCGCCCTCCGAGGCGGCAAGGCCCCAGAGCGCGCCCGGATCGTCGCTATGGCGCAAATGCTCGCGCACCAACTCGACCAAACGGGCGTGCGGCAGACCGGAGCGGACGAGGGTGAACTGAAGAAAATCCTCCGCCAGACGAGTGGGATCCGGAGCGGAGGCCGGATTGGAACGTGGCGCGCTTTGCATGAAGACAAAGTGCGGTTTTGGCCAAATAGAGGCAAGGAAAAACGGCAAAATCGGGGTGCGGGGCGGTTTGTGTCCGGTCGGCGGTTTTTGGTCAGTCAGGGGGCGGGCCGGCTGCGGGAGGCGCGGCGAGGCGGCGGCAGGTTTCGAGGGTGTCGATCTCGGCGGGCGTCTTGTCGGTGCGGATGCGGACGATGCGCGGGAAGCGCAGGGCGAAGCCGCTGTCGTGGCGTTTGCTTGGCTGGATGAGGTCGAAGGCGATCTCGAGCACGGTGTCGGGCACGACCTGGCGCACGCGGCCCCGCTCCTCGAGCGTGTTGGCCAAAAAGTGTTCGGTGAGGGCGGCGATCTCGGCGTCCGTGAGGCCGGAGTAGGCTTTGCCCACGGTGCGGAGCGCGCCGGTGGCCTCGTCGCGCACGGCAAACGTGTAGTCGCTGAGCACACCCCGGCGTTTGCCGTGGCCGAGTTCGGCGGCGACCACCACGACGTCGAGTGTGGCGTAGGCTTTTTTGAGTTTCAGCCAGGCGAGACCGCGGCGGCCGGGCGTGTAGGCCGAGGCGGGATCCTTGGCCATGAGACCCTCGTTGCCGCGCTGGCGGGCGGCGAGGAAGGCGGCCTCCACCTCGACGGCGCTGTGCGCGGTGGTGATGGGAGCGAGGTGAAGGGATTTATGATTGATGATTGATGATTGAAGATTGACGGAGGCAGTGAGGAGGGTCTCGAGGCGGGCGCGGCGGGTGCGGAGAGGGGCTTTGAGCAGGGGCTCGTGGTTGAGCCAGAGGAGATCGTAGGCGGAGAAGGCCAGCGGGATTTCCTGGCCGAGGAAGAGGTCGTCGCCGTCGAGGCGGCGGTTGAGGCGCTTTTGGAGTTCGGCGAAGGGCAGGGCGCGGCCGTCGCGCCAGGCGAGGAGCTCGCCGTCGAGGATGCAGTCGGCGGCTAGTTCGCGTCGGGCGGCGGCGACGAGTTCGGGGAACTGCGCGGTGATGCGGTGGAGGTCGCGCGAGTAGAGCTCGACGCGCTCGCCCTCCTTGTGGAGCTGGCAGCGGATGCCGTCGTATTTTTCCTCGAGCCAGACGGGCGCGCCGAGGCGGGCGAGGATGGCCTCGGAAGTCGGCTCCGGGCTGGCGAGCATGAACTGGAGCGGGTGAAAAACGCGCAGGGTGATCGAGGCGAGCGAGTCGGCGAAGGCGGCGCGCACGACGGTGGGCAGATCGCCGCAAAGCAGGTTGGCCTCGCGCACGGCCTCGAGGGGGCGGGCGGTGGCGGCGGCGATCGCCTCCTCGACGAGGCCCTCGCGCAGGCCTATGCGCAGGTCACCGGTGATGATTTTGACGAGGTATTTGGCCGGGAGGGGCGAGAGGCGGCGGAGGGTGGTGGTGAGCAGGTCGAGCTTGGCGGCTGGGCTGGAGGCGGCGGCGAGGCGGGCGAGGAGCGTCTCGAGTTCGGCGAGGGGGAGCGGGGCGGCGGGCCGGGCGGCGGGGCGCTTGGGCGCGGCCAGCAGGGCCTCGGCGGTGTCGCCGCTGTCGCCGTAGCGGCGGTAGGCGGCGCGAAAGTCGCCCTCGTGGTGGCCGGAGACCTCGAGCACGGCGCGACGGAGCAAGGCCCAGCCGGTCTGGAGGCTGCGCGCGTCGGATTGGGGGAAAGGGCGGCCGGTGAAGTGCAGCGCGGCGCGCGCGGCGTCGGCGGGGTCGGTGGCGGCGAGGGTGGTGAAGTGGTCGCGGAGGAGGGCGATCTTTTCGAGCTTCGAGGGCGTCTCGCGGATGCGTTCGCCGACGGCGGCGAGGGCGTCGAGCGTGTGCGGCGGCGGGCTGGCGAGCGTTGGCGTGTCAGTGTGCTCGTCGGCCGCGCCGACCGGGGCCGCGCCTTCGTTCGCCGGGGAGTCGGCCGACGACGAATTGTCACCAGATTGGTGACAATTGGCTGGAGCGAGGCTGCCGGGGGTGGCGGGGGCGGGGGAGCGGGAACTGTCACCAATCTGGTGACAATTGCCCGCCAGGGGGAGCGCCATTTCGAGCTGGTTGTCCTGGTTGATGGCCCAGGCCTCGATGCCGCGGTCGCGGAGATCGCGGGCGAACTCGGTGGCGAAGCCGTGCAGGGTGAGCACGCGTTTGGGGCGGGTGAGCTCGACGAAGCGCAGCAGGTCCGGGTAGTCGGCGTGGTCGGAGAGGGGGAAGGCGGCGTCGCATTGGTAACGGAAACGCGCGCCGGGATCGAGGGCCCAGCCGGTGAGCACGGCGCTGCGGCGGCGGGGGATCTTGCGGACGAAGGCGGAGTTGCTCGCCTGGGGCGGGCAGATGACGACGTGGCCGGCGCAGGTGGCGGCGTCGAAGGCGAGGTAGGGCGGGAAAGCGATGCCGAGCTCCTCGTAGATGCGGGTGAGGCGGAGGGTCTGCGGGTGCAACATGACCGGCAGGGCGGCGCCGGCGAGGGAGCGGAGGATCTCCTGGCTCTTGCCCAGACTGTAGCCGAAGAGCACCGGCGTGTCGCCCTCCTCGAGCGCGGCGCGGCACCAGGCGATGATGTCGTCCAGCACGCGCTCGGTGGGCGGGAGCGTGTAGTGGGGGCGCCCATACGTCGTCTCCATGATCACCAGGTCGGCGGGAGGCGGCTGGCAGGGCTCGGCCGAGCGGCCAGGGCGGAGTTTGAAATCGCCGGTGTAGAGCAGGCGGCCGTGCTCGGGGTGGTCGAGGGCGATCATGGCCGAGCCGTGGATGTGGCCGGCGGGGTGGAGGGTGACGCTCACCTCGGGATGGTCGGGCGAGAGCGGGGAGGGCGAGCCGAAGGGCAGTTCGCGCTCGATCCGCTCGCCGCCGCGGTCGGGCATGCGGGCGCGCATGAGGGCGGCGGTGCCGGGCGAGAGCAGGACCTCGCGGTGCGGGGCGAGGTGGTCGAAGTGGGCGTGCGAGACGAAGCAGCGCGCCACCGGATGGTGGGCGTCGAGCCACCAATCGAGCTGTGGGAGGTGGAGACCGTTGCGAAACTGGACGTTCCAGGGCACGCGAGCAGTTTAGTCGCGGCGGTCCGGGAGCAAACGCCGGCGCGTTATTGGCTGCCCCGGGATCATTCATTTGTCCGGGTCGCATCGCGGCGATCTGCCGGCACCTTTCGGCGGGGCCTAATCTCGAGATATCCTTCGGATATTGTTCGCCCTGCGGGCTCACCCTCCGCCTGCGGCTCCGGGCCACGCCATCTCCGCTTCGCTCCGTCCTTCGCTCGGTCCGCACCGAAAGCTGCTCGCCACCTCGCCCCGCTGCTCAGCCGTCCAACTGAATGATCCCGAATGTGATCGCGGAGCCGTGTCGGGGGGCGGCGCTCCCGGCGGATCACGGGGTAACGCGGAGGCGGAGGAAGCGGCGCGGGGAGGCGGGGTCGGGATCGGTGACCGTGACGGTCTGGCCTGCGGTGCCAGGGTTGGTGGCGATGACGGTCCAGGTGACGAGGTCGCTGCTGGCGAGGACCTCGTAGGTGAGTTCGGCGCGGGCGCGGTGGAAGGTGAGCTGGAGCTGCGTGCCGGCGGGATTTAACGCGGCGG
>JAUVVA010000056.1 GCA_030604905.1 Verrucomicrobiota bacterium | reverse complement strand
GTCGCCGCCGGCCACGAGATCGGCAACCACTCCCAGACCCACGCCAACCTGGCCAAACTCGCCGACCTCGCCGCCGTGCGCGCCGAGCTCGTCGAATCGCAGACCATCATCCGCGAGGCCACCGGCTTCACTCCGGTCGTCTTCCGCGCCCCCTTCCTCGCCCACGGCCCGGAACTCTGGACCGTGCTCGGCGAACTAAAGCTTCCCTCCATCGTCGCCGACGTCACCACGAAGGATTGGGACAACGCCGTCACCCGCGAGCAGATCATCGAGAGCGCCGCGCAAGCCGGCCCCGGCAGCATCGTCCTCCTGCACACCTGGCGCGAAGAGACGCTTGAGGCGCTCCCCGAGATCATCGACCGCCTGCGCGCCAGAGGCCTGCGCTTCGTGACGGTGTCGGAGCTGCTCGCCCTCACCCCGCCCGCCACGGAGTGAGTCCTGGGACCGCCGGGCTCCCGCCCGGCCTTCGTCTGAGTGGCTGGGTTCGGGGCAACTTTACGAGAAAGTCTCGCCCCCGTTGAGGCGCCTGTGCCGGGGCGAGAGGCTGTTGAGGTAAACCTCAGCCCCGCACCCCAGCACGCCTCACCATGAAATCCCATCTCCTCGCCACCGCCGCCGCCCTCGGCCTCGCAGCCACCGCCCACGCGCAGTTCAGCTTCACCGACACCTTCACGTCCGGCTCCCCCGCCGACGCCGGCTACTACCGCTTCGGCACGACCAACACCACGCTCTCGGTGGATGGCGGTGATCTGGACTTCGCCCAAACGACCGGAGCCTTGGCCCGCTCGGGAACCTACAAGCAGTTCAGCTCCCAAACCTTGGCGGTTGGCGAATCAATCACCTTCAGTTTCGACGTCACGGCCTCGAATTTCCCGTCCAGCGTTAATCACGTGTTTCGCTGGGCGATTGGCACCACTCCTCTTGTGAATCCAGCGGCGGATCTCGGGTCCAACACCCCTTTCGAGTCGGGCACCCGCCAGATGTTCCAATTTGCGGCGTCCAACAGCGCGACCACCGGCTTCGGCCAGTTTGTCGCCGGCTCCACCAGCCCTGTCCACAACCAGAACGGCACCGCCACGCAAATGACGGGATTCACCGGCCCTGCGAACCTAGTGAAGAACTTCACCGGCTCGGTCTCGCTCACCATCACCCGCACCGACACGAACAACTACAGCATCTCGCAAACCGCCTTTGGAGTCAGCTCCGCAGGCACGCTGACCGGCGTAGGCTTCAATCAATTCAACACCATCGCCTTTGGCGTGAACACCACCGGCGACGCGTCCTTCTCCCTCGACAACATCTCCGTCTCCGTGATCCCCGAGCCCTCCAGCTTCGCCGCGCTCGCCGGCCTCGGTGCCCTCGGCATGGTCGCCTCCCGCCGCCGCCGTCGCGCCTGATATTTTGCCCCATACCCTGAGGCGTTTCACCGCCCGCCCTCGGCTCCGCGCCAGGCGGGCGTTTTCCTGCCCGCCCCCGGGAGCGCCGAGCCCCAGCTCGGCACGCGTCACCAGTCCCCCAAACCTGAGGCATTGCCGAAGCATCGACTCCCCCTGTTTCGCCCGCGAAACCGCACTGCTCCCCAAGGCGCTCCTTGAGCCGCCGCATTAGCGGTTCCTCCCCCTTCCTCCTTTCGTCGAGTTCCTCCCGCACTCCCTCCTTCATCTTCCCCCTTAATCTTCAACTGGCGGCTCCGCCGCCACCCGCCTCCCGCCGCCTTCCGCCCATGCCCGCCAATCCCGCCGCCACCCGCCGCCACTTTCTCAAAACCGCCGGCCTCGCCGCCGCCGGCGCCTCGCTCCTGCCTCGCCTCTCCGCCGCGGCCCCCGCAGCCTCCGCTTCGTCGGCCGCCTCGCTCGCCGCCGCCGCCTCACCCTCCGCCGCCCCCACCCCGCTCGTGTCCTCCGGCTCCCCCAACCTCCTCTTCCTCGTCACCGACCAGCAAAGCTGGGACGCCCTCGGCGTCACCAACCCCGCGCTCAAGACGCCCCACCTCGACCGCCTCGCCGCCCGCGGCATCCTCTTCGACCAGGCCATCTGCCAGTGCCCGATGTGCATCCCGAGCCGCTACTCCTTCTGCACCGGCCTCTACCCCTCGCAGATCGGCGTGCTCAACAACGCCCAGGCCATCCAGGACAGCCGCCAGATGCCCATCCCCACGCTCTTCGAGCGCCTCCGCGACGCGGGCTACTACACCATCGGCGCCGGCAAAACCCACTGGACCATCGCGCCCCGCCCCGAGCGCGGCGTGCCCGACGTCGTGCCCTCCACCTTCGGCTTCACCGAGCGCTACATCGCCCGCATGCCGGGCGGACACGACCGCGAGCCGGGCGCCGTCTTCTTCGGCGACGCCGACCAGCAACCCGAACGCATGGCCGCCATCCGCGCCTGGAATCGCGAGGCCGGCCACGGCGGTGAAGGCGTCAAAGGCTACCTCGGCCGCACCCTCCCGGGCGACGGCTCCGATCTTCGCGAAGCCTGGCTCACCGACCGCACCATCGCCGCCATCGAGCGCGCCCACGCCGCCAAACGCCCCTGGCACGCCTACCTCTCCTTCGACGCCCCCCACGCCCCGCTCTACGCCCCCGAGACCTTCGAGGCGCTCTACGATCTCGACGACATCCCCGACCCCGGCCTCCCGCCCGACCGCTACGCCCTCACCGACCACTTCACCAACCTCGCCCACACCGAGGATGCCGTGCAGGCCTGGCTCGCCCTCTCCCCGCGCGAGCGCCGCGTCACCCTCCGCCGCTACTACGCCCTCTGCTCCTACGCCGACGCCCAGTTCGGCCGCGTGCTCGATTACCTCGAGCGCAGCGGGCAGACGGAAAACACCGTCATCGTCTTCACCTCCGACCACGGCGACAGCATGGGCGATCGGTATCGTTTTTCCAAATACAGCCTCTACGAGGCCAGCCTTCGCGTGCCCCTGATCGTCGCGGGCCTGGCGGTGCCCGCCGCCGCCCGCGGCACGCGCGACTCCCGCCCCGCCGAACTCATCGACCTCGTGCCCACCTTTCTCGCCGCCGCCGGCCTGCCCGTGCCGCTCGAGCTGCCCGGGGAGAACCTGCTCGCGCCCTCCACCCGCGCCGGCGCCTTTTCCGAGATGCACGGCAACGGCAGCGACGAGCTCCAGCGCGCCCCCGCCTACGCCTGGCGCACCCAGGACTGGAAACTCGTCCTCTACTTCGACGGCGATTTCCCGACCGCCCGCCGCGCCCCCGCCGCGTTCAAAGGCGAACTCTACGACCTCGCCGCCGATCCCCGCGAGTGGGTCAACCGCTACGACGATCCCGCCGCGCGCGACATTCGCGAGCGCCTCACCCGCGAGTTGCTCATGCACCTCGCCCTGGCCAACGCCGCCTGGCCCCGCCGCGACAGCGTCGGCGCCCTTGCCTAGTTGCCCTGGGACCGCCGGGCTCCCGCCCGGCAACGTCTCCCCTCCCCTGGGACCGCCGGGCTCCCGCCCGGCCTCCGCCCTCCCCGCCTCACAAACTCCGCTCAAATCCCACCCGCAGCTCCCCAACCAACGCGCCGATCTCCTCCGCCCGCCCGCCGCCGCGCAGCCACGCGTGCACACGGTCGCCCAGCTCTTCCTGAAAAGCCGGCCAGCCCGCATGCCTCGGCCGCACGCTCGCCGCTGCCAAGGTCGCCCGCGTTCCCGAGAAAAATCCCCCCGCCACGGCGTCGGCCGCCGCGTCCGCCCAGGCCGCACCGTGCCCCGGCTGCCCGCCCGCCACCGTGTAATCCCCGCGCTGATACTCCGCCGAACACACCCACGCCGCGTATTCCGCCGCCTCCCGCGGATGCGCCCCGCGCGCCGACACCGCCAGTCCCGCCCCGCCGAGCAAAGCCCCCGGCCCTCCCGCGGCGTCGCAAAAACTCAGGCGCGCCCGCCCCACCCGCCCCGGCGCAGCCTCAGCCCGAGCGTAGTTGGTGTAACCAAAGCCGAGCGGCGAATACACCACGTCCTCGTGCGCCGCCATGTGGTCGTAGAGCCGGATCGGGTTCCAGCCAAGCGAGCCGGGATGACAAACCTCCGCCAGCCGCCGCAGAATCCCAAAAGCGCGCGCCAAGGTTTCCTCCCTGGGAAAACCCGCCGCGCCCACGCCTTCGCGGAAGGGGTCGCCGAGCTGCGCGCAGAGCGTGAGCGTGGAGCACAGCGTATCAGTCGGGCACAGGGCCATACCCACCCAACGCCCCCGCCCGCGCAAGCCCTCCGCCAAGGCGAACACCTCTTCCCAGCTGGCCGGGACACGCACGCCCGCCGGCCACAGGTCCGCGCGCCGGCACGCCACCTGACACGCCGCGTCCACCGGCAAGGCCCACTGCTTTCCGGCGTAGTGATAGGAGGGATACGAGGGCCCGGCCGAGGCCGCCGCCAGCTCCGCCAGCACACCGTCCCCCACCAGACCCTCGTAGGGCAGCACCGCGCCGGACGCCGCCGCCATGCCCGCGTGCGGGTGATCGATCACCAGCAGGTCATACTCCGCCGCCAGCCGCTCCAGCGGGGCGTCGCCAAAATCCTTCAGCGATCTCGCCTCCCAGCGCACCTCCACGCCGCGGCGCTCGCGCCACTCCGCCACCGAGGCCTCGAGCGGCGCCCGCCCGCGCGGGTGATCCCAGGTGATGCCGCGCAGCGTGATCACGACGCGCCTCCCTTCGCCGCCTTGCGCGCCTCGCTCTGGGCGAGGAAGTGCTCCAGCCGCTCCTTGGCCTCGGGCGTGCGATAAAAACGCCCCAGCGCTTCGTTCTCCAGCGCCTGCGCCGCGGGATTAAAAGCCCCCGCCGCGAGCTGCGTGAGCTGCTTCAACACGCGCAGCGCCGCCGGCGACTTCTCCGCCACCGTGAGCGCAAAGGCCCGCGCCTCCGCCGCGAAGGTCTCGCGCGGATACACGTGGTTCACCACGCCCCAGGCCTGCATCTCCTCCGCCGTCGCGAGGCGTCCTGTGAACAGCAGCTCGTTGGCCCGCGTGAGCCCGAGCTTGCGCGGCAGGCGCTGCGTGCCGCCGCCGCCCGGGATGAGGTGGAGCAGAATCTCCGGCAGCCCGAGCTTCGCGCCCGCCGCCGCCACGATAAGGTCGCAGGCCAGCGCGATCTCAAGACCCCCCCCGAGCGCGTGCCCGTTCAGCGCCGCGATCACCGGTTTGCGGTTGCCCTCGAGCGCGGCGTAAAGGCCGCGACCGAGAATTTGGAAGGACTCAAACTCCTCCTCGGTCTGCCGCGCGTAGGCTTTGAGGTCCGCTCCGGCCATAAAAGCCCGCCCCGCGCCGGTCAGCACGCCCACCCGCGCCTCGGCGTCGCCATCGAGCCGCGTCACCGCGTCGATGATCTCCTCCATCAGCCGCCGGTTCATCGCGTTGAGCTGATCGGGCCGGTTGAAGGTGATGGTCGCAATGCCTTCGGCGACCTCGTAGATGATATGTTGATACGTCATAAAAACGGGGGCCGCGGCAGGCCGGCCGAGAAACGGAGTAATTTTGACCGCGGATTACGCGGATTAACGCGGATACAAACCTTTTGAATCCGCGCCCATCCGCGCCATCCGCGGTTAAATTGCGCCTGGTTTGGATAGAACGGAGAGATCGAGCCGCGTGAGGTGCCAGGCGCCGAGGTTGGCGACGAAGAGTTCGTCCGGTCCTCGAAACGCGAGGTTGGTGGCGTGGTGCAGCAGATCCGTCGTGTCGTCCTGAAACACGAGCTCCAGCGCGCCGCTCGCCCTGTCGTGCCGGTAGATTCGAGTGGGGTTGTAGATCGAGATCCAGAGATTGCCGCGCGCGTCAAAGGCGAGCCCGTCCGGCTCGTCGCCCGGCAGCGCTAGAAACCGTTCCTTCGGCCCCGCGGAGCCGTCCGCGCGGATCGGCACGCGGGCCACGCCGGGCAGGTGGCTCTCGACCAGATAAAGCGCCGAGCCGTCGGGCGAGAGCGCGAGGCCGTTGGCCGAGAGGCAGGTCTCGCCCATCCAGACTTCGCCGCGACCGCTCGCCAGCTCGAAGCGCCAGATGCCGGGTCCGCCGGCGCGCACGGTGTTGGAAACGTAGAGCCAGCGCCCGTCGGGCGAGAGCACGCAATAATTCGGCAGAGTCAGGCCCGGGGCGCGCAGGTCACCGAGCTTCGCCCCGCGTTCGTCCACCACGAACACCGCCTGGTGCTGCAGATCGCAAAGGTAGAGTCGGCGCGCGGCCGCATCGAGAGTCACTCCGAGCACAAAACCACCCGTGTGCGCGACCACGCGCACGTCTCCGCCGTCCGGCGACACGCGATAGACTTGCCCGCCCTCGCCGCCGCACCAGAGCGCGCCGTCGCGTGGGTCCACGCAGAGACCCTCCGGATGATCGAGCCGCTGCGGCGAAAGGATGCCGCCGCAAAACACCGAGACACGTTCGCGCGGGAGAAGCATGTTCAGGCCTCCTCAGCCGACGACGGTAAGCTTCCCGCCCGCGGCGAGTGCGTCGATCTCGGCAGTCGTTAGTCCGTATTCCTGCAAGATCTCGCGGCTGTGCTCGCCCACAAGTGGCGCCGGCCGCCGGATCGCGCCCGGCGTGGCGGAGAGCTTTACGGGAATGTTGACCACCTTCACGCGGCCGGCCTTCGGGTGCTCCACCTCCGTGAAGGCGCCGAGGTGCCGCACCTGCGGATCGTCGGCCACCTGCTCTTGGCGCAGCACCGGCGCGCACCAGATATCGAGGGCGAGCATGATGTCCAACCACTCCGCGGTCGTGCGCGTCACCGTGATGCGCTCGATCTCGTTGAAAATCTCGTCGCGTCGGTCGTAGCGCGTCTGCGGGTCGTCGTAGCGGTGCAGCGACTCGTCGCCGAGCGCGGCGATTATCTTGTCCCAAGGATTCATCGCGACCGAGAGGTAGCTGTCTGCCGTCCGGTAGATGCCGAAGGGCGCGCCGTTGCCCGGATGCGCGATGCCGGAGCGCGGACGCTCGAAGCTCCGGCCGAGGTTTTGCACCGTGAAAAAATCCTGGGACTGAAACGCCAAGACCGACTGCAACAGGTTTACCTCGATGCGCTGCCCCTCGCCGGTCCGGGTGCGGTGATAAAGCGCCGCGAGCACGGCATAGACGATATGGAGCGCGCCGAGCTGGTCGCTCAAGGCGGTGCCGATCGCCACGGGGCCGTCGTCGCGCCGGCCGCTGGCGAAGGTCGCGCCGGCCAGCCCCTGCACGAGCAAGTCCTGCCCCGGGCGCTTCACGTAGGGACCGTCCGCGCCCCAGCCCGTCGCCGAGCAGTAGATCACGCCGGGGTTGATCGCGCGCAGCGCCTCGTAGCCGAGCCCGAGCTTGTCGAGCACACCGGGGCGAAAGTTCTCCACCACGATGTCGGCCTTCGCCGCGATGCGAAGCACGGCCTCGCGCGCCGCCGGATCCTTGAGGTCGATGGCGAGGGATCGTTTGTTACGGTTCCAGGGGAGGAAACAGGGCGACTCGCCCTCGCCGATCCACTCGTTGAAGAAAGTCATCGAGCGGTAGAGGTCGCCCGAGCCGGGCTTCTCGATCTTGATCACGTCGGCGCCGAGGTCGCCGAGCATCTGCGTGGCGTAGGGCCCCTGAAGGAGCTGGGTGAAGTCGAGGACGCGCACGTCCTGCAAGGCCTGTCGGTTCATGGGAAATGAAAGGGCGCGCGCCCGCTGCGTGCCGTTAGGGAATCGGTCTCGTCTTGGTTGGATGCGAACGCGTGCTACCCGCGCGGCAGCACGCTCAGCCCGCCGTCCACGAGGAGGTCTGCGCCGGTCACGAAGCTGGATTCGTCGGAGGCGAGGAAGATCGCGGCGCCGTTGACCTCGTCGGCCCGGCCCATGCGGCCGAGCGCGTGCAGGCGCTTGTTGGCCTCGTAGAAGGCGTCGCCCTCGCGCTTGCGCCGCTCCTGGTTCATCGGCGTGTCCATCGCGCCGGGTGAGATGCAGTTGAAGCGCACGCCGCGCGGGCCGTATTGCCCGGCGAGCTGGCGCGTCATCGCCTTCATCGCGCCCTTGGCCGCGGCGTAGGTCGTCCAGTGGTCCCAGGCGCGGTCGCCCTGGAGCGAGGCCATGTTGATCACGCTGCCCGAGCCCTGCGCGAGCATGTGGGGGAGCGCGAACTTGATGCCGCGAAACACGCTCAGGAGGTTGATGTTGAGCAGGCGGTTCCAGTCCTCGTCGCTCTGGTCGGTGATGTCGCCGGGGATCGCGACCGCGGCGTTGTTCACCAGCACGTCGAGCCGGCCGAAAGCCGCCACCGTCGCCGCCACCGCGGCCTCCACCTGCGCGCTCACCCCGACATCGCAGGCCACCGGGAGGGCCCGTCCGCCGCCGGCCACGAGGGCGTCGGTGATGGCGCGGAGCTTGTCGGCCGAGCGGGCCACGAAGGCCACCGCGGCGCCCTCGGCCACAAACGCCCGCGCCACCTCCAGCCCGAGCCCGTCCGAGGCGCCCGTCACGAGCGCGACCTTGCCTGCGAGTCGATTCATGCCGGGCAGCCTGCCGCCGAGCTTGCGACGTGGCAACGACGGCTTATTTCAAGCATTTGAAAGTCCATGGCCGCCCCGACTCCACGCCCCACCCAGCGCGACCTCGCCGCGGCGCTTGGTCTCGACATCTCCACGGTCTCCAAGGCGCTGAAAGGCGACCCCGCCATCGCCCGCGCCACCCGCGCCGCCGTCAAGGCCAAGGCGGCCGAGCTCGGTTACCGGCCCGACCCCTTGCTCTCCGCCCTCGCCCGCCGCCGCGCCGGCGCCCGGCGCCGCGGCGCGGCCCTCGCGTGGATCTACAATCACGGTCGCGAGGCCGACATGCGCCGCTTCGCCGCCTACGATGGCTACCTGCGCGGCGCTCGCGCCCGGGCCGCCGAGCTCGGCTACGCGGTGGACGAGTTCTGGATCGGCCCGGGCGGCCTCACCGAGGCCCGGCTTGCCTCGGTCCTGCGGGCGCGCGGCATCGTGGGCGCGGTCGTCGCGCCGCAGCTTCGGCCCGGCGGTGTGCTGCGTCTGCCCTGGGAACGCCTCGCCGCCGTCGCCATCGGCTACACCCTCGCCGAGCCCGCGCTGCACGTCGTGACCAACGACCACTTCCAGACCATGACGCGTCTGGTCGAGACGCTCGCCGCCCGCGGTCGGCGGCGCATCGGAGTCCATCTCTGGCGCGAGGATGATCGCCGCGTGGCCGGCCGCGCCGGCGCGGCCTTCGCCGCCTGGCGCGAGTTGCGGCGCATCCCGCTGCTCGACTACGAGACGCCGTCGGCCGAGGCGCTGGTGGCGTGGGCGCGTCGCCACCGGCTCGACGCCGTCATCACGCGCGAGCCCCGCGCAGCCGCCTGGCTCTCCGCCGCCGGCCTCGCCGTGCCGGAGCGCGTGCTCTGCGCCTCCTACGCGCTGGACGAAAGCGAGCCCGGCCCCGGCATGGACCATCAAAACGCCGCCATCGGCGCCGCCGCCATCGATTGGGTGACGCGCCTCGTCGAGCGCTGCGAAACCGGTCTGCCCGAGATCCCCAGCCGCCTCCTCCTCACCGGCCGCTGGCGAGAGCCGGAGTAGCCACCACCTCGCGCCAGTCCGCTGATCGGCCGCGCCCCAACTGTGTGCGAAACAGCGGTCTTTCGACCGGCGCCTTCTCCCGCCTTGCTCCCCTCGGACCGTCCGCCCCGCCCCGCTTCGCGTCCGCCCCCTTTCATGGTTCGTCTGTTCCTCCTCCGCCTGCTCCCCTGCCGCGCGTTTGGCGACAAGCTGCCGCGCAGGGACTTCTCCCCCTCGGCGGCGCCCGCCGAGGCGAAAGACAGCCATGCCGCCTATCTTCTCCACCCGGCGCCATCCTCGGCGACCGCAGCATAGGCCTCTCGCCCGGTGCTCGCGCCGCTTCACACCTTCTCATCCTCAACTCCCTTTCGCTGCCATGAAAACCCAAACCTTGCTCGCATTGATCCTCGGTCTCGCCGCGGCTCCCGCCGCGTTCGCTTTCGCTTCGGCCAATCTGGTCAAAAACTCCGGCTTCGACGAAGTCTATGACAGCGGCATGCCCGCCGATTGGTTAAACATCTCGCACCCCAACCACCTCGCCAGGACCGGCACCACGGTTGTCGTCGTGCCCGAGGGACAGTTCCTTCGTGTCACCCGTCGCACCCTCGCGGGGGTGCAGTTGGGCGAGCAGCGTATCCCACTCCAGCCCTCCACCAAGGAGGTGCGCGTCGCGCTTCGCATCCGCGCCTCCGACCTCAAGCTCGGCGACGCCGACTGGCAGGCCCCCGGCATCACGTTCTCCTGGATCCTTGCCGACAACACCGAGCGCCACCTCGGTCCCGCCAGCTGGCTCCTGCTACGCTACAATGTCGACCGCTGGACCCCGCTTGAGACTTTGCTCACCAAGCCGGACGACGCCGTCGGCCTCCGGATCGCCTTCCAGGGCAACGGCTGGACCGGACAGGCCGACTTTGACGACGTTGTCGTCGAACCGCTCTAGGAGCTGTATTGTGGATAAACCACCGCCCCCTCGCTCGCGGTGAAGGTGAAAACCTGCTCCCGGCCCGTATCCATCCCACGGATATGCGCCGTGTGCAGCCACGCGCCGTCTCCGCTCGACACCCGCTCCATCGGCCGCCCTCCGACCCGATACTCCGCCGCCGGCGCGCCGTGCAGCACGATCCGGTAGTCGCGCGCCGCGGGCAGTTGCGGCAAGGCCTGATGTCGCGGCGACACGCGTAGCTCCACCGCATCCATGCCCGCCTTCCACGCGAAAGCCGTCGTCGCGAAGGCTCCCGCCTCGTGCGCCGTGCTCAGGCCGTCGTCTTCGTAGAGTTCAAACACGTCCTCGCCGCCCTGCTCCGCCCGAGCCGGGAAATGGCAGTGCACCTCAAGCAGGGTCGGCAGGGCGCCGGCCGGCTGGTCGCCGGGCTGCTTCACGAATACGCAGCCAGCCTTGAAGAAGTGCGGCGGCGCCAGCGTCGGATCGGTTTCCAGCGCCACGGGCTTCGCCCCGTCGCTCTCGATTCGCTTCCCCGTCAGGCCACACACCCAGACACCCGGCGGCAGGATCGCCGTCGCCCCCGCCCCGCTCTCGTCTTCCTCCAGAATCGGCGCCGCGTAGAGGCGATCGCCGATGAAATAGCGGTCCCAAATCTCAAAACCCTTCTCCCAGCCCGGGGCTTCGAGGAAGTTCGATCGGCAGATCGGCAGTCCCTTCTCGGCCGACTCCCGCGCCAGCGAATACAGATACGGCACCAGGCTCGTGCGCAGGCTCAGACTCGCGCGCGCCCCGGCCTGCGCCGCCTCGCTGTATTTCCAAGGACGCCGCTCGCTCTCGCCCGCGCTGTGCAGACGGCAGATCGGGCTCAACGCACCAAATTGCAGCCAACGCAGGTAGAGCATGTCGGGCAAATTCTGGCCGGAGTAGCCGAGGTGCCCGCCGATGTCGTGGGTGATATACGATTGGCCCACGTGCCCGGCGCGGAGCAGGTATTCGACCGAGGACTTCAGCACCGGCCACTGGCAGTAGGAGTCGCCGGTGAACTGGAAGGGATAGCGGTGCGTCCCGAAGCCCGCGCTGCGCGCCATGACCATCGGCCGCTCGCGCGGAAAAGCCCGGCGCGCGTGCTGATGATACAGGTGGTTGGTCCAGGCCTGCGCATCGAGGTGCTTCGTCGTGCGCAGCTCCACGAGACCGTCCATCCACCAAAAATCGATGCCCTGTCGCTTCACCGGATCGTGCAGCACCTCCATGAAGGCGCGCATGTGCCGCTGGTCGTCCGAGAAATAGCAGCCCTTGTAGAGCGCCTCGTTGCGCTCGCCCACCGTCGGCTTCACCTGCGTGGTGTCGATGCCCGCCGCGGCTAGAAACGCCTCCGCCCGCGAATCGCCCGCGGGCAAGGACTCGGGATGAAGATTCAGCGTCGTATGAATCCCGCGCTCGCGGAAAAAGCGCAGCAGCGCGTCGGGGTCCGGGATGTGGGCGGGGTTCCAGTCCCAACCATTCCAGCCAAAGCGATGCCACTCGAGGTCGAGCACGAGCACGGAGAGCGGCAGGCCCGCGCGCTCGAAGGACTCCACCGTCTCGACCAAGCCGGCCTGGTTGAAGGTCGGGTAGCGCGAATACCAGAGCCCGAGCGCATAGCGCGGCAGCATCGGCATGGCCCCGCTCAAGGCGCGGTAATCCGCCAGCGCCCCCTTGAAATCGCTGCCGTAGGCGAAGAAATACCAGTCCCGCGCACCCTCGGCCGACGCACGCGGCGCCAGCCAATCCGTGGCCGGGTCGATGAGCGGCGACTTCGAGTCATCGAGCAGGAAAAACCCCGCGCGGCTCAGGAGCCCCGGGGGATACTTGCGCCGCTCGTGCACGAGCTCGCGCAGGGGCTCGGGCCACTCCGCCTCGTTGGTCTCGAGCAGGATCTTGCGCAGGCTCATGCCCGCGTAGCGGTTCTCCGCTTGGATCTCGCCGTCCTTCTTTCCCTGGGCGCGCCAGGAGAAATTCCAGAGCGACCATTGGCAGCCGTTGTCGTGCAGCGTCGCCTTGGCCGGATGCACGCCCCGCGGGATGATCTGATCGCTGACACAGTCGAGCGAGCAGTGACAGCCGCCGAGGTTCTGCCTGTCCACCGTGTCGGGCGTCCACGCTCCGCCGCCGCCGATTTCGATGCGCAAGTTGCTCGCCGAGGGCGCGTCATTGGTATCGACGCAACGGATACACATCCGCCCCGACTCCAAGACCAGCCCCGCCCCCTCCTCGCGCACCGCGCGAAAAGCCACCGGCTCCGGCCGCGTCAGCGCCACGAAGCTCGGCCGGTCCTCGAAGACCTGGGTCGGCGAGTATTCGATGCGAACGAGCCCGTCGCGAAGCAGGCTGAAGCGATAGCAGGCGCGGCGGATCGAGTGCGAGGAACCGTTGTTCAAAGCGAGTGGCGGGTTTGGCGGGTGATGGTGCCGAGGGCGCGTCCCCGGAGAAGCGCCCCTCTTCGCACACAGTTGGTGCCGGCCCCCTCGCAAAAAAACAACTGTGTGGATTTTCGCCTGCTTCACCCCCTCGTCGGTCGGCGATTGTGTGGAAAAGCCCTCGTCGCATGAACCCCGAAAAACCCGCGCGGCCCGCTCAGACCGCAAAGCACCCCGCTTAGCGCCTCCCCGATGCATCGACGCCACCACACGCGCCCTCAGCATTCATGAAAACCCTCCCCTTCCCTTCGCTTCCTGAAAGCGCCACCGCCGAATCCGTCGCCATCGACGGCCTTCGCCACGCGACCTTCGTCACCTTCGCCGATCCCCACGCGCTGCCCACCACGCTCGGGTTTCTCAAAGGCCAGCGCCGTCACCTCGCGGTCGCCCGCATCGATCCGTGGAGCGTGTGGTTTTTCCAAAAGTTCGGCGACACGGCCTCCGCCGTTCCCGACGAGACGGTGCTCCTGCTTTGGGAAAAGTCGGAAGGCGGCTACGGCGTGCTCGTTCCGCTGGTGCATCGCGGCCAACGCGCCTGGCTCGCCGGCACGCCCGAGGGCTTGGAACTGCGCACCCAGAAATGGGACCGCGCCAACGCCAAGGGCGCGGCCACCCTGCTCTTCACCGCGGAGGGCGACGATCCCTTCGCCCTCGTCGAGCGCGCGATCGCGGCGATCGCCGAGCGCCTTCGCAGCTTCCGCATCCGCACGCAGAAACCGACGCCCGACTGGATCGAATGGTTCGGCTGGTGCACCTGGGACGCCTTCTATCGGGAAGTGAACGTGGAGGGCGTGCTGGCCGGTCTCGAGAAAGCCCGTGCCGGTGGCCTGCAACCGCGACTCCTCATTCTCGACGACGGCTGGCAGGATACCGACGGCAAACTCCTCCAAGGCTTCGCCGCCGATCCGAAGAAATTCCCGAATGGCCTTTCCGAACTCATCCGCCGTGCGAAGGCGGAGTTCGGCGTCGGGACCTTCGGCGTCTGGCACGCCTTCCAAGGCTACTGGTATGGCGTCGATCCGCAGAGCCCCGCCGGCAAACCCTATCGCGTCTTCGATGCCGTTCAGGCGCCGCACAGCCGCCCCACGGAGGAGCCCGCCCGACGCGTCCTCATCCACCCCGACGACATCGCGCGCTTCTACCACGACTACTACCGCGAGCTGCGCGCCGCCGGCGTGGACATGGTCAAGGTCGATAATCAGGCCAACCTCGACCATTCCCTCAGCGCCGAGACGACCCCTCCGGCCCTCACCATGCAGCGCTACCAGGAAGCGTTTCAAGGCGCCGCCGCGCACCATTTCCGCGGCGAGACCCTGCACTGCATGAGTCAGATCACCGACATGCTCTACCACCTCGACTCGGGCAACGTGGTGCGCAACTCCGAGGACTACTACCCCACCATCCCCGCCACCCAGGGCAAACACGTCTTCCGCAACGCCCTCAACAACGTCTTCATGGCCCCCTTCTGCGTGCCGGATTGGGACATGTTTCAATCCAGCCGCGAGGCCGCGCCTTTCCACGCCGCCTCCCGCGCCATCAGCGGCGGCCCGCTCTACATCAGCGACAAGCCGGGCGAGCAAAACTTCGAGCTCCTGCGGAAGTTGATCACCGCCGACGGCCGCGCCCTGCGCTGCCCGCAACCCGCGCTGCCGACCCGCGATTGCCTGTTCGTGGACGCCTACCACCAGCCTCACCTCTTCAAGATCCAGAACCGCAACGGCGACACGGGCGTGCTCGGCCTCTTCAATTGCCACTGGGACGAGCAGGCAAAGGCCGGCCAACCCGTCTCCGGCCGCTACTCCGCCGCCGACGTCGAGGGCATTTCGGGCGAACGCTTCGCGCTCTTCCATCACAGCACCGGCAAGGTCGAGCTCGTCACCCGCGCCGACATCTTCGAGGTCACGCTGCCGCCCCTCGGCTGGGAACTCGTCACGGTCGCGCCCATCGAGGACGGCGTCGCGCTCATCGGCCTCGCCAACAAACTCAACGGCTCCGCCGCCCTCGTATCCAAGCGGTGGATATCGCCCACGCGTCTCGAAATCACCCTCCGCGAGGGCGGTCCGCTGGCGCTCCATCTCGATCGCCCACTCGTGTCCGCCAGCGTGGCCGGCACCAAGATCGCCCTCACCCGCGGCGCCGCGGGCGCGAGCATCCTCGATCTGCCGGTGGTCTCCGAGCCCACCTTGACCCTCGAGTTCTAAGCGCGCGGCCCCAACATCATGCCGTCCCCGACCATCGCCAACCCCATCCTGCCGGGCTTCAATCCCGACCCCTCGATCCTGCGCGTCGGCGACGATTACTACATCGCCACCTCGACCTTCGAGTGGTTCCCGGGCGTGCAGATCCACCACTCGAAGGACCTCGTGCACTGGCGCCTGCTCACGCGTCCGCTCGACCGCGTGAGCCAGCTCCCCCTGCGCGGCGTCGCCGCCTCCGACGGCGTGTGGGCGCCCTGCCTCAGCCACAAGGACGGCAGCTTCTACCTCGTTTACACCATCGTCCACGCGATCATCAAAGATCAGCACAACTTCGTCGTCACCGCCCCCGACATCACGGGCCCGTGGAGCGAGCCGGTTTACCTCAACGCGCTCGGCTTCGACCCCTCGCTGTTTCACGATGACGACGGGCGCAGCTACCTCGTGCAGATGGCGCTCGATCCCCACCGCCCGCAGGATTTTTTCAAGGGCATCTACCTCACCGAGTATGACACCGCGCGGCGCCGGCTCGTCGGCGAGACGAAGCGCATTTTCACCAAACACATCGGCGCCACCGAGGGCCCGCATATCTACAAGCGCGACGGCTACTACTACCTCCTCGTCGCCGAGGGTGGCACCGCCTACGACCACGTCGCCACGATGGCCCGCTCGCGCGATCTCTGGGGCCCCTACGAGCCCGACCCGCGCTCTCCCCTCCTGACCTCGCGCGACCGCTTCGACTGGCCGCTGCAACGCGCCGGGCACGGCTGCCTCGTCGAGACGCCCGCGGGC
Organism: Verrucomicrobiota bacterium; assembly: GCA_030604905.1. Classification (GTDB taxonomy): domain Bacteria; phylum Verrucomicrobiota; class Verrucomicrobiia; order Opitutales; family Opitutaceae; genus IMCC26134_A. Next base: position 8,851 of record JAUVVA010000056.1, on the reverse strand, counting down.
GAGGCCTACATGGCCTACCTCTGCAGCCGTCCTGTGCGCGTCGAGGCCGACGGGCGCACGAAGCGCTACTCCCCCCTCGGGCGCGAAACCGCGATCATCCCCGTGGAGTGGACCGAAGACGGCTGGCTGCGCGTCAAAGGCGGCGGCACCCTGCCGCTCGAGACCGTGCCCGCGCCGGCCTTGCCACCGCACCCCTTCCCGCTCCCCGACTCCACCGAGCGCTTCGACCAGCCCGCGCTCTCCCTCGCCTGGCAGACCCTGCGCCAGCCGCACGACCCCTCGTGGCTGACGCTGCGGGAGCGCAGCGGCTGGCTGCGGCTCTACGGACGCGAGTCGCTGATGAGCCGCTTCGACCCCAGCCTCATCGCCCGCCGTATCGAGGCCTTCGATACGTTCGTCGAGACGCTCGTGGACTACACGCCCGACAGCCCGTGGCAAATGGCCGGCCTCACCGCCTTCTACAGCGGCCGCAACCACTACTTGTTCGCAATCTCGCGGGCCGACGACGGCACGCGCCGCCTCATCCTCTTCAAGCGCAGCAGCGGCGGCGAAGAACAGCTCCTGCCCGAGGACGGCATCCGCGTGCCCGAGCGCGGCGAGATGCGCCTCGCCTTCCAACTCCGCGGGCCGCGCATCCAGTTCCTCTACTCCACCGAGCCGACAGGGCCCTTGCTGCCCGCCGGCGCGGACCAGGATGCGACGATCCTCACCGACGAGCACCTCGGCTCCTTCACCGGCGCCTTCGCCGGCCTCGTCGCCATCGATCTCAGCGGCAAACGCAAAGCCGCCGACTTCCGCTACTTCACCTGCCGCCGCGAGTAGTCACCGGAAACGCCGAGCCCCGGCTCGGCAACCGCTCACTTCAACCTCCCTCCTCCCCCCCCATGCGCCGCCTCCTCCCCCTGCTGTTCCTCTGGCTCCTCCCCTCCCTCGTCGCCGCCCTGCCGGTCTGGGATCTTTCCGCCCCGCCGGTCCCCGCCTCCGACCGCGGGCTGCCCCACATCACGGGCACGCTGCCGCCCGGCTGGCGCGACGACTCCGCCTGGGCCGACGTGCAGGTGCACTACGCGCAGGGGCAGTTCGAGGGCACGCGCTACAACTCGGTCGCGGTCCGAGATATTCGCGGCGGCCAGGTGCAGGTGGCGACGCCCTTCCCCTCCGACCTCCCGCGCGGGCCCGTGCGTTTCGTGTTTCGCGCCCGCTCCTCCTCGCCGGTCTCCGTCTCGCTCTCCGTGCGCGACGCCGGCCCGCCCTACCGCACCTGGTGGAGCGAGCAGGTGCGCATCAGCGGCCACTTCTCCAACGACGAGTTCGAGTTCGAAGCGAGCCCCCTGCCCCGCCCCGCGCTCTTCATGATCACCGTCAACACGCCGGTCACGCTCGACATCGCGGAGATCACTTTCGCGCGAGGGCCCGCCATGGTGTTGGACGAGTCGGCCAGCACCAACCTCCTCCGCCACTCCCGCCTCCCGCTCGGTCTGCAAACCCCCATGATGGTCGCTCGCGAGTTTTCCGAGGGCACCCACTACACGCTTGAGCCCGACTACTCAACCGAGGGCCGCGGCCCGAGCGGAAGCCCCAGCCTGCGCATGCGCTCGGAGCGCGAGTTTCGCTGGGACGGCGAGCTCATCCGCATCCGCCAGCGCTCGGAGAAGCACACCGCCTCGGTGCACGTTCGCGGCGAGGGCACGCTGCGCCTCGTCGCGATGGAGCGCCACCATCGCCTCGCCGCGCGCGACGAAGTGCGAATCACCCCCGAGCAGGGTTGGCAGCGCGTCGAGCTGCCCTTCCAGCCCGCCTCGAACGGGCAGAGCCACTACATCAGCGTCTTCTCGCGCGGCGATCTCTGGATCGACGGTCTGATGGTCAACGTCGGCGACAAAGCCCTCCCCTTCGCGCCCGCGCATCCCGCCGAGGTCGCCCTTGCCTTGCCGCCCTCCGAGGCCTCGGTCGCCGGCGTCCAGTTTGCCGAGGAGCCCGCTACCCTGCGCTTCCTCGCCACCGGCGAGCTCCCCGCCGGCAGCCGCCTGCAAAGCTCCGTCACCCATGCCGACGGCAGCACCGCCAAGCTCGCCTCGATCCCGCTCGAGGTGCGCGAGGGCCTGGCCGGCGGTGAGTTTTCCTTCGGCGCCTGGCCGGAAAAGCCGCTCGGCGCCTTCCGCGTCGAGGCCCGCGTGGTCGATGAGCAAGGCGCGCCGCTGAGCACGTGGAACGAGGTGGTGGTCACGCGCGTCAATCGTCCGCGCCACTGGGGCGTCTTTGCCCCCGCCTCGCCCTTCGGCGTGCACGTTCGCCCCAACCTCCGCCACATCACCATGGCCAAGGCCACCGGCAGCAACTGGACCCGCCTCCACAACGACGGCAACCACATCACCGCCTGGGCGATGCTCGAGCCGCGCCAGGGCGAATGGAGATGGGCCGACGCCGACCTCGCCCGCTACCGCGCCGGCCACCTCAAGATCCTCGGCATGCTGGAGACCGCTCCGGCCTGGGCCAGCCTCTGGGGACTCACCGAGCGCGGCCGCGCCGGCCGCGGCCCCGGCTACTTCGAGATGTTTTTCCAGCCGCGCGATCTCGACCTCTACGCCGACTACGTCCGCACCGTCGCCACCCGCTACAAGGACCAGATCCGCGCCTACGAGGTTTGGAACGAGCCCTGGCAGATCAAATGGTTCGGCGCCAAATACGTCCGGCACGAGGGCCGGGATATGATCATGACCAGCGAGAATCCGCAGCAGGACTACGTCGCCATGATGCGCGCCGCCTTCAACGCCCTGCGGTCGGTCGATCCCGACATCGTGGTAGTGGGTTTCAACACCACCTCCAACCGCGAGTCGAATCCCGGCCCCGAGGGCGTCTTCAGCGGGTCCGAGTGGACCGCGGGCGTGCTCGCCGCCGGCGGCGAACGCTACGCCGATGTCGGCAGCTTCCACCACTACACCGGCGAGCTCAGCGGCTTCCCGGACGACGACGTCACCCGCGCCGTGCGCACCGCCTTCGGCCCCAACGCCCAGGTGCCGCAGCGTCCCTCGCTGCCCGTCTGGATGACCGAGGGATCCTCGACCGTCAGCGGCCGGGTTCGCTTCGGCCTCTACCGGCACGCCCTGCCCTTCCGCAACGGCGAGGACCCGCTCAACTTGATCGAGAGCGTGCTGCGCTACGACGTCGCCATGCTGGCCAACGGCGTGGAGAAAATCTTCCTCTACTCGATGGGCGACATCGACACCCAGGGCTCCGCGGGCTCCTTCCGCACCCTGGTGAACTTCGACGGTTCGCTGCACCCCTCCGCCCTCGGCCGCGCCTCCCTCGCCTGGCACGTGGAGGGCCTCAAGTTCGACCGGATGCTCGCGCTCCAGAATGGCGTCTATGCCTACCTCTTCGGCGACGCCTCGCGTTCCGTCGCGGTGCTCTGCCCCCGCCCCGGCCAAGGGAACCTCGCCCTGCCCAGCGCGCCGGGTCTCGTCGCCCGCGATCTGTTCTCCAATCCGCTCCCGGCCGACGCGGCCCTCGGCAGCCAGTCCGTGTTCCTGTCGCTCGATGCGCCCGTCGAGCGACTCCGCACCCTGCTGCAACCGATCGCCCGCCCCTGAGCTCCGGAACTCGGCGTCCGACTCCACGTGTCACAGACGCTCTTCCGTGACCCCACTGCCCCTACTCTCGTCCCTGCACCGCGCCGCGCACCAGATTGTGCACCAAGCGTCGCGCCACGGGATCACGACGCAGCCGGTAGTGCGGGTTGCGCTCAGCCAGGGCAGCCTCGGGATGCTCACCCCCGAGGCGCCCCGCCGTGATGAGCTGGCTGAGGAAAAGCCGCCCGCGCCCGCGCCCGAAATCCACCCGCAGGACCACATCGCGGGCTAAGTCCTTGCCGGCGCGCGCGAGCGACACCACCGCGGCCGCGCCGCCTCCGTTGCAGCGTCGGTAGGCCGCGCCGAGGTCCAGCCGTGCGACCTTGCCCGCGGGGTTGAGGCAGTGCTGCAAGGCCGGCGCGTCCGTCGCGAGGAAGCGCACCCGCTCTCGCAAGGCCGCCTCGGTTGCCGGATCATCGCCCGCCGCAAACGCGTGAAATCCTGCGAGCTGATACGCCACGCACGCGCCAGCCCGGATCGCCGCGGGATCGGCCCCGCGGCTTCGCCAGAGCTCTAGAAAGGCCTCCGGGCCGAGGCCCTCGATGTCGATGCTCCAGGCCGGCACAGTCAGCCCGCCCCGCAAGCCGTTCCAAAGGCAGCCGAGATCCTCCGGCAAGCCTTGGCCGAGAAACCGGCCGGCCTCCGTCAGGTGGAAACAGCTCTCCGGCTCCGGCATCTGCACGAAGTTCGCCCTCGCCCCCAGGGGCAGGCGGTGTGTCTCGCTCGCCGGCGCATCAAGACTCGGACTCGCGTCGAGCGGCCCGGGCTGTCCGAGCCCGACCGGCCCGGCGTCGAGGATCACCACGTGCCGGCCGCTTTCGAGCCACTCCTCCAACTCCGCCAGCGCCGAGCCGTCCGCGAGCCGCCGCCAGAGAGCGCGCGATCCCACCCATACCTCCGCGTCGCCTGCGCCGCCGCCGAACTGCTCCGCGAGCTCCGCCTCGTCGGCGTCGATCCGCAGCGGAAACTCGAGCGCGGGCACGGGCGCCACCGTCCGCACGCGCCACGCCGACTCGACGCCGGGGCGCGTGGTGAGCACGGCGGCCAAGCGCCAGGCTCCGACCACCGCGGGCAGGCGAAAGCCGGCCGGCACCGCTTGCAGCCCGTGGGCGGGCAGCTCGAACACCGCCTCCTCGCCATCGAGCCAGTCGTCGCCGGTCTCGGAGCGCAGGCCCCAGCGCACGCTGAGCGCGGCCGCGGCGGGCTGATCGTTGAACAACACCAACGGCCACACCACGCGCTCGCCCGGCTCGTAGTTGCGATCCCATGCATCCACGCTCACCGAGACCGGCGCAAACGCCGCACCCAGGGCCGCCCACACCGGCTTCGGCCGCGCCTCGGCCAAGGGCCCGAGGAAATGGGTGTTGCCATCGGCGGGACTGCCCAGGGCGCAGAAGGCGGCGAAGCCCGCGACATCCAGCCGACGCCAATACTCGGCGACCCGCGCGTTTGCTTCGGCTTGATGGCGCAGCCGATCCTCGCGCGTGTGCGCGGGACCGAGAAAACGCAGCAACGACTCGCGCACGGTCGGGTATCCGCCCGGCGCGCCGTCGTAGTCGAGGTAGTTGCCCCCAAACTCGTCCGCGATCACGGGCAGCGGAAAATCATCGGCGTGATCGTAGTAGCAGCCGAGGTTCTCGAACAGGCTCCACCAGTATTTGTGCACGTGCAGGATGTCGCGGTGGCCCACGGGGAGGACCGGACCCTCCCGCTCAAGCTCGTCCACCACCCCGCGCGCCACCGCCAGGTGCTCCTCGTCCGTCTCGTTCCACGGGTGCAGGACGAGCGTGGAGGGATGCCGCAACAAGGCGTCCATCCACGCTTCCCATTGCACGCGCAGCGACTCCCGCGACGACGGCATGCCGTGAAACGCGATCCACTCGCCCTGCACCCCGAGCCCAGCCTGATCGCAAAGATCGTGATAGGCCTCCGGCAACAGCCCGAGATGCGCGCGGAGGAAATTCGCGCCCGCGTCTTTGAGCCGGCGCACGAGGTTGCGGTCAAACCACGCCTTGTCCCACGCCAAGGTCCGCGCCTCCGGATCGCGACACCAGCGGTGCCACACCACCGAGTGCCCGCGCAGCCGCAGGGGAGCACCGTTCAACAACAGACGCCGCCCATCGACGGTCACCTCGCGGTGGCCCCACGTCTGGCGACGTTCGTCCACCACGCGCCCGCTCTCATCGAGCAGGCTCACGCGCAAGCGGTGGCAGACCGGCGACTCCGGCGACCACCGCGCGCAACGCCCTTCGAGCGCCAGGCGCAGGCGCACGGCACCCTCGGGCGACGCCACCGGCAAGGACCGCGCCTCGGCGAGCACGCGCCCGTCCGCCGCCTCCACCGCCACCTCGACCAGCGCGACGCGCTCGCAATCGCGAAACCACACGCCGACCTCGAGGGAATCGCCCGCCATCCGCGACCTCGGCACCACGCGCGTGATCCGCCCCGCCCCGTGCAGCCGCAGGCTCACCCCGTCCCAAAGATAGCTCGCCACGCTGGACCGCCACAGATCGGCGTCCGGGATTCGCGATGCGTCCGTGCGCGGCACCTCGTCGAGACTGGCGAGGCGGATGGCGAGCTCGACCCGCGCGCCCGGCACGAGCGCCGGGTGCGCGAGGGCGAGCTCGATCGGCGCCATGCCGCCCTCCGCGCCGGCCACCCGCACGTCGTTCACGTGGACCTGCGGGCAAAACCGCGCTCCCTTCAGGCGCAGCGTCGCGTGCGTCCACGTCCCCTCGGGCAGCGTCACGCTCCGCCGATACCACACCGGACCGGGAGCGGGCTTCGCGGGGTCGCCCACCAAGCCCGGCACCGTCACCGGCGCCGGCGCCTGCCCGTCGATCGCCGCCACCCAACCCTCGTTGAGCGACCATTCGATTACCTGATCAGTTCGTGAAACGCGGGGGACGGACGAATCCATACGGCGGATGAATGAATCATGGCAGGTGAGCACGGCCCGCCCCACCAGGCGAGGTCAATAGGACCAACATCGCCACCACGACCGCAACTGTGTGGATATCGCCCCGCTTTAGCCCGCTTCACGGCGAGCGTTTAGTCGCCGGCGTCCTCCGCTTTCCCGCTACGCCCCCTTTCATCTCCGCGCACATCCGCGCCCGCTCATGAGCCAGCTCCCTGCCTTCGCCGAGCCTCCCGTCGCGTCCTCGCCCGCGCCCACCACGCCCGCCAAGACCGCCCCGCAGGACAAGTTGCCCGTCCACGAAAAAGCCCTCTACGGCCTCGGCAACCAGTCGATGGGCATGGTCAACCAGATCATCGAATACCAGGTGCAGCAGGTCCTGGTTTACGGCCTCGGCATGTCCCCCGTCTGGAAGGGAATCATGATAATGATCTTTCGGATTTGGGACGCCTTCACCGATCCGATCATGGGCTGGATCTCGGACAACACCCGCAGCCGCTACGGGCGCCGCCGGCCCTACATGTTCTTCGGCACCCTCGCCATGGCCTCCCTGCTGCCCTTCGTGTGGCGCTTCGACGAGAGCTGGGACATGCTCTACATCGCCACCTGGTTCACGCTGGCGGGCATGATCATGTCCACCGCGACGACGGTGTTCAACATCCCCTACCAGACGCTCAAGATGGAGATGACGCCCGACTACAACGAGCGCACCAACCTCAACATGTGGGTCATGGTGATCGGCTCGCTCTTCGGGATCTTCATCAGCCCCTGGGTCTGGAAAATGACCCAAAATCCCTTCTTCACCGGCCAGGCGATCGGCGAGGCGCCCAACACCCTGCTCGGCATCCGCAACCTGTCCTACTGGTTCGCCGGCCTCGCGATCCTCTTCGGCCTCATCCCCACCTTCGTCTGCAAGGAGCGCTACTACGCCAAGGCCGCGCAGCAGAAAAAAGAACCGCTGGTCCGCAGCCTGAAACTCACCTTCAAGAACAAGCCCTTCCTCATGATGCTCGGCATCATCCTCGCCGGAAATCTCGAGGGCCTGGTCCTGGGCATGGGCGGCTACATCAGCCTCTACTACGTCTTCGGCGGGGACAAGGTCTTCGCCGCCACCTTCGGCGGCATCACCGGCATGATCGGCGGCGGCATCGGCCTGCTCTGCGCGCCCGCCATCGGTTGGCTCGCCATGAAGCAGGGCAAGGAGCGCGCCCTGCTCGTCATCACCGCCATCCACATCCTGATGGCCTTCTCCATCCTCTTCCTCTACAACCCCGCCTACCCGTGGCTCGCGGCCGTGCCCATGATCCTCAACGGCGCCATGGTCGGCGCCTTCTGGGTCGTCGTGCCCGCCATGAAGGCCGACATCGTGGACGACGACGAGCTCACCCACGGCGAACGTCGCGAGGGGTCCTTCGAGTCGGTCTTCTCCTGGCTCCTGCGTTTCACCGGCACCGTCTTCGCCGGTCTCTCCGGCTTCGTCGTCGTCTATCTCGGCTTCAACATCGAGCTGGGCGCCGATCAGGTCGAGGGCACCTTCACCAAGATGATCTGGGTGATGGCGCTCATCCCCACGGCCCTCGGCTCCCTCCAGTTCTGGATCATCATGAAGTGGCCGCTCACCGCCCCGCGCATGGCCGAGATCCGCGCCCGGCTCGAAGCCCGCCGCGGCGCCATCAACACGCCCACGGCCGCCCAGGCGTAAGCCCGCCCATTCTTCGAAACCCGCCGATGAAAAGACGGAGAAAAAAACTCGTGCTCAAAATCTTCTCCCTCTGGCAGGACGCCGACTGGCACTACCAGACCAACACCTACCTGAAGAACTGCACGCCCTGACCCTGCGCGCTTCGCCTCCGTTTTCTCCGCTTAGCCTCCGCCCATGCACACCCACAGCTTCCCCGTTCACGACGGCATCCTCAAACTCACCTTCTTCGCCGACAACGGCGTGCGCGTCACCCACAGCGCCGACGGCCGCGAGCCTCAGACCCTCACCGTCCCGCGTCTGCCCGCGCTCTGCAGCTCCGTTCGCCGCGACGACAACGCCACCCGCACGCGCCTCGAAGCCCCGGGCCTCGTCGTCGAACTTGAGCACGCCACCGGCCGCCTCAGCTTCTTCGACGCCCGAGGCCGTCTCCGCCTCGCCGACACGCCCGACAACGCCCGCGGGACCGCGCCCGAAACGGTCGCCGGCCACGCCCTCACCGCCCGCCGCCAAAGCTTCCTTTTCAGCGGCCCCGACGACACCCTCCACGGCCTCGGCCACCAGCTCGACGCCGGCTGGAACTTCCGCGGCCGCAGCCTCGATCTG
>JAUVVA010000015.1 GCA_030604905.1 Verrucomicrobiota bacterium | reverse complement strand
GTCGATGTTTCCGCAGTGCCTCAGTTCAAAAGCAAGCAGCGCGCACGCCCTCTCCCACCGAGCCATTGGCGAGCCATCGACACCGGCTGGTCCGTCAGGACCGCTTGCCCCAAAAGAACGCTCATTGAGCCGTTCTATTAGCGGTTCCCCAAGCCGGTCGGACCACTCATGGAGCGACTCTCTAGCAGCCCACGAGCGCCCCTCGATCTCGGCGGTTCCGCTCCGCGAAACAAGGGAGGTCGATCTTTCGGCAATGCCTCAGTCCAAAGGCAAGCAGCGCGCACGCCCTCTCCCACCGAGCCATTGGCGAGCCATCGACACCGGCTGGTCCGTCAGGACCGCTTGCCCCAAAAGAACGCTCCTTGAGCCGTTCTATTATCGGTCCAAAACGGATCGGCCAAGAGTGCCGCTACGCCATCAGCGCTTCGCTCACCTCACCGCCGCCAATCCCGAAACCAACCGAGCCAACGCGTCCTCGCCGCCCACGTTTCCAGGGAACACGACATAGGCCAGGCCGGGCCAGCGACTCTCCCCGCCCGTCCGCCACACCGGCACGCCCGGCAGCGCCTGCCCCAACACCTCCGCGCGACGAATGCCGAGCGCCCTCGTCGCCACGTCGCTCGACGTGATCCCCCCCTTCGCCACCAACCAGCGCGGACGCAGCGGCAGCGACGACACGATCTCCACCACCGCGCGCGACACCGCGTCGCCAATCGCCAGGCTCCCGCGTCCATCACCGCCCGTCACCAGCCTCCGGCTGGTAAACAAAGCCGCGTGCTCGCCTCGCCCGATCGCCTCCGCAAGCGCCGACACACACCGCGCAAGCTCCGCGTCCCGCTCTCCCGCCTCGAGCACACGCTCCACTGCGATCTCCACCCGCGCCAGACCCGGCACGGCCGCGAAGAGCGCATCGAGCTGCCGCGTCGTTTTACCTACATAGGAACCCGCGACCAAAAGCCCGCCCATCCTGGAGCCGGCCTCCACCAACTCCGCCGCCGCCAAGGGCGCCCGCGGCTCGATCCCAGCGTAGGCCGCCGCAAAATCCGCCGCCGTGCGAAAGAGGTAACGCCGCCCCCGTAGCGCCGGCTCCGCCAGCGCGTGCGTCAACACCGCCAGATCTCCGTGCGCCTCCGCGTTCACCACCACCGTGGCCCCGCGCGCCAGCTCCTCGAGTCGCCGCGCCACGCGCTCCTCGCCGTCCGCCGCGCGCAGCAGCTCCAGGCCGATCGACACCACCTCCGACGCGCGCACCCGCCCGCGCGTCTTCTCCTCCACCCAGTCCTGCAGCCGCGAGCTCCGGAAACCAAAGGCCGCGTCGCGCGCGAACTCCGTCTCGCCCACCGGCGTGAGCTCATCGCCCTCCGCCACGTAGTGAACGTCGCCGATCGTGATTCGCCCGCCCGCGAAAAACGCCGGCACCACAAACGTCGCGTCGCAGGTCCAGCCCAGTCCCTTGAGCAGCGCGTCCGTCTCGCCGGGAAAATGCCCGCGCAGCGTCGAGTCGCCGCGGCTCAGCACCTGGACCGCCACGCCGCACTCCTCCACCGCGGCGGCGAGCGCCCGGCCGATCTCCTCGCCCAGCGCCGCCGCCTCCTCGGGCGGCAGGGCCCGCGAGTTGGTCAACAGGTAGAAGCTCGGCGCCGCCGAGAGCAGCTCGGCTCTCAGCGCCGCCGGCTCCCAACTCGTCAACACCGGCACGCCATGCACCGTCTGCGTGCCCGTCGGATCGTCGTCGAGCACGACCAACTTCGCCGCCGCACGCCGCGGCGCGAGCACGCGCGAAGCCGGCGACCCCGCGAGCAGATCCGCTCGACGCACCCGGCTCACGACTTGCCCTTTCCGGCCGCGATCAGCGCCATCGCGCGCGCCGTCAGGCTCTTCGCATCCAGCCCATTCAGCGCGAGCAGGGCCCCGGTGGACGCCGTGGTCTCGCCGCGCCGCCAGGCCACGAGATCGCGGCCCCGCGCGCGGGCCCGCACCATCACCGGCTCCAAGACCGCGCCCGCACCGGCGCTCACGCCGAGCAGCGCGTCCGCCTCGAACCAAGCGTGAAACTGCTCCTCGGTCGCGAAGCCGGAGTCGCGCGCCGCCGCCAGCGACACCTGCTCCCAGGCCACGTCCTCCGGCCGATACAGGCGACGCGGCGCCACCACCGCCACAACCCGCGCGCGCACTCCGGCCGCCTCGAGGAGCGCACGGGCTTCCAGCGCCGGGGCGACCGCCAGATCGCCGACCACCGCCAGCACCGCCAGCGGACCCTCGCCGTCCGCGGCCTCGGCGAGCGTGACCGCACCCTCGCGCAGCGCCGCCGCGCTCTGCTCGAGCGTCAGCCGCACCGGGAGCGGGCTCTTGCACCCGATCAGGGCCACGCCCTGGTTGTGCGTCCGCAGGGCCCAATCGAAGGCCGTCTGCATGCTGTTCGCGTCGAGCGGGAAGATCGGATGCACGTTGCCGTTGCGCAGCATCGCCATGAGATAGCTCTCCACCTCCGGTCGCTGGTGCGTCCATCCGTTGCGGCCCTGCTCCAGCGCGCCCGCCGTGAACATCGCGATCGTCGAGGGCGTGCGTCGCCGCAGCTCGGCCATCGCCTGCGTGACTGTCTGCCAAAAAGGCAGGCCGTTGATCGCGAAGCTCTCGTAGGAGAACCAAAGCGAACGCGCGCCCAGGAGGGCCTGCGCCGCCGCCAAGCCCGCGCAGGCGTCCTCGCTGATCGGCTCGAAGACGCGCCCGTCGGGGGATTGTGAATACAGGTCATCACGGATCGGGTGGCGAATGCGCAGGGCGTCGTTCACCCCTCGCACGCCCGAGGCCTCGTTGCCGTCGGCACTGGTCACGATAAACTCCGGGTCCGCCGCGCCCACCGCCGCCACCAGGGCGCTCAGCGCCGAGGACGGGATCTGCGGGTTCGCCCCCACCGGATGGTCCACCAGCGGCAGGGCGGGCAGCTCCGCCACCGGCCGCTCGGCCTCGGTCAAAGCCACCTCGGCGGCCGGCCCGCCCGCCGCGCGGCGGAAGTTGGCCCGCACCGTCTCCCAGGCCTTCGGCGCGAGCGCGCGACGGCGCAGCCCGGCGATGATGTCGGGATGCTCCAGCGTGAACTGCGGATAAAGGTGGTGCGACTTCGAGCCGAGCCCGTGCGAACCCGCGCCCTTGATCTGCTTGAGGATAAACACCGCCCGCTTGCCCTCGTGGAGGGCGAGGCGCTCGCAACGGCGCAGGCCATCGATCACGGCCGCGGCGAAGGCGATGCGCCGCTCGACCTCGAAGCGCGTGCTGTCAACAAAGGCTCCCGCCTGCTCGCCGTCGTCGAACTGCTTGGCGTCCACCAGCACCACTTCATCGAAGCCATGCGCCCGCCAGTAGGCGATCATCCGCGGGTCGTCGTGCGTGCTCACCATCGAGTGATGCTCCTGCGAAAAGCCGTTCCAGATCAGGATGGGCAGCACGTTCGTCACCTCGGGGAACGCGACGTTATAGTGCATGAAGGCGCTCATCACGTAGGGCTCGCCCATGCCGCCGTCGCCGATGGTCACCGGGCAGAGCCGCCCCGGATGCAGACGCGCCGCCGCCCACGCGAAATGTTGCCCCTGCCCCAGCGGCCCGGCCGGAGCCGGCACGCCGGGGATCGCGCCGGAAAGATGGCCCAGCAAGCCGTGCGTCTCGCGAAAGCGGGCGGTGAAATCCGCCACGCTGTGGATGCCCATCCGCTCCAGCGAGCCGTCCAGGAGAAGCGCCGCGTAGTAGCCCGGCGCGTGATGACCCACCTCGGTGAAGATCGTCTTGTGACCGAGCAGGTGCAGCGCCGCCACCACCTCGGCGCTCGAGCAAAAGCCGCCCGGGTGCCCGGAGGCCTTGCTCGCCGCCACCTGCACGGCGAGGTAGCGGAGCGCATCGGCCGCCAGCACCGTCTGCCAGGCCGCCACCGGCGTCACCGGCTCGGGCAGCGCGTCCGCCCCCTCGCGCACGGCCGGCGTCCACGCGGATTCGTCGAAGCCCGCCGGCAACTCGTCCGGGGCGAAATACAGCAGGCCCTTGCGAAAATCTTCGGGCGCGAAGGAGGGGGAGGAGTTCATCCCGCCAGCCCGGTCCGGGCCCGCCGAGGGGTCAAACCGTGGACGCCTGTTGTCCGTATTCCGGACGCTTTTTTGGCGGCAGCCAATCGTTGCGCGCCACCTCGCGGCGCATCACCGCGAGCGCGCGGGTCGCCTTTGCCTCCGTGAAACGAAAGAAAGGCCACTTCACGCAGAGCACCGGCGTGAGCGGCGACGCGGCGCCCACCCAGGTCGCCACCGCGACGATATTCGGATCCGATTCCCGTCGATTCCACGCGACGCCCGCCCGCCCCGCCTCGGCGATCTCGGCGAGCAGCGCGCGCCCCCGCAGCTCGGCGCAGAGATCGGGCCGCTGCGAGAGCACGAGCTTGCCCGTCGCGGTGCGCTCCAGCGGGTAGAGCGCGCTCTTGCGCGGATCCACGGTGATCGGGTGGTCGGCCTCGATCCAGTCGATATAGCGCACGCCACTGCCCTCGGCCACGCCCAGCTCCACCAACTCGCCCACCTCGGCCGCCACCGCTTCGAGCAGCGGGCGATGGCGCTCGCGCAGATCCCGATACATGTCGCGCCGGCACCAGTCGTGAAAACGTTCCGTCGTGCGCCAGCCCGCCCCCTCCCGCACGATCAGCCCATAGGCCTCCAAGGTGGTAAGAATCCGCAAGAGCGAGGTGCGCGGCTGGCGCAGCTTGGCCCGCAGCGCCGGCATGGTCAGCCCCTCGGGGGCCCGGGCCAGGGCCGTCAACACATCCAGGCCTTTGAAGAGGGACGTCGCCACCGCGCGGTTTTGCATGGGAGATTCAGGGGGACTCGGCCCGCAGCACCCAAAGCGTCCACGCCCGCCGGGGCAAGCCGGAGCATCCGCGGCGTGTCGAAAACTGTCCGTTATTCGGACACCGGGTCAAGGCAGGTTGACTCGGCCGCGCCCCCTCCTGCGACACTGTGCCCGCGGCGCAGGCTGCCTCTTTCCCATGTCCACCACCAAGACCCTCGGCATCGTGCACACCAGCTTCGCCCTCGTGGAGCTGCTCCAGAACACCGTTCGCGCCCAGCTCCCCGGAGTGGCCGTCGTCAACGTCGTGGACGACACCCTGCTCGCCTACGCCCGCGCCAACGGCGTGGACGAGCGTCTCCGCCGCCGCATGCGCCGCATGTTCGAGGCCTGCGCCGACGCCGGGGCCGACGTGATTCTCAATGCCTGCTCCAGCGTGGGCGAGACGGTGGACAGCGCCCGCGACGCGGTCTCGGTGCCCATCGTGAAAATCGACGAGGAGATGGCCGACCGCGCGGTGCGCGTCGGGCGGCGCATCGGCGTCTTCGCCACCGTGCCCAGCACGCTCGGCCCGACCCGCCGATTGCTCGAAGCGCGCGCCGCGGCCGCCGGCGGCTCGGTGGACTGCACGGAGATTCTCTGCGAGGGCGGCTTTGATCTGCTCCTCCAGGGGAAGACGGCCGAGCACGACCGCCTCGTCACCGACGTCGTGTGCCGCCGCGCCGCCGAGTTCGACGTGCTCGTCTTCGCGCAGGCCTCGATGTCGCGCCTGGCGCCGATGATCGCCCCGCTCGTCAAGCCGCCCCTGCTCGTCAGCCCCGAGCTCGCGATGCAGCGCCTGCGCGGCCTGCTCGCCTAAGCGTGATGACGGGGCGGAGGAATTGACCACTAATAGAACGGCTCAATGAGCGTTCTTTGGGTTAAGCGGTCCTGAAGGACCACCCGGTGTCGATGGCTCGGCAATGCCTCGGCGGGAAAGGACCTGCGCGCCGTTAGCTTCTTAAGTGAGGCATTGCCGAAACATCGACACCCCTCGTTTCGCGAAGCGGAACCGCAAGGATCGAGGAGCGCTCTTTGAACCGTTCTATTAGTGGTTCCTTCCAACTGTCTCCGCAGCCCGAGGCTCACGCTGCGCTAACAGCCTCGCGCGGCTCGTGCACGGTCACGTTTTTACCCGCCACGATGCCTGTGGGCTCATCCCGTCGCCGACCGAGCACCACCTCCGATTGCCGGTAGCGCGCCTCCTGGCTCACATAGAGCCCGGCCTTCTCCAAGTGGGCCTGCAATCGCGACACCGGCAGCTCCCGCGGCGTCACGCCAGCCAGCGCCGCCAAGGCCGCCGCCGTGCCGGCCACCTGGCCGGATTGAAAGGCCGTCTCCATCTTGCGAATCGTGGAGTTGGCGACGTGATCGCAAGACAGCGTCCGCCCCGCGACCGTGATGCCCTCCACGCCGCGCGGCAGAAAGCAGCCGTAGGGCACGTCCACTACACCCTTCAAGGTCTCGATCACATAGCGGTCCACATCGTGGATATCGAAGGCGATCCGCGTCGTCATCACCGAGTCGGGGAACTCGCGGTTTGCTCGACAATCCTCCTCCGTGAGCACGTGGTCGCCGAGGATGCAGCGCGTCTCGCGCACGCCGATCTGGGCCGGCACGTCCACGATCATCGACTTCTCAAAGCCCGGGATGCGTCGGCGCAGGAAGCGCCAGATGGCGTAGGCCTGCCGGCGGCTCACGATCTCCGCACGGGTGAGATCCTCCTCCACCGTGCCGTCCACTCCATAGATGCGCGTGGCGTTCACGGAGAATTCGCCAGGGCGCAGGCAACTGACATTAAAATAGCTGCCCTCCGGCAGGTTGGGGATCTCGGGGTGCTCCGCATAGAGCGGCGAAAAATCCGCTCCGATGTAGAAGGCCTTCTCCGCCGCCGCCGCGCTCTTCAGCGCGGCGAGGCGCTCGTCGGTGATGCCGCGAAAGAAGCCGCGATTCTCGCTCATCCAGGCGAAGTAGCGCGCCAGGTCGATGTGCCCGATGCGGAAACGCAGCGTCATGCCCTGCAGTTTCCCGTCGCGCCCCTTCATGTAATCGGCGCCCGCCGCCGCGGCCACGTCGCCGTCGCCCGTCGTGTCCACCACCGCGCGAGCGCGAAACACCCGCCGGCCCGACTTGCTCTCGGTGATCACGCCGGTCACCCGCGAGCCTTCGCGCGTCACACCCGCGAGCCAGTTGTGGAGGTGAATCTCGACCCCCGCTTCGATCAGCATCTCGAGCATCACCATCTTCGCGGTCTCCGGCTCGATGTGATCGTTCTCAAAGGGATTCGGCCCCTGGTCAAAGTCCGCCACGCGCTGCGCAAACTCCGTCAACAAGCCCGAGTGGTGCCGGCTCAGGCCGTGCCAGCAGGGCATGATCGACGCCGTCGGCACGCCGCCGAGAAACCCATAGCGCTCGATCAGCGCCACCTTCGCGCCCTCGCGCGCCGCCGCCACCGCGGCGGGAAAACCCGAGGTGCCGCCGCCGCACACGACCACATCGTAGGCTCCCGCCTCGGGCAGCGCACGGGCGGGTTCGAAAAGCGGGGGAGAAACAGGGCTTCCTTGCATGCCGCATCGCAATCACAGCGCGGCCGGCGCGCGACAATCGCCCTATGCAACCGTTGAAAACCCCACCCGCGGCCGCGCCTTCGCGCTTGGCTCAACTTGCCCGCCGCACCGACGCGCCCTCGACCCAGCGCCCCTCCACCAACTGCATGAGCGGATGCGCCGGCAAACCGCGTTCGTTGCGCTGCAACTGCGCCACGAGCAAGTCCACCGTCGCCGCCCCCACCACGTCCGACAACTGGTCGATGCCCGCGCAGTTTCCCGTTTCCTCGGTGCGATTGAGATGCGCCCAACCCACCTGCTCCGGGCAACGCAGCCCGAGACGCTGCAACCACTCGCCAAGGTCGGCGAGCGCCAGGATCGCGTCCGGCCGCTCCGCGCGAAACCAGCGCTCAAACTCATCGAAAGTCGTGCGCGCCACCAAGCCCGGCTTCACCCGCGCCTCGGACGGCAACGCCTCCTGCGCAAGAAAATGCCCCGCAAGCCAGTGTCGGTCCGTGCGCTCGTTTTGGGCCCGCGTCAGAAACAAGCCCACCCGCCGGTAGCCTCTTCGCCTCAGTTGCTCCGTCGCCGCGAGCACCGCATGCGCCCCGTGATGACACACCCGATGCACCGCCGGCCGCCGAACCGAGTGCCCCGTCGTGGCCACGCTAAACCGATCCCAATCCAGCACGAGCTCGCCACTCGTTTGTCCCGCCGGCCGGGGCGCCAGCAAGACGCCCGAAATCCCGCGCGCTTCGAGTATCTTGCCCAAGCGCCGCCCACCGGAGTCGAAACCCGCGGCGGAGATTGGCTCCAACTTGAACCCGCGCGCCTCGGCCCGCGCCGACGCCCCCTCATGAAAATGCCTCCAAGCCGGCACCGAGCGATGCCAACGCCGCGGGTCCTCATCCTGCGAGATGAGCGCGAGCGTGCCCGAAAAACCCGCGGCCTTGCCCTCTCGCATCTGCGTCATCAGGGCCGAGACCAGCGGATTGGCCCGATAGCCCAAGCGCTCCGCGACCTGCGCCACGCGCTCACGCGTGGCGGCCGGAATCAAAGGATCGGCGCGCAGAGCCCGCGACACGGTGGCGCGTGAGACGCCGGCCGCATCCGCGATGTCTTGAAGTGTTATACTCCCATCCGGCACGCAACGATTGCATTGGAATCAAGTGGCGCGCTGCAAGCATTAAGGCCCACTTTGCCTCTCGCCGTCACGCCTGTGTCCCCACACCGGCAGCCAAATATAACACCCCATATCTGTTTTGCTTGCTCCTCGCCTGCAGGCCGCCATTGGTTTGCTCGCTCCCCGTCAGCACCCCGTCCGGGCCGCCACGCCCCCGAGTGTCGAGCCCCCACCTTGATCCCATGCCATCCCCTATGACATCCCCACCACAGACCCGACGGCGCCCTGCCCTGCGCGCCCTCTTCTCCCGGGCCGCACGCCTGTGTGGCCTCGCGTTCGCGCTCACCGCGCTCGCTCTTGG
Source organism: Verrucomicrobiota bacterium (assembly GCA_030604905.1). Lineage (GTDB taxonomy): Bacteria > Verrucomicrobiota > Verrucomicrobiia > Opitutales > Opitutaceae > IMCC26134_A. Next base: position 42,245 of record JAUVVA010000015.1, on the reverse strand, counting down.
ACTCGGCACGCCGCTCGCCGCCCAAGCCTCGACCGAAGCCCCGCCCGAGATGATGGAAATCCTTCGCCTCGACGGCAGCACCACCTTCCGCGTCGACCGCGGGGAACGGAGAAAACAAGCCGTCCGAATCCACCCCGGCCCGCCCGCCGAGCTGCACTTCGAGTTCACCGACCCCAGCATCCGCGAATGGGGCATCATCACGCTCCGTCCGCAGGCCAGCCTCCCCGCCACCCTCGCCGGGCGCCGGCTCAACCTCACCCTCGACGCCAGCGAGGCGACCGGCGTGATCGGCGCGGCCATCCGCATCCGCGACTCCGGCGGCGAGATCCACCAATGGTCGTCCCGCCTGCGTGCCAACGAGGGTCGGCAGACCCTTGGCTGGACGCTCAACACCGGCGGCCGCGGCTACAACTCCTGGGGCGGCGAGCGCAATCGCACCCTCGACGGCGAGCTCGTGCTGATGGAGATCGCGATCGAGGTGGACACCAGCGTCGGCGCCCAGGGCATCGTGCGCATCTCATCCCTCGGGCTTGAGGTCCGCCCCGAGGATCTTGCGCCCGCTCCGCGCGCCGAGTTCGTGCCCGCCCGCCGCACCCTCTACTTCACCGAGGCCGAGCGTGGCGCGGCCGCGATCCGCCTCACCAACGACGGCCTCGGCCCGCTCCACGCGCCCCTTCACGCCGAGATCCGCGCGCCCGGCGGCAGGTGGATGCCCTGGAATCTGCCCGCCGTGCGCCTCGCGCCCAACGCGAGCGAGGAGTTTCGCTTCGGCGACAAGGTGGACCGTTTCGGCATCTGGAGCTGGCGCATCCGCATCCAAGGCGTGGAGGAGCTCTTCGCGGGCTCCTTCGCGTTTCTCGAACTGCCCGGCGACCTGCCGCCCATCGACGGCATCGACCTCGCCACCACCGGGGTCGAAAACTTCGAGGACGCGCAGCTCGCCCGCGCCCTCGGCGCCCGCACCCACCGCTTCGGGGTAAACTGGCACGAGCTCTCGCCCTCGGAAGGAGTTTACAACTGGGGTCGCCAGGATCGGATCTTTGATTCCACCCAAGCCGCCGGTCTGCGCATCCAGACCGGCCTCGGCTACAGCGCGCTCTGGGCCGCCGAGGGCGCCCCCGAGGATGCGGATTGGCGCCGGCGCATGACCTACCCACCCCGCCTCGACGCCTGGCGCGACTACGTGCGCCGCACCGCCGAGCGCTACCGCGGTCGCATCTTCGCCTACGAGGTGTGGAACGAGCCCGACCTCGACGGCTTTTTCCGCGGCACCACCGACCACTTCATCCAGATGCAGCGCATCGCCGCCGAGGAGATCCGCCGCGCCGACCCCCAGGCCCTCGTGATGAGCGGCGGCTTCGCCACCGTCCTCAACCACGGCGGCCGCCGCCTCAACCCCGATCTCCAAGCCCGCGCCATCGCCGAAACCCAGGACTCCTTCGACCTCCACGCCCTTCACCAGCACGGCATGTTCGACAGCTTCTACCGCGCCCTCACCGGCCCCCTCGTCGAGATTCGACGCACGCTGCGCGAACCCCGCCCCCTCTATTTCAACGAAACCTCCGTCGGCACCCAGTTCACCGACGAGGAAGATCAAGCCAAGACCCTCCCCAAAAAATTCACCTTCGCCGCCTCGCACGGCGCCGTCGGTTACAACTGGTTCCTTTTCCGCGGCCGCTCCAACCACACCAACCACTACGCGATGGTGAACATGCGCAACGGCGAGCCCCGCCCCGTCTTCGTCGCCTACGCCGCCCTCGCCCGCGAACTCTCCGGCCTGCGTTACGATCGCCGCATCGACATCGGCGACGGTCGCTTCGCCTTCCTCTTTTCCGGACCCCAGCGCCAGGTCATCGTCGCCTGGGCCGAGGCCGAGTCCGCCGGCGACGCCGTCCTCCTCGCCTCGCTGGGCGAAGGCGCCCCCCGCGCCCGCAGCGTCGACCTCATGGGCAACGCCAGCCCCGCCGCCACCACGCCCCAAGGCGCCCTCTTTCACATCAGCCGCAGCCCCTCCTACTTTGAACTCTCCGGCGCGCCCGCCGAACTCCGCGCCTCCCTTCTCGTGGACGTGCGCGACCAGATAGCGCTCAGCAACCCCGGCTCCGCCCCCGTCTCCTATCGCCTCGGCGACCGCGAAGGACGCCTCTCACCCGGCCAATCCACCGCCATCGAGACCGCCAGTGACGAAGAGCAGGTCCGGCTCAGCCTCGCCGGCCACTCCTTTGATCTTCGCGCCCCCACCCGCCGCACCTTCTGGCTTAATCGGGACGGTCTCGCCCCGACGCCCACCCTTCGCCTCGATCAGCCCGCCTTCGTCCGCAACCGCTTCGAGAACGACCCCCTCAACGAGCCCCGCACCTGGCAGGGCCCCTCCGATCATTCCGCCGACCTCTGGCTCGGCCTGAAGGGCGACGTGCTCCACGTGCGCGTCGACGTGCGCGACGACACCCACCACCAGCACTATTCCGGCTGGAACCTCTGGCGCGGCGACAGCGTGCAGGTGGCCCTTGCCAACACCTCCGCCGGCCAGCGCGACGACTTCTGGGTGCTTGGTGCCGCCCGCCGCAACGACGGCGAGGTCGAGTTCTTCGAGTGGTCCCGCCCCGCCGCCGCCGCCGCCCTCCGCACCAACCCCCGCCATGTCGTCACGCCCATCGCCGGCGGCCTGCGCTACGAGTTCGAGCTCAACCTCCGCGAGATGGGCCTCGCCCGTGCCCTCGCCGAGAACGGCCTCGGCTTCAACCTCGTGGTCAACGACGCCGACAACAACATCGGCACCAACGAGCGCAAAGGCTGGCTGCAACTCGCCGAGGGTCTCGCCACCCGCCGCGACGCGTCAAACTTCCCCCGCCTGCGCGTGCGCCGCTGATCCCCGTCTCTCCCGCTACGCCGCGTCTCGCCCGTCCGGCTCGGCGCGTCGCGGCATCCGCCTTTGACGCGTCGGCCCATCCGTATCCATTGCATACTTACGTTTCATCGCCTTCGCGGGCGCTCCCGCGCCTCGCCCTCGCGCTCGCCGTCCTCGGCCTCGCCGCCTGCTCGCCCCGCGATCATGCGGCGCGCTCCGGCCCCCTCACGGCGGAGCAGGCCTGGGAACTGGCCGGGCTCTCGCTGCTCGACGACGCCGGCCGCGCCTTTCGCACGCTAAGCTCCGAGTCGGCCAAGGAAGAGGCCCTCTTCGGCCGCGCCCTGACGCTTCTCGTCGCCCAGCCGAAGACCGAGACCAACATCCACCAGGCCGCCCGTCTGCTCACCGCGCTCGCGGACGAGGCCTCCGACCCCGGGCTGCGCGTCGCCGCCCGCTACTACCTCGGCCGCGTCGAGCAGGTGCACCGCCTCGCACCCGATCGCGCCGCCGCGGCGCGGATCTACGCCGCGCTCTTCGAGGAGCATCCAGACACCCTCTTCGGTCAGCTGGCCTTCATCAAATGGAGCCTGCTCGAGCTGCATCGCGGCGCCGCCGAGGATTTCGAGGCTCGCGCCTCCGCGGTGGAGGATGCCGGCCGCCTCCTCACCATTCCCACCCTCCGCAAGGAGCACCACCTCCACCTCGCCTTCGCCCGCCTGCGCAACGGCCGGCGCGACCAGACCACGCTCGCCCACCTGCGCTCGGCGGTGGAGCTCGGCGTCGTTCGCGTCAACAGCCGCACCAACGCCACCATCGCGCTGGTCAATCTCGCCCACGAGCTGGGCGATCACGAGACCGCGCTTCGTTTCGGGCGCGATTTCCTCGCCGAGTTCCCCCGCGATATTCGCGCCTCCCGGGTCCGCGAAATCCTGGCGACGCTCCCGTCCGAGAACCCCGCGGAGGCGGCCTCGTCATGAACATCGGCCGCCTTAACTGGCTGGGCCTCGCCCTGCTGCTCGGCACCTTCCTCTTCGCCGCCCTCCGCGTGATCAGCTATTCGCGCCAAAGCAACGATCCGGACCGGCCCGTCCTCCGCTTCGCCCACTGGCAGCTCGAGGGCGGCGTGCGCGACGCCTTCGACGAAGTGGCGCGCGAATACATGCGCCTCCACCCCCACGTGCGCGTCGAGCAGCTCGCCATCCCCGACCGCGCCTACCCCTCCTGGCTGCGCACCCAGCTCGTCGGCGGCACCGCGCCCGACCTCATCGCCGTGGGCATGGGCGTGACCGACGAGTTGCTCGCTCGCTTTTTCACCCCGCTCACCGAACACGTCGAACAACCCAATCCCTACAACCAAGGCACCCCGCTCGAGGGCCTGCCCTGGCGCTCGACCTTCGTCGATGAGCTCACCGGCTCCGCCTTCAACGTAAACCTGCTCGAGTATTACAGCATCCCCTCGACCCTCTTCACGGTGCGCGTGTTCTACAACCGCGACCTTTGGCGCTCGGCCCTCGGCGACACCCCGCACCCGGCCGACTACCGCGCCTTCCTCGCCATCTGCGCCCGCGTCGAGGAGTGGGCCCGGGAACGCAACCGGCCGATCAGCGCCATCTCCGGCTCCCGCTACAACGCTCCCTTCCTCATGGCGCAGCTCTTCCGGGGCCAGACCCAGCGCCTCGCGCTCGACGTCGACATGCTCCGCACCATGAACGCCTCGCCGAGCGAGCTCGGGGTCGCCTTCCTCCGCGGCGAGTTCGACCTCGAGGACGACGCGATCCGCTCCGGCCTCACCCTGATGCGCGAGGTCGGCCACCACATGCAACCGGGCTTCCTCCAGCTCGGGCGCGATGACGCCATGTTTCGCTTCGCCCAAGGCACCACCTTGATGATGGCCACCGGCAGCTGGGACGCCACGAGCCTGCGCCAACAGGTCCCCTTCGAGCTCGGGGTGTTCTCCCTTCCCTCGCCGGCCGCCGACGACGCCGAGTTCGGACGCTTCGTCCTCGGGCCCGCCAGCGAAGGCAACATCCGCACCGCCTCGGGCTTCGGCCTCACCCGCCAAAGCCAAAACCCGGAGCTCGCCCTCGACTTCCTCCACTTTCTCGCCTCCCGCCCCGGCAACCGGCTCTTCACCGGACGCTCCGGCTGGCTGCCCGCCATCGTCGGCGTCGAGCCCGATGCGTTCATGGCGCCCTTCGTGCCCCGCATCGAAGGCGTGCCCGACGGCTTCGATCTCACCCTTCGCTCCCTCGGCCCCGACCTGGAGCGAGCGCGCGACAACCACCTCCACCACCTCTTCTCGCCCTCGGGCGGCGTGGACGAATTTCTGCGCCGCTTCGCCCCCGCCGCCCGCTCCGCGATCCGCGACGGCCTCCGCATGCGCTCCCGCAACGCCGGACGAAACGTGATGCGCCAAGACGTCCAACTCGCCGCCTTCCATCGCCTCGGTGCCCTTCGGCCCGACGAGCAGGCGCAACACGCCTCGCGCTTCGCCGCGCTCCTCGAAGGGCAAAATTCACAGGAGGCCGACCTCATCTGGATCGAGCAGGAACTCGGCCGCCTCGCCTCGCCCCCCTGAACACACGCTTCCCCCCCCAACCCCCAACCATACCCCACCATGACCCCACCGCTCCCCACCACCCCGCCAGCCGCCTCCGCCGTTTCCTTCACCCGCTTCGCACGCGCTTTCGGCCTGGGCCTCCTTGCCCACCTCGGCCTCGCCCAAGCCCACGCCGCCGCCACCCAAGCCCGCATGGCCGACGCCTTCGTGGACTCGGTCGGCGTGCATATGCACGCCAACTACCTCGACCTCGTCCCCTACTCCACCGGCTGGCCCACCACCAAACAGCGCCTCGTCGAATCCGGCATCCGCCACATTCGCGACGGCTTCTACGACAACAACACCGCCAACCCCCGCCTCATCGACCTCGCCGTCACCCACGGCATCCGCGCCACCCTCGTCTTCGACACCCGCAGCAACGGCCTGCTCGACCAAAGCCAGATCGCCGCCCGCCTCCACATGGGCAAGACCAAGACCTGGAACGTCGCCGGCGCCAACCGCACCCTCACCCAGGCGATCGAGGCCATCGAGGGGCCCAACGAATACGACAACTCCCCCGACCCAAACTGGATCGCCAACCTCCGCGCCTACCAGCTCGCGCTCTACCAAGCCGTCGCCGCCGACCCCGCCTACTCCGGCTTCCCCGTCCTCGCCCCCGCCCTCGCGCGCACCACCCAGATCGGCAACCTCGGCTCCATGCTTGACCGCGTGGACGTGGGCAACGCCCACCCCTACCCGGGCAACCAGCCGCCCGCCTCCGACTCGCTTTCGACCTATCTCCGCCACTCGCAAACCGTCTGGCCCGGCCTCCCGCTCCACGTATCCGAGACCGGATACACCAACGCCACCGCCAACGGCGGCGTCACCGAGGCCGTGGCCGCCAAATACGGCACCCGGCTCCTCCTGAATTACTTCCGCCGCGGAGTGGAGCGGACCTTCATCCACGAGCTCGCCGACTTGAAACCCGGCGCCAGCCCGACCGCGCGCGAATCGAATTGGGGCCTGCTCCGCAACGACAGCTCGCCCAAGCCGATCTACACCGCGCTCAAAAACCTCCTCCAGCTCCTCAACGACCCCGGCCCCGCCTTCACCCCCGGTCACTTCGGCTACGCCCTGAGCGGCAGCACCGCCGACATCTGCGACATGCTCCTCCAGAAACGCGACGGCAGCTACTGGCTCGTGCTCTGGGTCGAGAAACCAAGCTGGAACCCCAGCACCGCCACGCAGATCACCGTGCCCGCGCAGACCGTCACCGTCACGCTGACCCAGCCCGCGCTAAGCCCCGTCGCCGTTTACCGCCCGCTCCTCGGCACCAGCGCCACCAACGTCGCGCTCAGCTCCGGGGCCTTCCAGGTCTCCGTCGCGGACGAGCCGGTCCTCATCCGCATCCAGCCCAGCCACCCGAGCGCCTCGCTCATCACCTACGATGGCTCCAGCCTCGCCGGCCTCACCCAAACCAACTGGATCGCCACCACGCTCAACCCCGCCCTCTGGCTCGGCGACGCCACCGCCTGGCGCCGCAGCTCCGACACCGCCACCAACTCCATCGTCTTCTCCGCGCCGCGTATCGACCACTTCACCGCCCGCATCGGCCTCGGCTGGAACACCACCACCGCCTCCGGCGTCACCTTCGATTACCACGACAAGGTCGTCTTCCACGCCTCCACCAACGGCAGCACCTGGACCCCGGTGCCCGCCTTCCGCGGCATCATCGACAAGACCGAGACGGAGCAGGCCCAGGCCTCCGCGCGGTGGCTCACCGAGATGAGCCCGGCCGGCGCCCTCCCCGCCGGCACCAACTACGTGCGCCTCACCGTCCCCTCCACCACCGGCTCCGAGAATCGTCCGCTGATCTTCCAGTTCGATCTCTCGCAGACCGGCACCTACGAGGGCGAATCGCTCGCGCGCACCCTCTCCGGCGGCTTCAGCACCAGCCACCCGAGCACGCCCGACGCCAGCAACGGCATGCACGTCCTCGCCACCTCCAGCACCAACGGTCAATGGATGGAGATCCTCGTGCCCCACGTCCCGCCCGGCACCTACGCGCTGCGCTACCGCTACCGCACGTCCTCGACCCGCGGCATCATCCAGGCCTCTTGGGAAGGCGCCAACGTCGGCCCCGCCATCGACCAGTCCGTCGGGCCCGACTTCATCGAGACCACCCTGGGCACCGTCACCACCTCCACCCACGGCTCGCGCCTCTTCCGCCTCACCGTCGTCGGCAAGAACCCCGCCAGCAGCAGCCGCACCATGAGCCTCGACCGGATCGTGCTCGTGAAACAGTGAGCCCCCGCGCGCGGCCGTAGTCTATATTCACTACGGCCGCGCTTCGTTTTTTCATGCCCACCGAAGCCTTCACCCATTCCGAATCCCAGGTCTCCGCACCCGTCGCGCGCGCCCGCAAGGCCCCCGACTGGGTGCGCTCCGCCGTCTTCTACCAGGTCTACCCGCAGACCTTCCAGGACTCCGACGGCGACGGCATCGGCGACCTGCCGGGCATCATCTCGCGTCTTCCCTACCTCAAGTCCCTCGGCGTGGACTGCATCTGGCTCAGCCCGATCTACGTCTCGCCCTTCCGGGACGCCGGCTACGACGTCGCCGACTACAAGGCCGTCGCCCCGCGCTACGGCACCAACGCCGACGCCCGCGCCCTCTTCGCCCGCGCCCACGAACTCGGCCTGCGCGTCATCCTCGACTTCGTGCCCGGCCACACCTCCGACCAGCACCCCTGGTTCAAGGAGTCCTGCCGCCCGACCCCGAATCGCCACTCCAACTGGTATATCTGGACCAACTGCACCTGGTTCGAGGGCATGGGCGACTACGCGAAGGATTTCGTGCAGGGCGCCTGCGACCGCGACGGCAACTACATGACCAACTTCTTCGTCCATCAGCCGGCGCTCAACTACGGCTGGGGCGAGCCCGACCCCGCGCAGCCCTGGCAACTCGCCCCCGACCACCCCGACGTGCTCGCACTCCGCGCCGAGCTGGTCTCCATCCTCCGCTTCTGGCTGGAGATGGGCTGCGACGGCTTCCGCATCGACATGGCCGGCTCGCTCGTGAAGCGCGACAAACGCGGCCGCATCGCCGAGTTCTGGGGCGAGGTGCGCGGCATGCTCGACCACGACTTCCCGGAGGCCTTCATCATCTCCGAATGGTCCAACCCGCCCGCCGCCCTCGCCGCCGGCTTCCACGCCGACTTCCTGCATTGGATTCCTGAATACAACGACCTCTTTCAATCCGAACGCGTGCGCAACCCCTTCGGCAAGGGCCACAGCTGGTTCGACCGCGAAGGCCGGGGCGACCTCGGCCGCTTTCTCGCCCTCTACGAGCCGATGCTGCGCGCCACCCGCGAGCTCGGCTACATCTCCCTGCCCGTCGGCAACCACGACCTCATCCGCATCCGCAACGCCGGGCGCGACGAGCGCGACCTGCGCGTCATCCACGCCTTCTCGTTCACCATGCCCAACCTGCCCTTTCTCTACTACGGGGACGAGATCGGCATGCGGCAGCTCGAGGGCGTGCCCCCGAAGGAGGGCGCCTACTGCCTGCGCGCCGGCGCCCGCACGCCCATGCAGTGGGGCGGCGGGCCAAACCTCGGCTTCTCCGACGCCGCCCCCGACCGACTCTACTTCCCGGTCGATCCCGCGCCCGACGCGCCCACCGTGGCGGCGCAGGAGCGCGACCCGGAGTCGTTTCTCCACTTCATCCGCGCTCTCGCCGCGCTGCGTCGCAACGAGCCCGCCCTCGCCGCCGACGCGCCCTACGAGTCCCTGCCGCTCTCCGCCGGAGAATATCCCTTTGTTTACCTTCGCGGTTCGCCGGAGGCGGGACGCATCCTGGTCGCGCTCAACCCCGCCGACCGCGCGGTCTCCAAAACCTTGCCCACGGAGCTCGCGAAGCTCGATTGGCAGCCGATTTTCGGAGGCATCGCGAAAATCCAAGACGGAAACCTGCACCTGGGACCTCGCGATTTCGCGCTGTTTCGCGAACAAAAGCACCACGCTTAGTCACAGCCGCAACCGATCCTCAATCCATGCCGACGAAGCTGTCCCTCGTCTCACTTTTGCTCGTGTCCGCCACCTCGGTTGGCGCAACACCCGACACCCTTTTCCTTACTTGGGAGCGCGATCCCACGAGCACGGTGGCGATCCAATGGATCGCACCGGGAGCCGAGCTGCCGACGCCCGAAGGCGCCGTCACCGCTCCTTCGCCACGGGATGAGGTAGTTTTGCCCAAACTGGCGTCATCACTCGAGATCGACGGGGACCTTGGCGACTGGCCGGAACACGCGCACCGGGTGAAGCTTTTCGCAAACCCAGGCGGTGGTGTGGCCGCACCGAAGGATTTTTCGGCCGAGCTATTGCTTGGCTGGACCGATCAGGGCCTGGCGGTCGCCGCCGTGGTGTCGGACGACGTCACCGTCGGCACTCCCAATCCAAACAACCCCTGGAGCGGCGACAGCATGGAGATTTTTGTCGGTCCTCCGGGTGGCGGGCACACGCAAGTCATCCTCGGGGTTGAGGATCAGGTTCATCTGGTGGTCGATCGCCGAACCGAACGTCCCACTGCGCCCATCGTCCATCATGCCCGCGTCGTCGACTCAAGGGGCCGGCAAGTGTTCGAAGCCCTGATTCCGTGGGAAAGCATCGGGGGGCCCGCGACCGAGGGCGACGAAGTGCGGCTCCAGGTGGTATTCAACGATCTCGACCCGCGCCGCCCGATTCGAACTTATGCCTGGTTCCCTCTTTCCGGAGCACACGAGAATCCCGAGGCCTATCATCGCGTGAGGCTTGGCCAAACCTCGAACCGCGGAGCGGAGGATCTGGTGGCCTACTTCGCCACGCCGCACGGCGAGATTCTAAACGTCAGCGCGGTGGCCGAGCGAGCCAGTGAAACGGTGACGGTGTTCGCCGGAGAGAGGAAGCTGGCCGTGGGAGTGCTGCAAAAATCCGAGGCCGGGCTGGCCCGCGCCGAGTTGCGACTGCCCCCACCGCCCGCCGGACGTCACTGGGGCGACCTGCTCCTGCGCGCCTCGGCGCGGCCGGACGAGCGCTTGGTGCTGCCGACGCCCCGCCCTGCCCGACTCACCGATCCCGCGCCAGTGACCCTGTCCTGGTGGGCGGAGGGTGAGGCCGAAACAACGGCGCGGCAGGCGACATCGGAGACGGTGCCCTTCGGTGCAAGCGGCGACTACGTGCACCGCGTGCGCCTGGAGGGTCTCCGCCCCGACGCCCGGTTCCGCTTCCGCGTCGGTGATTCCGAACGCACGGAGAGTTTCCTGACCGCGCCCGCCACGCTGGACCGCCCCCTGGTCTTCGCCCAAGGCGGCGACATCGGCACCCGCCCCGTGGTGCGCGACCTGCACCGCGTCGCCGCCTCGTGGTCGCCGCGCTTCGCCGTGGTCGGCGGCGACCTGGCCTACGCCGACGGCGTGCACGTGGACCGCTGGTGGCACTACCTGCGCGACTGGCACGCGTTCATGCGCACCCCCGAGGGAGACCTGATTCCCAAGCTCGTCTGCATCGGCAACCACGAGGTGCGGGGCGGCTACGACGGCACACGGGAAAGGGCGCCCTTCTACTACGCCCTCTTCGACGGCCTGTATCCGGAGACCGGTTACGCCGTGCTCGACTTCGGATCCTGGCTCTCGCTTTTCCTGCTCGACACCCAGCACACGACCCCGGTGGCGGGCGAGCAGACCCGCTGGTTCGCCGGCGCGCTTGCGGAGCGACGCGAGATCCCGCACCGCATCGTGGTTTACCACGTGCCCGCCTGGCCCTCGCATCGTCCCTTCGAGGAGCGGGTGTCGGCGCTGGTGCGCGAGCACTGGGTGCCTTTGCTTGAACAAGAGCGGCCCTCGATCGTCTTCGAGCACCACGACCACACCTACAAGCGGACCAAGCGCCTGCGTGGCGGAAAGCCCCACCCCGAGGGCGTGCTCTACGTCGGCGATGGCAACTGGGGTCGGGGCTCGCGTAGCGTGCACCCCGAGCGCCCCTATTTGGAGCGGGCCGAGAGCGCGCTGAACGTGCTGCGGGTGACGCTGCATACCGACGGCACCGGAGAAGGCCGCGCCTTCGACGAGACCGGCCGCGAGCTCGACTCCTTCCGGTTTAGCGGAAACCGCTGAGCCGCCTCATGCAGTTGGACGGCGGAGCAGCGGGGCGAGGTGGCGTCGCGGCCTTCTTCGTCGGCGGCGGCCCAAAACTCGGCATCCGGGGGCGGCTCAAACTTGGCGGGGACTTTCATGATGCCGCCTCCTCGATATGGATTGGCAACACCAACTGTTCTCCCGCGCCCGCGTTCGCCGGAGATTTCATGCGCAAGCGAGTGATGAACTCGCCCAAGGTGGACCAAGCATCTGAGTTTTTCGGGTCCCCGAAGAAGGGAGCGATGATCTCGTGGTGGGCGTTCCCGGTGCCGGACGCGCGGTTCGGCTCGGTCTCGCGGATTATCGCGGAGAGGGCGAGGTTGAGTGAGGAGAACTGCTTTTCGAGCCAACCCACGCGGCAACGACAAGGGCATAGGCGCGTCGTGCCGCGCTCGCGAATGGACACGTAGAGATCTTCCAAGAGATGAATCTCGCAGAGGTGGTCCGGGTGCTCGTTCTCCTTGGGCTGCCTCACGCCAAGCGAAGCTCGGATGGCGTCACTGTAGGCGCGCAGGAACTTTTCCTTCTCTGGGTCAGGTTTGTGGCTGATGCCTCTTCGAAGGGTGTAGAGCGTCGTTCCCGCTGAAGCTACGGGGAGTCGGTCGCGGCGGAGAAGGCCACGGCCCCAGTCGGTGTCGAGGATGGGGATCGTCTTGACGATCACCAGCAGCGCTGAGCCCTCGCCGGCACCAGACGCAGCAAAATCTGGCGGCAGCACAATGTGGCCGTGCTCGATTCGCGCGGGAAACCGGAGGCTGATCGCGGGACAAGCCGGTTGTGATCCGGCGCACGTGGAGTTGAAGTTGTTCGGATCGGCGTGGTTCATGGCTTCGTGGCTCCTCCGGCATGGTTCTGAAGGTGGGTCCACGCGCGGTGGTATTTGGCGAGGCGCGCGAGGTCCTTCTCACGCAGCTCCCCGGGGATGCGGCGGACGTTCATGTTGTCTTCGAGATCGGCGAGCTTCACCGCGCGAGCGAGCGGGTTGCTCGCGACCTTCTCAACGTAGGCCATGTAGTCCGCGCCGTCGGGTTTGGTGAGCAGCGCGACGGCTTCCATGACCTCCGGCGCGAAGCCCTCGGCGGCAAGCTGATCGAGAGTCCACGGGGTGTCCTCGACGACGTCGTGGAGGACGGCGACGATCTGCGCCGGGCCGGGCGGGAGGCCGAGGGCGAGGCGGATCGGATGCAGGACGTAGGGCGAGCCGTCTTTCTGGACCTGGCCGGCGTGGGCGGTGACGGCGATTTCGAGTGCGCGTTGTAGTGTGGGCATAGGTTTAGGTATGGGTTGAAAAGGAGAGGCCGGGGACCTTCACGACCTTGGCTTCGCTCAGAACCGCCTCGCCGTCCCAGCGGTAGGCCGCGAGGGCACCGCCCTTGCCCGCGCCGAAGTCCACGCAGGCGACGTTGGGCGCCTGGACCGCGTTGGCATCCGCGGGCAAGGCGTAGTGCCCGAAAACTACAGGCGGCGCATCCGGGCCGTAGCATGCGGCGCTGAGCGGGAGCGGCGCGTCGGCCGGAACCTCATGGAGCACGTCGCCCGGCGGAAAACAGAGGTCGGACCACGTGCGGGCGAGCGGCACCTGCCACCACGCGGTGCGAATCTCGGTGCGCCGCTTGCCGGCATGGTCGAAGAAGTGGCCGCCGGCCGGCAGCGGCAGCTCCGGGCCGTTGAGCACCCACTCGCGCGCGGCGGCGAGCGCGGACTCACGATAGAGGCGACGAAGATTTTCGACGGTGAGCGGACCGAGCCCGGCCAAGGTAGCGACCGAGCTGGCGTGCCACGAGGCGTGGACGACGCGCAGGCCACCGAAGTCGAGGTGGAGCGGGAGGGTCTTGAACCACGCGATGGCCGCGTGCCACTCCTCTTCGGGCCGGCGCGCGAACTGGTCGAGCGTGGTCTGGTGCGGGCCGATTTTCTCGGGCGTCCGAGCGCGCAGCCAGTTGCCAGCGTCGTCGGTGGTGACGCGGGCGATGGCGTTGATCTCGTGGTTGCCGAGGATCGCGAGGGCGTGTCCGCGCTCGACCATTCCCCGCACGAGGCGGACTACGCCGGGAGAGTCGGGACCGCGGTCGATGAGATCGCCGACGAAGACCGCCGTGCGTTCCGGGTGGTGCCAGATTCCGGGGCCGGCGGCTTCGGTGTCGCGGACGTGACGGTAGCCAAGTTTTTCAAGCAGGCGGACGAGCTGGCCGTATTCGCCATGCACATCGCCGATGAGGTCGAGGCCGCGGGCGCGGCCGGTGGGCGTCGAGTTTGTAGGCGTCTGTCTCACCCTCCCGTCTAGACGAGGAGGCAGTGTCGCGGAAGCGAAAATTTTGTAAGGCCGGCTCCGGGGTTCCACCGCTCCACTTCAGCGCTTGATAAACCGGAAAACGGCCAAGAAGTGGCCAGGCGTGAAGAATCGGGGCGAAAAAAAGCCCCAAAGAACTCGTCTTAGTTCTTGGGGCCTAAAATGGCTGCCCGGGGCGCGGCAGACCTCGAAAGATTCGCGCCAGCTATCTATTCGATTCATACTTAGTGTCCCGCAAGGACAGGGCTGGAGAGGGCCGGTTCTTGAGTCTCCGTTCGCATGGCATCTGCGCCCAAAAGCAAAGCTCGACGAGCCTACCGCACCGACTCCGCCTCAACCTCGCTCATCGGCAGCAGAGGTCATCGAGATGGTCCGCGGGTGGGCGGCGGACATGAATCGCGACCCCACTTTGCGCTTGGCAGACATTGCCCGAAAAACCGGCCTCAGCCGAGCCCGAGTCACTCAGCTGATGCCGCTCGCCCGACTAGCCGAAGCCACGCTGCAGGAGCACCGACATCTTGGCGAAAGCACCAGCATCCGGGCACTGTTGAAGCTGGCAGCCGCCCTAGGCTGAACCGTCAGCGCGCTTGATTCGCTGGTGTGCACCCGAATCCGCGCACGACGTTCGCGACAGCGTCTCCTCCTACATATCCCGCTGCCGCCAATACCTGATCGCCAGCAGGCCTTCCAATCCTTCCTCCCCACCATCAAAATTTTCTTCGTGAACGCCGGCGTGGGGCCTATCCCTCGCCGACATCGTGACCGGCCACGCGAAGAAATCCGTGAGCGAGACCTACATTCACCGCAGCCCGAGTTGCCGCGAAGCGCAGTGGAGAAACTGGCGACGTTTTGAGGCATGGGTCGTATGTGAAAGCTCGGCGGCTCAAGCCAACATCGTCGCCAGCGGCATTGGAACTGCCGTCTTCAGCGAAATCCGGATCTTGCCTTCAACGGAGTCTGCCCGCTCAGACGCTTGAATTGGCGGTGAAAGAAATAGACGTCGTTATACCCAAGCTCCGCCGCGATTTCCTGGATGCTCAGAGCAGACTCCTTCAACAGTTCACGGGCCCGGCGCACTCTCTCCCGGATCACAAACTGCATCGGCGAAACATTGTAACGCCGGCGGAAGCGTCGGCAAAACTGCGGCGTCGAGAGATGACACGCCGCCGCCATTTGCGGGAGCGACCAGTTTCGCCCGGGGCTGGACCGTATGTCCATGCAAAGCTCGTCCAGGCGATCCACAGGACCAGCGGATCGAGGCAAGGCGACCGCACCAAACAACTCCGCAAGCAGACCATGAAGCAGTCCTGCGCCCGCGGATTTCATCCAGCCGGGCTGCACCGAAAGCCGCGTCAGATGCTGACAAAGCCCTTGCGTGAAGTCCACGTTTGGCATCTGAAAATGCAATGCATCGGGCACAAACCTTGTCGTCCGGCCCTTGGCCGGATGCCGCCAGTGCCAGGCAAACACCGTGAGCGGATCGGACGGCTCGTGCGAGGCCGCCAAGCTGTCGCCCGGCTGGAAGACAAACCCTTGGCCGCGCCTCAGTGAGCAGTGCTCACCATTCAGCTCAAGACTGCCCGTGCCCGCCAACACCAGCCAGATGTCGAAGTCGTCGAAGGCCGGCACCAGCCAAGACCAGCCCGGTTCACAGCAGTGGATGCGCGGTGTATCAATCTGAACCTTGTCCCACCCAAGGCGGGGAACGATGTGATCTAAAAGTGCAATAAGTGGATTGCTACGTCCATTGTGGTTTCAAGGCAAGTTAAGGATAATGGAGCCGCCATGAATTCTGCCGACCCCGCACACCTTTTGGCTTTGCGCCAATCCCGCGACCTCGGCGTTCAAACCCTTGCATCGGGAAGCTCATGAAAGACGGAAACGACCAGGAACTGTTCCAAAAGATCAAGGACCGGCTCTACACCCCGGTCGTTGGCGACGTCCTCGACCAGCTTGGGCGCTACCATCAATTCCTCCCCCAGGCCATCCAGCCCATGCAGACCACCATGAAGCTGGCGGGCCGCGCGATGCCGGTGCTGATGATCGATGTTTACGGCCCCCAGAAAAAACCCTTCGGCCTGCTGACCGAAGCGCTCGACGACCTCCGCCCCGGCGAGGTTTACCTCGCCTCCGGAGGCGACATGCGATGCGCCTATTGGGGCGAGATCCTCACCGCCACGGCCCGCATGCGCGGCGCGTCCGGCGCGGTGGTCAACGGGTATCACCGCGACACCCCCAAGGTCCTGGAACAGGATTGGCCGGTGTTCAGCCGCGGTCGTTTCGCGCAGGATTCCTCCGTGCGCACCAAGGTCGTTGATTTCCGCTGCGCCATCGAGGTGGGCAAGGTCTGGGTCGAGCCCGGCGACCTCGTCTTCGGCGACCAGGACGGCGTGGTGGTGATCCCGCAATCGGTGGAGCGCGAAGTCATTGAGCGCTCGCTGGAAAAAGCCTCGGCCGAAAACCTCGTGCGCAGGGAAATCGAGAACGGCATGAGCAGCACCGAGGCGTTCCGCAAATATGGCGTGCTCTGACCAACCTGCCATGAACGCCAACCAAGACCCCTTCTCCCTCGACGGCGAATGCGCCTTGATCACCGGCGGCGGCAGCGGCATCGGGCTGGCCATCGCCCGTTGCATGGTCGAGGCCGGCGCCCGGGTCGTGCTCGCCGGCCGCCGCGAAGCGCTTCTCGCCGAGGCGGTCAAAACCCTCGGTGGCGCGGCCGGCTACGTCGTCCACGACGTCACCCGGCTGGAGGAGGCGCCGCACCTGGTCAGGCAAGCGGAGAACGCCGCCGGAGCCCCCGTCTCCATCTTGGTCAACAACGCGGGCATCCACCTCAAGAAGCCCGCCGTCGAAACCACGGAGGCCGACTTCCAGGCAATCCTCACCACCCACCTCTGCGCGGCCCACGCGCTCAATCGGGCCGTTCTTCCGGGCATGCTAAAGCGCAATCACGGCTCGATCCTCTTCATCGGTTCCATGGCCTCGATTTTCGGCATACCGCTTCTGACCGCCTACAGCGCCGCCAAATCCGGCATGCTCGGCATGGTCCGCAGCCTGGCCACCGAAGCCTCCGGCCAGGGTGTGCGCGTCAATGCCATCGCCCCCGGCTGGATCGAGACGCCCATGATGCGCCAAGCGCTCGACGGCGACCCTGCCCGGCGCGACAAGATCCTCTCCCGCACCCCGGCGAAGACCTTCGGCCGCCCGGACGATATCGGACAGGCCGCCGTTTACCTCTCCAGCCCCGCAGCCAGCTTCGTCACCGGAGTGTGCCTCCCGGTCGATGGCGGCGCTTCAATCGGCTTCTGATCCCCAAATCCCCACCACACCGTATGAAACTAGGATTCGGCCTCTACCGGCACATGCTTGACCGCGAGCACTACCGCTTCGCCCGCCAATGCGGTGCCACCCATCTGGTGATCCACATGGTGGACTACTTCAACAAGGGCGGCGAGGCGACCGATCAACCGATCACCGGCGGGCGCGGCGGAGGCTGGGGTCACGCGGGCGACCCAAACCGCCTTTGGACCATCGACGAACTCGCGGCGGTTCAAAAGGAGGCGGCGGCGGAAGGCCTGGAAATCTACGCGATCGAAAACTTCGATCCCGCCCACTGGCACGACGTGCTGCTGGCCGGACCGCTTCGCGATCAACAGCTGGAAAACCTGCGTAAACTCATCCGCTCGATGGGCGAGCTGGGCATCCCTTGCATGGGCTACAACTTCAGCCTCGCCGGAGTCTATGGCCGCGTCGGCGGCAACATCGCGCGGGGCGGCGCGGCCGGCGTGGGCATGGACGGCGTGGTGGACAACGAACCGATGCTCGACGGCATGGTCTGGAACATGACCTTCGATGCCACCGCCAAGGGCACCGTCGAACGCACCCGCATCTCCTCGGACGAACTCTGGCGGCGACTCGCCTACTTCCTCGATGCCCTGCTCCCGACCGCCGAGAAAGCGGGAGTCATGCTCGCCGCCCATCCCGACGATCCCCCGGTCGAACGTCTCCGCGACACACCTCGCCTGGTCAATCGCCCGGAACGCTACCAACAACTCATCGATCTGAACCCCAGCCCCGCAAACGGCCTGGAGTTCTGCCTCGGCACCTTGGCCGAGATGCCGGAGAGCGGGATGGATGTTTACGAAGCCACCCGCCGCTTCGCCAGACAGCAGCGCATCGGCTATGTCCACTTCCGCAACGTCCGCGGCCGCGTGCCGCATTACCAGGAGGTCTTCATCGACGAAGGCGACATCGATATGCGGCGCATTGTGGACATCCTCGCGGATGCGAATTTCCAAGGCGTGCTCATCCCCGACCACGCACCGCAGATGTCCTGCGCCGCACCGTGGCATGCCGGCATGGCCTTCACCATGGGCTACATGAAGTCGCTGCTGGATTCGCGCGCGCGATGATCAGAGCAAACGCCGCGCGACGCGATGCACGAGAGAGCACCGGAAACGAAGAGTTGAAATGAAACGTCATCTGCACGCCATCGACATGGTTCACCACAACCCGGGTGACGCTCCGCTCGATACGATCTTTTCGAACCCGGACACGCTCCGCGCTCACGGCTTCACCGGCCAGGCCTTCAAGCACATCAACACCGTGGCGCGCTTCGAGGCGTCGGCTCCGGGCGTCTTTCCCGGCAACGATGAAGAGCGACGGTGGCTGGCGACTTTCACCGCCGAGCGCGACGCCGAGATCCAGGCGGCCAAGAGTTCGGGATTAAACGTCTTCTACCACGTCGATTTGTTTGTGTTGCCGAAGGCCATCGTGGAGCGCCACCGCGATGAAATCTGCGACCCCGCCACCGGCCGGATCAGCCTGCTGCGGCCCAAGACCCTGGATCTGCACCGGGAACTGTTCGCGGAAATCTTCACACGCTGGCCGGAGATCGACGGTCTCGTCGTGCGCGTCGGCGAGACCTACCTGCTCGATACGCCCCACCACACCGGAAACGGCGCCGTCGATTACGGGTCGGGATGCGAGGAGATGCAGGAGCAGTTCGTCCGTCTGCTCGACTTCCTGCGGGCGGAGATCTGCGTCCGGCACAACCGCTGGCTGATCCACCGGACCTGGGACACCCACCCCGATCGGTTCCACGCCAGCGCCGAATTCTATCTGAGCGTGACGGACCGCGTGGAGCCTCACCCCAAGCTGATCTTTTCGGTCAAGCACACCCAGTTCGACTTCCACCGCTTCACCCCCGTCAACCCCTGCCTCGGGCAGGGGCATCACCCGCAGATTTTGGAGGTGCAGTGCCAGCGCGAATACGAGGGCAAGGGGGCCTACCCCAACTACATCGTCCGCGGCTTGCTCGAAGGATTTCGCGAGCTCCCGAACGACCACGGCATCCGAACCTTTTTCGACAGCCCGCAGTGCGCCGGACTCTACACCTGGTCACGCGGCGGCGGTTGGTATGGACCGGTGGTCAACCGGGAATCGGAGTTCTGGTGCCGGCTGAATTTTGCCGTTCTCGCGGAGCTGATCGCAGATCCGGAAGCGCCGGAGTCTGCTTTGTTTTCCCGCGCTTGCCGGAGCCGCTTTGGAATGTCCCGCGAAGATGGCGAGGTGATGCGAAGGATCGCGTTGCTGTCGGAGGAGGCGGTCCTGCGCGGCAAGCTCTGCTCCGCCTATGATTCGCAGAACGACCGGGTGCCGGAGTATCCGACCAACCAATGGATGCGCGACGACAACCTGCACGGCTACGACAAGCTGGCCCTGGTTTTCAAAAAGCTGATCGAGCTCGGCGCCCTCGATGAAACGCTGGCCGAAAAGGAACGCGCCGCCGGCATTTGGCTGGAGATGCGCGAAGCCTGCGACGGGCTCTCGTCTGGCTTCCCCCGAGCGCTCCGCGAGGAGATCGTCGCCGGCGTGGAATACGGCCTGCGTTTGTTTCGCGCGATCGCAGAAGCATGGAAGCTCTTGGCGGCGGCCTACGTTGGATGGCAAGCTGGAGAGATCGCCGGAGCGGACAAGGCTCGCGTCCGAGCGAGCCTCGAAAATTTCCGCGCGGCTTGGACTGATTACCTGTCGCTGCACCGAACCCACCCCAAGGCGGCGAGCCTCTACCGCGGCGTAGGCTGGCATTGGCCCCGACAGTCCCCCGCACCCGGCCTGATCGCTTCGGTCGAGGAAATCGAGAGCTTGCTCGACAAACGCTGAACCAGGCGAACGCCGCAGCGGGCAGATCCCGTCTTCCTGCGACTTGGCGTGATCGCCGAAAATTCGGCCGCCTGCCCGGTCAACCGACCTCCCGGCCCAAGCACCGTGGTAGCCAGCTCCACCCACCCTTTCCATGGCCACCCTGCCTTCCGCTTCCGCCTCAGCCCAGGCGCGACCGTCTTATACCGCATCGCAGCACGTGACGCCTCCGGCACCTCCATACCAACGGCCACACTCGACGTCGCTACGCGCCGCGCTCGCCCATGAAAGCCTTCTTCAGCACCCAAGCCTGGTCGCAGATCTAAGAACCTTCTCTTGCCGTCCGCTAGCGACGGCACCGATAGCTCTATACCGACGTCGCTGCGGCCGAGCGTAAAAACCTGTCCTTGGCGGCGTTCCGTTCTTCAGAATGTAGGCAAACCCTGCGTTTCGCGACATAGCCCCAAAAGATCTTACTCGCGTCGACCGTCGAAGGATAATCCTTCAATCGCGGCTGTTTTTTCCGGAGCCCCATTATTCAACCGGGCAATAGTATAGGCCGTACAGCCCGCTGTTAAACGATTCAACCGACGGCGTTTTTGCCGTTCCGGATACACCACTCAGTGTGCGCGCCTCTTGCCCCGCTCCACATGCTTTCCCTCTGCTCGGTATTCTCCGCTTCACCGTTGCGGGTGTTTTTCCTTTTCCGTCTCGCTCTAGTGTTCTCCGGCGTCGCCCCTGCGCTGCTTGGCCAGACCACTGGTGAGATCGCCGCCCTAGGCCTTACCGCCACAGTCCAAGCCTCGCCCGCGTCCATCACGCTCTCCTGGGCAGCCGCTCCCGTCGGCATCACGCCCACATCCACCTCGGTCTACCGCCGCGTCGACGGCGCCTACGGCAACTATATTTCCACCGACTCGTGGACCCTCCGCACCACCCTCGGTGCCAACGCTCTGTCCTACATCGACACCGAAGCGGCCATCGGCGCACGCTACGAATACCTCGTCATCCGCCAGCACAACACCAGCAACCTGCCCTCACGGAGCCGCGGCTACATTGCCGCCTCCATCCAGGCTCCGCTGCTCGACTCTCGCGGCACACTTCTCCTCGTTGTCGACGGCACCCTGGCCCCCGCCCTCGCCACCGAACTCGACTCGTTGGAGATGGATCTCATCGGCGACGGTTGGCGCGTCGAACGCCTCCTCGCTCCGCGCGCAGAGACCTTCGATTCAGCCAAAGTCGAAACCGTTAAAACCGCCATCGGACAGCGCCGCTCCGCCCTCGCGAGCGACGCTGATCCGGCCAACGACCTTAGCGCCATCTACCTCCTCGGCCGCGTCCCTGTGCCCTACTCCGGAACGAGCGCGGCGGATGGCCACACCGACCACAGCGGCGCCTGGCCGGCCGACTCCTACTATGCAGATTTTTCCCACGCCTCATGGCCCGACACCGCCACCAATACCCTCTCCGAACGCACCGAGAATCACAACCGGCCAGGAGACGGCAAACACGACGTCACGATCTACCGGACCCATCTCGACGGCATCCAGGACGTCACTTGGGAACTCTCCTTCGGCATCGGCCGCGTCGATCTGCACAACATGCCCGTCTTCGGCGACGAAGTGGACCTGCTGCGCCGTTACCTCGCCAAGGCCCGCGCCTGGCGCCACGGCCAACTCACCGCCCCTCGACGAGCCATCTACAAGGACGACTTCGGCCTCGGCTACTCTGCCGGCATTCTAAACAACCTACGCGCCCTCTTCGGCTCCAGCCAAGTAACGTCGGACACAAATCTCCTCACCACCCTGCGCAGCCAACCCTACACTTGGGCTGCGGGACTCGGCGGCGGCACCTACCAAAGCGCCAACAATATCGGCACGACCTTTGACTTCGTCGCCGCCCCACGCCAAGCGGTGTTCTTCAATCTTTTCGGAAGCTACTTCGCGGATTGGGATAATCAAAACAACTTCCTCCGCGCTCCTCTCGCCATGCGCGATTGGGGGCTCGCTTGCGACTGGGGCAACGACTTGAGCGGCCTCGATGCCGCCCTCCACCGCTGGGCCATGGGATACGGTCTGCACATTGGTGAAACCCACCGGCGCGCCGCCCGTTGGATAAACCCTCAAATCGCGAATCTCATGGGCGATCCCGCGCTTCGACTCCACGTTGTCATCCCACCCTCCCGTTTGCAGGCAATCCGGTCCGGCCACGTGGCCCTTACGTGGTCGGCATCGGCTGACGCCGGCCTCGGATACCACGTTTATCGCTCCGCCACGCGCAAGGGCGCCTACACCCGGCTCACCTCGACTCCGGTCGCCGACACTGCCTACACCGACGCAGCGCCTCCCGCCGGTGACCTCTGGTATATGGTGCGCGCCGTGAAACTAGAGAGCACCAACGGCGGCACCTACGACAACGCCAGCCAGGGCATCTTCGCCCCCGCCGCGGCTGCCGCGCCCGCTGCGCCGACCGGCTTCGCAGCATCCGCCGCCGGCTCCACGCTTGCGGACCTCTCGTGGATCGCGCCGGGCGGCGACGCACCGCCATCCATCGTCGTCTCGCGCGCCACCGCTTCCGGCGGCCCATTCACCGAGATCGCCCTCACCGCCCCCGGCGACGTCAGCTATCGCGACACCGGCCTCAGCCCCGGTGCGACCGTCTTTTACCGCATCGCAGCACGTAACGCCTCCGGCACCTCCACACCAACGGCCACGCTCGCCGTCACGCCCGCCGCGCTCGCCCCCGCCCCACCGCTCGGCCTCACCGTCCACGCCCGCCAATCAGACCAGGTGGACCTCTCTTGGTCCCGGCTCGCCGCCAACACCACCGCGACCCTACTGCAGATTCAGCGCAGCCACGGCGCTGCCGGCCCCTGGTCCACGCTAGCCTTGCTCGCGAACGAAACCACCGAATGGCGCGACAGCGGCACGGTCGGCGAAATCATCTACTTCTATCGCGTCGTCGCCGTCAGCGCCGACGGATCGTCGCCCTCCACCGCCGTCTCCGTAACCACGCCGCGCGCCCTCCCGCTCGGGCTGCGAGCCGCCGACATCGGCGGTCCCCTATGGCCGGAAGGGCTTGCCGTATTCGACGGCACCACGCTCATGCTCCAATCCGCCGGCTTCCTGACCGACGGAAACAACGACCGTCTGCTCTTCGCCAGCGCGCGCTTCGGCGGCGACACCGACTTCGTCACCCGCGTCGCGCCAGCCAGCACCGGCGGATCGCACAACGACGGCGGAATCCTCGTGCGCGCCTCCCGCTCGCCCGACGCGCCCATGATTTTTGTCGCCGCCAACCGCCGCACCGACGCCCAGAGCCTCCGCGTGCGCTGGCGCGAGTCCACCGGCGCATCGGTTGGCCCCAGCCGCACAGTCGCCGTCGGCCCCGTGGCGCGTCCTGTCTGGTTAAAACTTTCCCGCCGCGGCGACGCCTTCACCGCCTACCATTCGCAAAACGGCGCCGACTGGACGTTCATCACCACCCAGACTTTGCCCAACCTCGGCGCCGAGTCCGAGTGGGGCGTCTTCTACACCCACGGCAGCAGCTCCGGCGGCAGCAGCGCCACCACCTTCACCGACACCCAGCTCACGCCGCCCCCGCCGGATTCGCTCCCGGCCGCGCCCGAAAAACTCCGCGCCATCGGCGCCAACTCCAGCACCGTTCATCTCGCCTGGCAGGACCTCTCTGGCAACGAGTCCGGCTTCGAGATCGAGCGCGCCGCGTCCGCCTCCGGCCCCTGGTGGTTCGCGGGCACGAGCCCCGCCGGCGTGCCGCGTTTCGACGACACCGCCGTGGCCTTGGGCGAGACCTGGTTCTACCGCGTCCGCGCCGTCAACGCCCTCGGCGCCTCGGGCTACGGCGCCCTCGCCTCCGCCTCGCCCGTCTCCGGCGTGCGCTTCCACCACGACGGCCAAGGCGACGCCCAGGCGCTCTATCTCTTCAACGGCGACAACGGCGTCTTCACCCCCGTCTCCGGCGAGGGAGCGGCGGGCGACATCGCGCTCGTCCACAGCTCGGGCTCCACGCGCCCCAACGCCGTCCTCCAGCAAGCCCTCGCCGGCGGCGCCTCCCGCACCTTGTCCGTCCTGCTTCGCTGGCGCGCCAACACCGTCACCGGCGGCCAGCTCTTCTACCTCGGCCTCGGCCCCCGAGCGGATTACTACCCGATGGTCAGCGGCGCCACGACCTTCGGCACCGCGACCGACTACGCGCTGTTTCTTGCGCTCCAAAAGTCGAACAACACGAGCCAGACCAACCGCCCCCGGCTCAACCTCACCAACTTCTTCGACGGCGGAAACAACATCGCCACCAGCGCCTACCTCGCCTCCGACCTCGCCGACGGCGACTGGCTGCGCCTCACCCTCGCCATCACCCCCACCGGTAACACCTACGCGCTCGAGGGCACGCTGGAGAGCCTCGGCGCCGAGGCGAAATCCACTCCAGCCCTCCTGCTCACCGTGAGCGCCGCCGGTTGGACAAACGCGCAACTCGCCGCCGACTCCTCCGCCTACGTCTACTTCGGCGGGCAAAACGCCTCCGCCCGCGGCATCGCCGCCGTCGACGATCTCTTCGTCGGCGGCCTCGACCGCCGCCCCGACGCGCCCTCCGCCCTCGCGCTCGCCGCGCGCACCGACAGCTCGCTCAGCTTTTTCTGGGCCTCGCAAAGCGGCGCTCAGGAATCGGGCTTCGCCATCGAGCGCGCCTCCCAGCCCTCCGGCCCATTCGCCCGCGTCGCCGTTACCACGAGCAGCCCGACCTACGTCACTGACACGGGGCTGACGGGCCCCACCACCTACTACTATCGCGTCGTCGCCCTCGACCCGCGTTACGGACAAAGCGCGCCCTCGCCCGTCGCCGCCTTCGCCACCCTCGATCCTTGGCAGGGCGCTCTCTTCACCCACGACGAGACCGGCCGCACCGCCGACCTCCTCTACACCGCCACCGGCGCGAACGGAGCCTTCGCCGCCGCCGCCGTGGGCCTCGGAGGCTCCCTCGGGCTTCTTCCCGCCGACAGCAGCAACCACCAGGCCTCCGCCCTCGTCCACGCCGTCGACGGCGGGCAATCGCGCGAGTTGCACCTGCACTTCCGCTGGCGCACCGCTGTCTGGGACGGCGGCGTCCCGCTCTACCTCGGCCTCGGCCCCTCCTCCACCTACGTGCCCCTCGTCTCCGGCAGCGGCTCGGCGAGCAACTACGGGATCCACGTCGGCCTCGACAAAGCCTCCGCGCCGGGCCTCCAACGCGTGCGCCTGCGGCTCTCGAACTTTTTCGACGGCGGCAACAACCAGCTGCTCTCCGACTACCTCGGCTCCGACCTGAGCGACGGCCACTGGTATCGGCTGCGCCTGCGTCTCACCCGCAGCGCGGGCTCGACTTATGACCTGGTCGGCATCCTCGAGAGCCGCGGCGCCAGCGGTACTGCCGAGCCGGTGGAGTTGCTCCGCCTCACCAACAACGGCTGGACCAACGCCCAACTCGCCACCGACGCCAACGCCCACCCCTACCTCGGCGGCCAAAGCGCCTTCCGCCGCGGCATCGCCGCCGTGGACGACCTCTTCGTCGGCGGCCTTACTCTTCCGCCCGCCTCCACCCCCTACGAACTCTGGCAAGCGAACACCTTCTCTACCGAGCAACTCGCCGACCCCGCGCTCGAAGCCACGGTCTGGGGCTCCCTCTCCGACCCCGACGGCGACGGCCTCGTCAACCTGCTCGAATACGCGCTCCAACTCGATCCGATCTCCGCCTCGGCCGGCCCCGCCGTCTCGCTCACTACGTCCGAGCCCTCGTCACTCCAAATCAGCTTCCGCCGTGCGCGCGCCGAACTCGACTACATCGTCGAAGCCAGCAACGACCTCGCGAGCTGGTTGCCCGTAGCCGCCAACCCCGGCAGCGTCGGCGATATGGTTACCGTGACGGACACCGTTCCCCTCGGCGCCGCGCCCCGCCGATACATCCGCCTCCGTGTCACCGCGCCTTGAACGCGCCGACACGTCGCGGAAACTCATCGTTTCCGCCGCGTCCTTTTCCTCCATTCACCCCATGGGCCTCCGAGGCCTTCTCTGTGTCACTTCATCAACATGTCTGGTTTCGCCTTCGCTTGTGCGGGTCCCGCCGACGCGCAAAACCCGCTCGTCCATGCAAACGGGGACGGCCTGTCCGTCGATGCCTTCCGAGTGGGTAAACTAGATTTTGACGGCGGGAGCCTCCGCGCTCCGCAGATCGACGGCGTGTTGGTCCTGAACCTCCGCACGCTCTCCCTCGAAGTGCTGGACCGGGACCTCGGCGAGAGTCATCTCGCGCTCGCCCGTATTCGCCGCGGCGACAACGGCGCCCCGGCCATCGAGCCGCTCGTCCTGCGCCTGCCCGAAACCCGTATCCCGCGCAGCTTGGCGACGCTTCAAGCCGGAAAAGCGCTCCGCATCCGCTGCTTCGGCAGCTCGCTTGTCGCAGGCGGCGCCGGGGAGCGAGGCTGGCAACGTCTCGTCTTTGCCCCCGCTCTCGTCGGCGAAAGCCTCGGCGTTCCAGCCCCCCAGAATACCTCGGTCCAAAGTCACGCGGTCGGCGGCACCAACAGCCGTTACACCTTTGCCTTGCTCGACGACAGCATCGACCGCGGAGGTGGGCGCGCCTTCGACTGCGACTTGGCCATCATCGCCCTGCTGCCGAATGGCGGCATCGACCGCCTGCCGATTTTCGAGGGCGTGGTGCGCCAATTCCGACGTCGCGGCATCGAAGTGCTGTTGCTAACGGACAACTCCTTCGCCGACCGCCGAAACAACGACGCGCTCTGGTCCGACGGCGAATTCGTCGCTCGCCTCGCCCGCCACTACGGCTGCGCCCTGGCGGACACCGCCGCCTGGATGCGCGCCGCGCAAACACGCGGCGAGCCGGTCTTCGCCGACTCCATCCACTCCACCCCAGACGGGCAACTCGCCTGGGCCCGTGCCGTGTCGGGCCTGTTGGCGCACCCCATTCCGCTCCCCGCCGCCGCGACCGCCTTCGACCCCGCCGCCGCGTTCCCCGCGCCTTTGCAGCCCGCAGTCCCGACCGCAGTGCGCGTGGAACTCTCGCCCGTTCACGTCGGCGGGAAACTCACTGAACCAGCGCCCGACAACCAAATCGCCACCTTCTACCAAGCGCCCTCGCGCGTCCTCGAGCTTTCCCCTGGCGAAGAGCTGCTCCTTGATCGTCTCGGCTCGCAGTCGATCGATTTGATCTTCGACGTCTCCTCCTCCTTCCTCGCAGAGGAAATCATGCCGGCGGGAACCCTTTCGTCCACCGGCTCTCGCACCTTTGCCTATACGGCGCCACCGAGAATACCCTCCCGCCCGCAAACCCTCACGCTTTTCGCCGCAAACGACGAACGCGTCCCGCTCGAACTCCCTCTGCGCCTCCGCGTCCGGGAAGGCGTTTTGCGTCTATACGCCATTGCTTACCACCTGGCCCCCTAAAGCCAAATCCGTCGCGACTGCCCCGGTGCGGCCAATATGATTGGCACGCAATCACGGCGCTTATCTCACGAGCGATTACAACAAGCTCCACGGTGCCTCTTGCGGCGTGATCCCATCGGCGACCGCGCCCATCTCGCCCACCGCACCGGGAAAAGCCGATCGATTCTCCAGATTCGGCCCGCCGCCGCGGCAAACCTGCGGAAAGCAACGACCGAAAAGCTATCAGGCCGCAAATCCCAAGAAAAACACGCGTCAGGAAAGCGAGCGAATTGGTAACTATCCGCAAGGGGTGCAGAAAGCGATGCTCAGACCACCTTGCCCGCGGAACCGCGGAATCAAAGCCCGAGCGGAGGTTAATCCTGGCTTGCTTCCGTCCGAGCCTGACGAGCGGGCCTAGTGCCTTGGCTCTCCCCGTTCGCTTTCCGCAACGTCCCGCCTTCCCGCCACACCGGCGAGGTCAACATCGTCTTCGCAAACGGCGGCACCCCCACGTCGTTCCGCTGCATGTGCGAGGTCAAAAAGTCCACCGCCGCGTGCCCTAATGCCTCCGGGTCTTGATACAATCCGGTGCGCTCTCCGCTCCTCTCGGGCAGCGACAGAAACGCCATTCCCAGCGTGTCCGGAACGGTAAAATGCGCCTCCCGCACACGCCCCAAGTCGTCCGGCACTTGCGTGATCACCGCGTCGATTCGCTCCTGCCGCAGCCACTCGAGCCAGTCGCCGTCCGCCACGTCTTCGCTCTTGTGCACCCATCGCCCTGCCACCTGCTGCACCCCCGCCTCCGCCAAGCCCGCGAAAAACCCGCCCGTTACCACCCGCCCCGTGCGTCGATCATACTTATCCTGCACTCGCAATCCTAGCCGCCGGTAACCTCTTTCGTAACATATTTTCATTAAATATCTTATGCCCTCCCCAAGATTATGGCCAATATGGTGCAGACCCGGCATCACGTGCGACTGCCCGATCGCCACCGCGCTAAACGGCGACCAATCGGCTGTCACCACCGTGCCCTCCCGTTCCACCGGCGGGATCAACAACCCCCGCACCCCGCGATACGCCGCCACCCGCGCCGCCGCCTCCGCCCGCCCGTCGTCCTGTTCGCTCTCAAACCAGTCCAACTGATACCCCAACTCCTCCGCCCGCCGGCGCAGGCCGCCCAGCATTCGCCGGGTGTAGGCGTGCGGACTATTCTCCAGAAAACGCCGCCCGCCCCTCGGAACCAACAACCCAATCACCGTGCCCACCGCCGCCGTGCGCCCCCCGCGAATCTGAGACATCAGCGCCGCCACCATCGGGTTCATCTTGTAGCCCAGCTCCCGCGCCACCTCCGCCACCCGGCGCCGCGTCTCCTCGGGGATGCGCGGATGGTCGCGGAGCGCGAGCGACACCGTCGTCACACTCACTTTCAGCTTTTCGGCAATGTCCTGTTGGGTCGAAGGCATGAGATTTTGGTCAACGGTTTAACTATCGGCCCCTTCGCGTCAATCCCCCGCCCGCCGCTACGACCTCGCGGCGGCCCGGCGGGCGGTTCCGGCCGAGCCGCGTCTCCACCTCTCACTCGCTACCCCGCCGTCCGAACCTGCGCCTCCGCCTACGCTTATCCTGCTCCGTCATGATCGTCACTGCCAAAAACCGCATCCCCTTCCTCTGGCAACTCGGCATCGCCACCCCTTGGGCCGTGCTCCGCTTTAAATATATGGTGATCGGGAGCATCTTCATCTTCTCCCTCAAGAAGTTCATCGAGAACCCCGCCGGCATCACCTTCATCATGAGCATCCCCTACGTGCTCTCGATGTTCGTAAACCCCATCGCGAGCTTCATGTCGGACCGCATCTGGACTCGCTACGGTCGCCGCAAGCCCTTCGTCGTCACCTCCATGATCGGCGTCGCGCTCTCCTTCATCGCGATGCCCCTCGTGCCCAACATCTGGATGCTGATGCTGGTCTATTTCCTCTACCAGGTCAGCCACGACTTCGGCCTCGGGGCCACCGACACCATCAAGCAGGAAATCGTCCCGCCCAAACAGCGCGGCACCGCCGCCGCCCTCGGCAGCTGGCTGCAGAACATCGCCAACATCTCCTTCCACCTCTGCGCCCTCGGCCGCTTCGACGACTACCAATACTATGCCGGTTTCCCCGTCACCGGCGAACAGGGCATCTACTGGGGCATCGGCACCGCCATCCTCATGATGAGCCTCCTCATCATGCTCGGCGTGAAGGAGACTTTCCAACCCAGCAAGTGGCGCGGACAACGCTTCACCCTTCGCAACTTTTTCGGCGGCCTGCTCAACCGCCACCTCTGGCCCGTCTACTTCCTCATCACCGGCTGGACCGTCGCCCACGCCGGCCTCGGCAGCCTCGGCGCCCTGCTCTACATCGAGCAGTGGGGTTTCACCAAGCAGGAGATGGGCATCAACGTCGCCGTCGGCAGCACCCTCAACATCCTCCTCATCGCCCTCATCGGCCTCTTCGCCGACCGCCTCCCCCGCATGCGGACCTTCAAGATCCTCATGCTCCTCTCCATCTTCGTGGAGATCTCGTTCTACGTTTACGTCGAGTTCGTCCTTTTCGACAAAACACCCACCCTGCCAGAGGTCATTCTCTTCGGCGAACTCGGCGCGGTCATCGGCATCCTTCTCGGCATG
The DNA here is from genome assembly GCA_030604905.1 of Verrucomicrobiota bacterium. Classification (GTDB taxonomy): domain Bacteria; phylum Verrucomicrobiota; class Verrucomicrobiia; order Opitutales; family Opitutaceae; genus IMCC26134_A. The sequence continues at coordinate 12,151 of JAUVVA010000015.1, read as the reverse complement.
ATCTACAACCCGATGGTTTACGATTACATCCCGCGCAACGAGATGGGCACCTTCAGCGCCGGCTCCGTCCTCATCGGCAAACTCGTCCAAGTAATCACCCTCAACGGCGTCGGCCTTTTCATCGCCGGCTACGCCGCCCTCTTCATGCCCCCCGGCGGCGAGATGGCCCGCTTCACCCTTGCCCACGCCGCCTCCGCCGCAGAGGTCCGCCGCGCCATCGACGCCTCCGACCCCGCCCTCGCCCGCGACGAACGCCTCAACATCGAGGTCTGGTATGCCACCAACGCCCAGTGGGACACCGGTCGCGGCACCGAGATTCGCCTGCACAACAAGGACAGCGTCGCCCTCAAAAAACAGCGCGACTCCCTCAACGACCAAGTCAACTCCCTCCTCGCCAAAAAGAGCAACGCCGAGGGCAAAGCCGAGCGCGCCACCCTCGCCGGCCGCACCGACACCGCCGCCCGCGCCGAGGCCGAGACCTACCAGACCCGCATCGTCCCGCTCCGCGCCCAAATCGCCGACATCGACGCCCGCCTCAAGGAACGCTCGCTCGCCTTCGCCGCCCAGCTCGAGACCGCCCTGCGCGACCACCTGCTCGTTCCCGGCTCCCAAATCGTCGCCGCCTCCACCCGCCCAGTCGCGCTCTACGCCTACGCCCTGAACTTCCGCCCTGAGCGCGAGCAGGTGGAAAAACTCCTCAACGACCTGCGCACCCACCGCGAGGACCTGCTCGACCTCCGCGTCGAACACCGCGGCGACACCCGCTTCGTCGTCGAGATCAGCCTGCTCGGCGAAAAAACCCCGGGGCAGGCCCGCGGCCTCACCGCCGACCTTGCGCGCTTCGGCGCGCGTCGCCTGCCCGACGAGTTGACCGCGCCCGTCGCCATTGTTTCCGAATCCGCCGCCGAAGCCGTCGCCCTCGACCTCGAAATCCTCGAGGACCCCGTCAACAATCACCTCTCGCCCGTCACCCGCGTCGTCTACTCGATCATGGACAAATTTGGCGACGCCCCGAGCCCCTCGCGCCGTCTCTGGGCCACCGCCCGCTCTCTCCGCGTCCAGAAGCTTTCCCGCCACGTCGGCGCCTACGACCTCTCCACGCCCGACCGCCACGCCCTGCGCCTCGTCGCGCTCTACGAGCCCGACGCGATGCTCGCCCCCGCCGCGCCCGACGACGCCCTCCGCCCCGAACACGATCGCATCGCCGCCCTGCTCGCCGCCGCCGGCCCCGCCGCCACGCTCCAGGCGCAAGACCTCTTCAAACGCTCCCTCAACGCCGCCCAGGAAAACAAAATCACCGTCGCCCGCCGCAGCCTGAAAACCGACTACAGCCCGCCCAAATACGACTACATGAGCGGCTACCTCTGGATTATCCTAATGAGCTGCGTCGGCCTGCTCATCTGCCTGCTCTTCACCCGCCGCGAAGCCAAGGGCCTCATCACCAAACGCGGTCGCGAGGAGTCCGACGCCGAGGCCCGCGCCGAGGAGGAGAGCCGCAAAAAGGTGCAGGCCGGCGGGCAAGACCGTCACGAGTATTACACTCCTGGGTACGTCCCGCATAAGGTCTTCATGCTTTCCTGCGGCCTCCTCCTCGTCACCGCCGCCCTCGTCGAGGGCTTCCCCGCGCTGAAGCTCGGCCTCGTCGGCCGCACCACCCAAGCCACCGCCGTGGACGTGGTGAAAGAGCGCCCTGGCGCCGAACCCCTCGTCCTCACCACCAACGCCCAAATCATGGACGCGCAGGAGCGCATCGAGCGCTCCTACGTGTTCTGGAACCGTTTCCAGTATCTCGACGAAGCAGGTCAGTTGCACCGTTTCCGCTCCCCCGTCGGCATGCAACTCAAGCCCGCCTACAACATCCTGGACAAGGAGGGCCTGCCGACCTCGGTGACCATTTGGTATGACCCGGCCAAGCCCGACCACGTGGTGCTGCCCCTCCAGATCAGCACCTGGTTTGTCAGTGGCCTCCTGTTCATCTTCGGCGTCATCACCACCGCCTTCGCCTGCCTCCTGCTCTACTTCGCCCGCAAACCCATCGCGCTCCCCTACGTGAAACCGGCGAACGCACCCGCGCCGGAAAAGGTCTAGCAGCCTGTCGGACCTAGAAAAAAGGGCTGAGAGATTTCAGGCATCCGGGGTGGAAGCGCTCGTGTAGGCGAAGAACAAGCCCAGCGAGGCGGCTTACAGCTCGCTTGACGCGCACGAAAAGGCGACCAAGGCCGCTCGCCGACAATCCGGGGGCGGCAAGCCCGCCGCCGACGCAGGGCGCGACGGGTTTGGCCCGGCCACGGCCGGATCCGACCCCGCCAAGGGCGCCCCCGAGCCGGTGCAGCCGTCTCACGTTATAGGCCAGACACACAAAGTCCCACTCCAGCGACACCTTTCGGCGTCGGCGCATGGAAAAGCGGCGGCAGCCCATCGCCTCTTTTATGATGCCAAACACTGGTTCGACCGTCTGTTTGCGCAGTTTGTAGAGCGCGCGGCCGGCCGCGGTCGAGGTGCGGTGACGCATGCGTTCGGCGAAGGGCGCGTCGGGCGCTGGGCTCGCGTATCAGCATGGCCAATACGGTCAGGCCCGGCGTCTCGCGCTCGGCCCGCGTGACCGCCGCCTCGCCGGCGAAGCCGCTGTCGATCAACACCTGCGCGGGGCTCACGTGCTCGCAAACCGCGCCGAGCGTGGGCTCGAGTTGTTGTTTGTCGTTGGGAGCCTGGACCACGCGCGCCCCGACGATCAGACGCGAGTCGGTCTCCACGCCGGCCTGCGCGTTGTAGCACTGCTGGAAGCCGTCCTTGGTCTTCATGATGCGGCCTTCCTCGTCGGTGAAGTTGACCTGCTCCTTCGGCTCGGGGCCGGGCGCGGGCGGTTCGGGCGGACGGCCGCGTGGCTTCTTGCCCTCGGCCTGGAGGGCCTCGCGGCGGGCGACTTGTTCGGCGTGCTCAGCTCGTTCGGCCACGAAGCGGGCGTGGGCGCGGGCCTCGATCTCGGCCTTGGCGAGGGCGAGCTTCGCTTTGCGCTCCTGACGCAGCTGGACCTCATCGGGGTAGGTGAGGCCGTCCTGCAGGGGCCTCGCGTCGACCTGCTCGGCCTTGGCCATCAACTCGGCGATCTCCAGGTCGAGCTCGCGCAATTTCTGCTCGTCGTGCCCGTGGCTGACCGCCGCGTGTTTGCTCGCGTTGGCCAGGACCATGGTGCCGTCGATGGCCACGGTGACCGCGCCGACCTTGAGCACGCCGCAGGTGGCGGCCAGCTCCAAGGCCTGCGCGAAGGCGTGGGCGAGCCGGGTGGCGTTTTTGCGCCGGAAACCGCAAAGGGTGTCGTGGTCGGGATGGGTGTCGGCGCAAAGCAGGCGCACCGCGACGTTCTCGAATGTCGAGCGCTCGACCTGGCGACTGGAAAACACGCCTGTCGCGTAGGAGTAGATAAGCAGGGCCAGGAGCATCGTCGGCGGATACTGCTCGCTCCCGGTGCCGCGCTGGTTGACCACCGCCAGGCGCGTGTTCACCGCCTCCACCGCGTCGATCACGAAACGCACCAAATGATCCGCCGCCACCCAGTCCCTCAGATCCTGTGGCAGCAGCGGCGCATCTCGGTCAAAGTTCACGAATCTGGCCATATCCAGCTTTATAGCAAATATTAGCCCAATTAGATGGTTGAGTCCGACAGGCTGCTAGGCATGGAAGAGTTGCGCGCGTTCTCCCCAACGCGCTGCGGCGACGACGCGTCAAGCTGCCCCATTGACTGCACTTCCTCGCTTACACGCCACCGGCCGCAATTCGCGCCCTTCGCTTCATCACGGCGACCCCTAACCCCGGTGCCGTCGCCTCGTCTTTCCGACTTAGTCAACGAATCAACCGGCGGCAGGTTTGAGGAAATCGCCCCGGCTCCCACAGATAAACGCCGCCCCCCATTCTTCCACAACTATGAATATCCTCCGGACTTCACTCCTCGCGGCCGCCTGCGTCGCCCTCTCCGCACCCTTCGCCTCGGCGATCACCATCGATTTCGACTCCGGCTACACCACCGGCACGCTCGACGGCAAGCCCACCTCCGGCACCCAGTGGGCGCTCACCAGCGGCAACACAAATGTCGTCAACGTCACCGCCAACATCGGCGTCGGCGGCACCCAAGGCATCGCCGGCACAGGCACCGGTGGCGGGTCGAATTTCGTCTATTACGGATTCAACACCACCAGCGCCGATCTAGGCGCCACGTTCGATGCCGCCTCTTCGATCGTGAACTACAGCTTTGAATGGCGTGCCACCGCAGCCTTTGGCTCGAGCAATACTCAAAGCATTTTTGCCTTCACCATCGGCAGCAGCACGACCACCGGCGGCAGCGCCGCCATTCGGCTCGATATCCGCAGCTCGGGCCGCCTCATCGCGCTTGATGGAGCGACCAACCGGGCCTTGGATGGCCTCTTCACCCCCGGGACCTACGCCACCATCTCCGGCCAGGTGAACTACGCCACGAACACCTACACCGTCTTCGTCAACGACGTGCAGCAATTCACCTCCTTCAGCGCAGGCAACCTCGCCTTCAATAACGCCTCCTCCGACAACGCCTTCATTCGCATCGGCAACCTCGGAGGAGGCACTGCGGACTATCGCGCTTGGAACGCCGACAACATCATTGTGGCCATCCCCGAGCCCTCCGCCTTCGCCGCCCTCGCCGGCCTTGGCGTCCTCGGCCTCGCCGCCACCCGCCGCCGTCGCCGCGCCTGATCTACGGCGCACCCGCGCCGCCCCCCCCTCACCGGGGCTTCTCACACCCCGCCCTTCCCGGGCGGGGTTTTTAGCGCCCTTCTCCGCGCTTCCGCCCCCCCGAATTGGCGCCGCGTCGCCGCGCTGAAAAACCGCGCCCGATCAACGATTAAACCCAACGCCTTTTCGCGCCGCCCCCCGCTACCGTTTTCCTTCTCCTCGCTCCCCCTATGGCCACCGGCATCATCATCACCGACCGCGCCTCCTTCGCCCAGGTGTTTCCCCCCGCCGTGCGCCAGGCCCTCGCCGCCCGCCTCGACCTCGTGGGCGACGGCGACGGCTTCACCCGGGAGGACATCGCCGCGCGCCCCGAGCTGCTCGCCGCCGTGGACTTCCTATTCATGAGCTGGAACGGCCCCGTCCTCGACGAGGCCTTCCTTCGCTCCGCGCCCCGACTCAAGGCCGTGTTCCATGCCGCCGGCACCGTAAAACCTTTCGTCACTCCCGCCTTCTGGGCCTCGGGCATCCCCATCACCTCCGCGCAAGAGGCCAACGGCCACCCGGTCGCCGATTTCGCCCATGCCCAGATCACGCTTGCGCTGAAAGGCTACTGGCGCCTCTCCCGCGCCTACCGTGAGCACCGACGCATTCCCACCACTCAGGAGCGCAAGGCCGGCCCAGGTCTCCACGCCGCCACCATCGGCCTCGTCTCCTTTGGCGGCATCGCCCGCCGCCTCGCCGCGCTCCTCCGCCGCCATCGCCTCGAACTCCTCGCCTACGATCCCTACGTCGATCCCGCCGAGGCCGCCGCCCACGGCGTCACGCTCGTGCCGCTCATCGAACTCTTCGTGCGCGCCGACGTCCTCTCCTGCCACGCCCCGCTCACTTCCGAGACCACCGGCCTGATCGACCACGCCCTGCTCTCCCGCCTCAAGCCCGGCGCCACCTTCCTCAACACCGGCCGCGGCCCCGTCGTTCGCTCCGCCGACCTCTACGCCGTCCTCCAGGCCCGCCCCGATCTCACCGCCCTGCTCGACGTCACCCACCCCGAGCCCCTTCCGCCCGAATCTCCCGCCCACTCGCTCCCCAACCTCGTCGTCAGCCCCCACATCGCCGGCTCCGTCGGCCACGAGTGCGCCCTGCTCGGCGAGGCCATGATCGAGGAGCTCGATCGCCATCTCGCCGGAAAACCCCTCCTCCATCAAATCAACGAGGCCCAGCTCGCCCTCTCCACCTAAGCCCCCGCCCTCCACCCTCGCCGCTCCGCCCTCCGTCCTCCGTCCCCTTCCGTCAACCCACCGCACCCACCATGCACCCCCTCCACACCCTCGGCCTCCTCCTCGCCCTTCCCCTCGCGCTCGCCGCCTCCGCTCCCAAGTCGGGCGAACACGTCTTCACCTTCGACACCCCGTCCGACGCCCTCGCGCTCACCGAGTCGGTCAGCGGCTCGCCCATGACCATCTACGTGCCCTCGCCCACCGGCGGCCTCGGCGATTCCGGCAGCCTCCAATGGCGCACCGGCAACCGTGTCGCCTCCCGCCACGCCAACAGCCTCCGCGTCGACGGCTCCCGCCCCATCCGCGTCGGCATCGCCTTCCTTGTATTCGCCTCCGAAAGCACCGGCGGCCAGCCCCTCGCCGTCGGCGTGCGCACCACCGCCGAGGCCACCCCCGAATTCGGCCGCAACGCCAACGCCGCCAACGCCGGCTTCCGCCTCGGCCTCCAGTCCGACACCGAACCGGGCAGCTACCGCATCCTTCTCACCAACCTCCCCGTCGGCTCCGGCAACCAGATCGCCGGTCGCACCCGGCCCCTGAAACTCGGCGAGTGGTATCGCCTCGAAGTCGAGTCCACCCCCTCCGGCCCGCACAAGGTCGACCTCGTCGGCCGGCTCGTCTCCCTCAACGCCTGGGGCTCGCCCACCGGCGTGATCGACGAGGTCACGCTCAAGGGCGCGGCCAACGCGGAACTCCTCGCCTCCACCCAGCTCGTCCCTTGGTTCGGCGGCCAATCCGGCGCCCTCCGCGGCATTGCCACCGTCGACAATTTCACCGTCTCCAACCAATAAACCGCCCCCGCATGCAGCCCACCCCCGGCCTCGCCCTCGGCCTCCTTCTCGCGCTCGGATTCCTCGCGCTCCCCGCCGCTCCCGCCGCGCGCGCCGAATCCCCCGAGCCTCCCGAGCCCCTGCCCGCCGAATCGGCCCTCGTGCCCTTCAGTGACAGCTGGATCTACCCTCAGATCCTCAATTTCCGCCCGGCCGACCGCGCCGTCGCCGAGGTCAACCCGCCTCGCTTCTCCTGGCCTTGGCTGCCGGAAACCGTCGCCTCCGATTACCGCGCCATCCGCCCCGCCCAGTTCACCTTCCAGCTCGCCCGCGATGACGCTTTCGCGTCTCCCGTCCATTATTTCTCCAAGCTCCCCTGGAACTTCCACAACGCCCTGCCCGCCCTCGAGCCCGGCACTTGGTATTGGCGAATCGGATACGACCAAAACCGCGACGGGACGATCGACCACTGGACCCCCGCCCGCCGCTTCGAGATCGCCGCCGACACACCGGTCTGGGACCGCACGGTGATCGACCGCGCCTCCTCCCTCCTCGCCCAGCGCGCCCGCCCCCGCCTCGGGCCGCCCGGCGGCGACTGGGCCGCCCACGCCGCCGCGCTCCGCAACAACCCCGCCACCGCCGACTACCTCGCCCGCCTCCTGCGCGACACCGACCGCATCATGCGCCAGCCCTGGTGGAAGGACTTCCCCGCCACCGACCAGCTCGGCCGCCGCCCGCAAAACCGCGAGGAGCAGACCCGCCACGTGCGCATGCTCAAGGAGTGCGTCGTCGTCGCCTATGCCCATCGCCTCACCGGCGACCCGCGCTACGCCCGCGCCCGCGACCACATCCTCACCATGGCCCGCTGGCCCCGCGGCGGCCTCCTCTCGCCCGAACAGCTCGGCGGCTTCACCAAGCTCCCCTCGCAGGCCGTCGAGTTCTTCGCCTACGCCTACGACTGGTATCGCGACGAACTCTCCGCCTCCCAGCGCGAGGTCCTCAAGGAGGCCATCCGCTGGCGCCTTCACGACATGTATTTCGCGGAAAACGCGATCATCTGGCGGCACGGCCCCGACCTCATGCGCCACTACGGCCTGGCCTACTCCGGCGGCAGCCACCCCTACCAGAACTACGCCTGGACCGTCCCGGCCATCGTCCTCCTCGCCGGCGAGCTCGACATCGCCGACCGCCTCCTCCCCCTCGCCCTCAACTACCTCACCGGCGTCACCATCCCGGAGGGCCCCGAGGAGGGCTACAACGAGGGCCCCGGCTACTCCAACGAGAAGGCCGGCACCCTGCTCGACGCCGCCCGCGTCACCGACCTCCTCCTCCCCGAGCTCCAGCTCGGCCGCAACCCGCAGCTCGTCCGCCTCGCCGAGTGGTTCCTCTTCCTTTTCCCCGGCGCCGACCCGCTCCCCTGGGGCGACACCTGGCTCAGATCCAACCGCGGCATCGGCGGCGACAACCTCCGCGCCCTCGCCTACATCACCCGCCACCCCGTCGCCGTCGGCGCCTGGCAGAGCCGCGCGCCCGGCCCCCTCCCCGCCTACAGCGGCGGCATCGGCGCCCGCCCCTGGATCGACGTCACCACCGCCACCCACCGCCACGCCAAGGCCTCCGCCGTCGAGCCCGCCTCGCCCGGCGCCACCCGCTTCCTCCGCGACGCCGGCTGGGCCTTCGTCCACTCCCGCCCCATCGCCACGATGGACGACTTCAACCACGCCATCGGCCTCCAGTTCCAGATGCGCCCCCGCGGCGGCTACAGCCACTCCTACGCCTCCGACGGCTCCTTCGTCTGGTTCGCCCACGGCCAGACGCTCACCGGCGGCGGCGGCTGGCGCACCTTCACCAGCGCCTTCTCCAAATCCACCCTCAGCCACAACAGCCTCCTCGTGAACGGCCAGGGTCAGGAAATCGTCAACCCCTTCCAGCCCCGCAGCCCCTACATGGCCCGCCCCGTCGCCATCGAGGAGCGCCCCGGCCTCGTTTACTGGGCCGCCGACCTCTCCCGCGCCTACGACCACGTGCCCGGCCTCGAACGCGCCCTGCGCCACGTCGTCTTCGTGGACGAGCGCTGGTTCGTGATTTTCGACGACCTCGCCATGCGCCACGACGCCGCTCCCGCCACCTTCCACTGGCTCTTCCACGTCGAGCCCGAGGTGCCCCTCGCCCTCGCCGCCGACGGCGAGCTGCCCGGCTGGGACTACGCCATCGCCGGCGTGAGCGCCCGCGTGCGCTTCGCCCAGGCCGCCGGCTCCCTCGCCATCGACCACGCCCGCGGCCGCGACACCGCCCGCAACCCCGTCACCGGCGAGTCCGTCTTCGAGGACGACGTCCGCGCCACCGAGGCCCGCCGTATGTTTAAAACGGATACGCCGCTCGGCGCCCACGCCCTCCGCGTGTCCAACGCCGCCCCGGCCCGCGCCAACGCGTTTCTCGCCGTGCTCGCCGCCGCCGCGCCCGGGGCCGAGCCCGCCAGGATCGAGCGCCTCGGCCCCGACGCCGTGCGCATCACCGATCCCGACGGTCGCAGCCGCAGCGTGTCCTTCAACCTCGAGGTCCCGGCCGACATCGTGATCGACGTCGCCCGCGTGCGCGCCCACACCCGCGCCACCAGCCCCGTCATCGCCGCCCGCCAAGCCTCCGCCACCGACCTCCCTGACACCACTGATTGATCAACCACGGATGGCACGGATTATCACGGATAAACAGACATCGACTGATCCGTGCCCATCCGCGCCATCCGTGGTTAGACCATCCGACCGAATTGGCATGAAACCGCGTCGCCTCTTCTGCCTCGCCTTCTTCGCCTGCATCGCCCTGACCGCGCGCGCCGCTCCGATGCTCGACCTCGATTTTCGCCATCAAGACCAAGACGCCGTCCGCACCATTCCCCTCCCCGTTTCCGCGACCGATTTTCCCCGCCGCGGCACCCTTAGCGTTCTCTTCGAACTGCGCGGCGCGCCCTCCACCCTCGCGCTCCCGCTCCGCGCCCAAACCGGCCCCGACGGCCGCCCCGTCAACCGTGGCTTCACCTGGATCGAGAGCCCGCTCTTCGAGGCCCGCCTCTTCGTCGGCCGGGGCAACGCCGGCATGAATTTCAACTTCCACCACGCCGAGGGCGGCACCCGCCTCGCCAGCCAGCCCTGGAGCCGGATCGACGGCGGCAAGCCCTACGTCCTCGGCCTCACCTGGGACCTCGATGCGGCCGAGATCGCCACCACCATCAACGGCGTCCCGCAAGGCGACCTCCGCCACTGGGGCACCGACTACGCCGGCCTCGCGCCCCGCCCCGGCCCCGCCACGCTCCGCCTCGGCGGCACCCTGGTCGATGGCGACACCCGCGCCACCTTCGCCATCCTCGCCGCCCGCCTCGACGACCGCGTGCTAGAGCCCGCCGAGGCCGCCGCCCTCGCCGCCGCCTGGGGCGCCGCCCCGCTCTCCGGCGAAGTCCGCACCGTCCACGAGCGCCCCCTCGATCTCTCCGGCCTCCGCCTCGAGCCCCTCTACACCGCCGACTTCACCCGCCCGCTCGATCTCGTCGCCGAGTCCGCCCTCTTCGACGGCGACCGCCGCACCCGCCGCCCGCCCCAGGGTGCCTGGGTCCTCGAAGGCGACGGCCGCGCCTGGACCGAGGACGGCAAACTCCACCTCGCCACCCACCACGAGACCAACGACAAGGCCCACCTCGTCCTCTGGCTCCACCGCGTCTTCCCCGGCGACCTGCTCATCGACTACACCTTCACCCCCCGCGACGTGAATCGCGGCCTGCACATTCTCTTCTGGTCCGCGCGCCGCGCAGCCGGCGGCGACATCTTCGAGCCTGGCCTGCCCCGCCGCGACGGCGACTTCCGCCCCTACATCGTCGGCGAGCTCGATTCCTACCACGTCTCCGTCTTCGCCACCGACGACCAAAACCTCCGCCGCACCGCCAATCTCCGCAAAAACTCCGGCTTCGCCCTCGTCGGCGTAGGGGAGGATCGTATCGGTGGCTCCACTACGCCGGGCCCCTTCCGCGTCCGCCTGCTCAAGGTCGGCCCGCGCATGACCCTCGCTGTGGACGACACCGTGGCGCTCGACTACACCGACGACGGCGTCTCCCACGGCCCCGTCCTCGACGCCGGCCACCTCGGCTTCCGCTTTATGTCGCACACCCGCTCCGCCACGATCGAGCGCCTCGAAGTCCACCGCGTGGTCCGCTAGCCGCCGCCCGTCCCGCCGACCCCTCCGACATTCGTCATTCGGCATTCGTCATTCCCCAGTGCATCCCAATCCCGTCCTCCCCGCCACGCCCGCGCGCCGCCGCCGCTTTCGCAAGCACCCCATGGGCCTCTTCCTCCACTGGGGGCTCTACGCCATCGAGGCTTGGCACGAACAGGACATCTGGCGCCGCCACTGGAAACGCGAGGACTACGCCAAACTCGCCGCCCGCTTCCGCGCCCCGCGCTTCGACCCCGACCACTGGATCGACGTCGCCCTCTCCGCCGGCTGCGACTACCTCGTCCTCACCACCAAGCACATCGACGGCTTCTGCCTCTGGGACACCGACCAGACCGATTTTAAGGTCACCCGCACGCCCCTCGGCCGCGACGTCGTCGCCGAGTTCGCCGCCGCCTGCCGCCGCCGCAAGGTCGGCTTTGGCCTCTACTTCTCGATCATCGACGACCACCACCCCGCCTACCCCCACGCCGGCCGCCGCTGGGAATTTCCCGCGCCCCTCCCCGGCGACGCGCCCGACAAGGCCCGCTTCCTCGCCTTCCTCAAGGCCCAGGTTACCGAGCTCTGCACGCGCTACGGCCGCCTCCACTCCTTCTGGTGGGATGGCAACCCCGCCGCCTGGCGCGATCCCTCCGTCCACGCGCTCATCCGCCGCCTCCAACCCGGCATCCTGATCAACAACCGCGGCTTCGCCCCCGGCGACTTCGGCACGCCCGAGCGCGACTGGGACGAAAGCGTGAACCGCCTCGCCGCCTTCACCGATCTCACCGAGGCCTGCCAGGCCCTCGGCAGCCAGAGCTGGGGCTACCGCCGCGAGGAGGACTACTACACCGAGGAGCACCTCCAGCGCTCCATCGCCAAGATCCTGGCCAAAGGCGGCAACTACCTCCTCAACACCGGCCCCATGGCCGATGGCCGCATCGCCGCGCCCGACCGCCGCCAACTCGCCCGCCTCGGCGCGTGGCTGGCCAAGGTCCGCCCCGCCCTCACCGCCGCGCCCGTCTCCGACTTGATCGACAACCGCGACGTCCTCCTCACCCGCGAATCGGCCCGTGTATTCAACGTGGTCCTACACCGCCCCGCCGTGACCCGCTCCGTCGCGCTCAAGCCCTTCGTCACCCGCCCCGTTCGCGCCACCGAGCTCAACACCGGCCTCCCGGTCGAGACGCGCGTCGAGCTGCTCCC
>JAUVVA010000063.1 GCA_030604905.1 Verrucomicrobiota bacterium | reverse complement strand
GATCGACAAGCCCGAGCACAAGGGCGCCAAGATCCTCCTCTCCGGCGCCAACTTCGGCTGCGGCTCCTCCCGCGAGCACGCCCCGCAGGCGATCCACAAGGCCGGCTTCCGCGCCATCGTGGCGGAGAACTTCGCCGAGATCTTCTTCGGCAACTCCACCACGCTCGGCATCCCCTGCGTGAACGCCTCGCGCGAGGACATCGCCAAGGTGGCGGCCGCGATCGAGAAGAACCCCTCGCTCGAGGTCGTGGTCGACGTCGAGAAGCTCGAGGTCCGCTTCGGCGGCGAGTCGATCAAGGTCACCCAGCGCGACAGCGCCCGCGACGCCCTCGTCAACGGTCGCTGGGACGCCATCGGCGAGCTGCTCGACGGCAAGCCGCAGGTGCTCGAGACCGCGGCCAAGCTGCCCTATCTCGCGCCCGCCGCCGCCTGAGCGGTGCCGGGAACGCCGTGCCCCGGCCCGGCCGCTTGGTCTTGATCCCAAGAGTGCCGGGCCGGGGGCCCGGCGCTCCGGACGCGGGGGCGTTCAGGTGAGGCAGCGTAGCTCCGTGGAGCGGACCTCGACCTGCCGCTGCCGGTGGAGTGTAGCAGATCGGTCGCGGTGGCGGTGCCGACGTGTTTTGTAACCACGGGTGGTTACAATCTGGCGGGTGGGAGGCGAAACGCGGCTCGGCCGTCGCAAGCGACGATCGGCGGCGGGGAGTCGGAGCCAAGGCCTGCCGAAATCGCCGGTGATGGGGCTCGCCGGCGAGGTCGCGGCCAGGGACTAGAGTCGGGCGCCGAAGAAGACGACGCGGGCGCCGGGGGCGCCAAACGTGGCGCGCAAGTGAACGCGGCCGTCGGGCAGGTGGCGCACGACCTCGACGCCCGGTGTGCCGGCGAGCGCGGGCGCCGGGGCGACCGCCCGGGTAAGGTAGTCGTAGGCGCCGGCCGAGGTGGCGAAGAGGGCCACGAGGCCGCGGCCGTCGGGGCCGATTTTTTCGTGCACCTCCGGGTCGCCGCCGACGTAGCCGGAGCGGACCGGCGAGGCGAGGGTCACCGAATCGCGCACCTGTTTGTAGTGGTCGAGCAGGCGGCGCCAGCGGGCGACCGCCTCGGCGTCGAGCGAGAGCAGATCGCCCCAGACGCCGTTCTGGCCGAGCATGAGCGAGACGGCGTTGATGAGCTGCGAGTCCTCGGGCGCGTCGGGCAGGTAATGCGTGAGGAAGAGGACGGAGGGGATCCACTTGTCGTAGGCCAGCGGCGCGCGGCAGATCCAGGCGCGGGCGGGGCCGGGGAAAAAGAAGAGGTTGGCGTTGCCGTCGGTGGTGCCGGGCAGGTCGTATTCCCAGTGGTAGGGGCCGTTGTTGACCAAAAAGTATTTTCCGGCGGCGAGGAAGGCGAGGCCGACGGAGCGGCCGGGTTCTGTGATATCGAAGTCGAAGATGGCCTCCGGGCAGGCGGCGCAGACGCGGTCCACGATTCGCGCGAGGGCTCGGACTTGTTCGAAGCCGTAGCAGGCGTTGCGCTCCTCCGGCGAGTGCTCGGGGCCGCCGTGGTCGTGGCCGGGGGCGTCGCAGGAGTGGGGGCCCTCCTGGCCGATGGCATCCCATTTGAAGTAGGTGACGCCGAGTTCGCGCACGAGGCGGATCAGCTCGTCGGCGTAGGCGTCGGCGTAGCGACTGACGACGCAGAGGCCCTGGGAGGGCTCGCTCTCCCAGTGGGCGTAGGGCGCGTGCTTCTCCCCGCGCCACTCCTGGATGCAGTCGCGGTGCTTGGCGTGCATCTCGCTGGTGAGGGCGGCGATGGTGGGGTTGAACCAGAGGCCGAGCTTCATGCCGCGGGCGGCGAGGGCCTCGCGCACGGCCTTGAGACCGTCGGGGAAACGGGAAAGGTCGACGCGCCAGTCACCGGTTTTTGAATACCAACCGGTGTCGATGACGAAGACCTCCACGCCCATGCGGCCGGCGACGTCGATCTCGGCCAGCATGCGCTCCTGGGTCATCTCGGCGAGGTAGGGGCGCTTGTGCCAGTGCTTGAGGCGTTCCTGGTGGTTCCAGGTGTTGTAGAAGACGTAGGGGCGGCGCGATTCGCTGTTGGGCGAGAGGCGCCGGAGCACGAAGTCGCGGTAGACGGCGGCGAGGGCGGATTCGTCGCCCGCGATCATGCCGAGCTGGAACCACAGGGTCTCGAAGGGGGCCTCGGGTCCGACGAGGCGGCCGTGGGCGTGATTGCCCTTCACGGCGGCGAGGGTCACGGAGCGATCCGGCGCGAGGCGAAATTCGAGGAAGCGATTGGTGGATTGGGAACCATGCTCGTAGGCGACGACGAGGGAGTGGCGGCAGTCGCTCGCGATCAGCAACGGGCCCATGACGGAGAGGCCGGCGTCGAAATGGGCCGGCGGGAGAGGCGCCTCCTCCGGCATGAAACTGTGGACGGATTTGAGGTAGCTGGAGAGGCGGACCTCGGTGGCGCAGGGCAGGGAGGCGAGGGAGAGTCCGAGGTAGCCGAGGGCGTTGCGGCCGGCTTCGTCGTTGGTCAGACGCACGGGGCTCGCGGCCTCGAGGATGTAGCGGAAGCGGACGACCGGGTTGTCCGGGGCGAGGCGGGCGACGAGGGTGAGGCGAAGCTCGGGGCGGCCGTCGACCGGCGCGGTCCAGCGTCGCTCGACGACGCCGTGGGGCAGGTGGAGCGGCGCCGCGCTCTCGCCGGAGCCGAGGCCGGCGGCGGCGAGGGGAACATCCTGACCGTCGATCCGAAAGACGGGCGCGGCCAACGTAACCGAGCGGGCGAGGCCGGGAGCGCTGTAGGACCAGAGGGCGTCGGCGCGGCCCGGAAAGGCGAGGCGGGGAAGGGACATGGGACCGGGGGAGACTGGCCGCAGCGCGGGGTCTGGGTGAACCCCGTCCAAGTGCAATGCGTTGCGAGATCGGTCGCGGGTCCCGGGGCGCCCTCACTTGAGCCGCAGTTCGACGGCGACGGGCCAGTGGTCGCTCACGCCCGCCTCCACTTCGATCATGCGCGCCTGCGCCGGGTGGAAGCCGCGGGTGAAGATGTAGTCGAAGGTGGTGGGCTCGAAGCGATCGCTTCCGCGCCAGGTGAGGCGCTCCTCGCGCGGGACGCCGGCGAAGGTGTTGTGGAAGCCGGCCTCCTCCAACATGGCGAGCGTGCGGTCGCCGAATTGGCCGTCGTGGTTGGTGTTGAAATCCCCGCCGACGATCACGCCGCGCACGCGGTCGCGGAAGGTGAAGCGCTTCATCTCCGCCACGTGGTTGAGGAGCTGGGCGATGGAGTCCTCGCGCATCAGCTCGTTGGTGCGCGTCTCCTGCTCGTTGCGCGCGCGATTGCTCTTCAGGTGCACGCCGTAGACGAGGATCACACCCTGCTCGTCGCCGGGCGCGCGGATCACGGCCAGGCTGAAGCCGCGCGGGTTGGTGGCGAAGTGTTCGCGCCAGCGCTCGGCCCAGGATGCCACGACCGGCGGCTTCGCGGCGATGCCGATCTGCTGCGGCCAGAGGCCGGGCGAGTAGAGACTGCGGAACGAGGAGACCACCACGGGGCGCAGGCGCGGCACCGCCGTCACCGCGTCGGCGAAGGATTGCCAGTCGCGCATCTCGGTGCCGATGAATACATCGGGGTCGATCCGACGCAGCTCGCGCCGCACCTGGCGCATGTGCGCCGCCGCCGCCTCGGGAGTCGGGTCGAGCCGCAGGCCGGGAAACCATTCGATGTTCCAGGCCACGACGTGAAGCGGCTTCGGGTCCGCGGCGGACGCGGGGATCGCGGGTGTGTCGGCGCGGAGCGAGCCGAGGAGGACAAACAGGGCCGAGAGCCCGAGGAGGAGGTGGCGCAGGCGGTGGTGCATAATGGGCGGCGTGAAATCAAAATTTTCCCGAGGTCGAGTCGGACGCGGCGTATTCGGCAAATTGTCACTCCCCGGTCGCGATCGGGCCGAGCAGGGCTGAGGCGATGCCGAGGTAGATCAACACGCCGAGAATGTCGGCCACCGAGGTGACCAGCGGCGCGCTGGCGGACGCGGGGTCCTGGCCGAACTTGCGCAGGATGAAGGGCAGGGACATGCCGACCAAGCTGCCAAGGACGACGATGCAAACCATCGAGATCGCGACCACCTGCGCCACCTCCGGGCCCGAGCGCCACAGCGCCACGAAGAAGACCGCGGCGGCCATGCTCAGGCCGAGCGCGATGCCGACGCGCATCTCGCGCCACATCACCCGCAGGTAGTCGCGCAGCGTCACTTCGCCCAGCGCCATGGCGCGGATAACGAGCGTGGCGGCCTGCGAGCCGGAGTTGCCGCCGCTGTCGATCAGGAGCGGCAGGAAAAACACCAGCGCGACCACCGATTCGATCAACTCCTCGAAGTGCGCGATGCCCGCGCCCGAGAAGATGTTCATGAACACCAGGATCACCAGCCACGAGATGCGGCGGGTGTAGAGCAGCTTGAGCGGGGCCTGGAGGTAGCCCATGTCGAGCGGCTTGATGGCGCCGCCCTTGTGGATGTCCTCGGTGGCGCCCTCGACCGCCACGTCCAGCACGTCGTCGGCCGTCACCACGCCGAGCAGCACGCCCTCGGCGTCGGTGACGGGCAGCGCGAAGAGACCGGTTCGTTTCATCAAGGACACCGCCTCGTCCTCGGGATCGAAGGCCTTGAGCGCGCGGAAACTGCCGTCGAGCAACTCGGCCAGCGGCCGGTCCGGGGCGGTGAGGATCAGGCGGCGCAGGCGGATCTCGTCGACGAGGCGTCCGCCCGCGTCGACCACGTAGACCATGTTGATCGTTTCCGAATCGGGCGCCTGGCGCCGCACGGCCTCGAGCGCCTCGCCGACGCTCATGTCGGGATGCACCGAGGCGAAGTCGGGCGTCATCAGACGGGCGACGCTGCCCTCGGGGTAGCCAAGGAGCATGAGGGCCTCCTTGCGGTCCTCGGCCGGGAGCTGGTTGAGCAGTTTCTGCGTCGCGGCCGCGGGCAGCTCCTCGAAGAGCTCGGTGCGGTCGTCGACGCTCAGGTCGGAGAGCAGGTTGCGCGTCTCCTGCTCGTTCATCTGCACGAGCAGGGCGGCCTGCTCCTCCTCCGGCAGGAAGGAGAAGGTGTCGGCCGCGAGCTGCCGCGGCAGGCTGCGGAAAAACAGGACCCGCGAAGGGGCGTCGAGGCGGGCGAAGATGTCCGCGACGTCGGCCGGCTGCAGTTGCGTGGCGCGCTCCTTGATCTGGGCCCACTGCTTGAGCTGCGCCCGGCGCTCGATGTCTTGGAGGAGATTCTGGGAGGTCATGGCGGGATCGGGCCTCAGGGTTTGGCGGACAGGTAGAAGGTGCTGCTCAGGAAAACCGTCGTCTCGCTCGGGCCGCGCAGCTCCCGGTCGAGCCCGAGCGCGAGCAAGGCGGGGCCGACCTGCCGGGTGGCCGCCAGGCGAAAGCCGGCCTCGTCGAGCGTGCCCGAGCCCAGTCCGCCGCCGACGCGCACTTCGCCGAGCGCGCCCCAGCCGCTCTCGTGGCCGAGGCGTGCGGCCTGCCCGGCGGACCAGGCGGTGCTGCCGGTCCGCGCGCCGTCCATCGGCCAGGAGAGACCGAGGTTGGTGTCGAGCGCGGCCCGGGGCGTGTGCCAGGTGAACAGCGCCGCCACGCCCAGCTCCCTCGCGGATTCGCGCGGCCACCTGTGCTCCACGAGGAGGCCCGCCGAACCGCCGGTTTCGACGCCGGGATGGCTCACGGCCTTGAGCGCGAGAGCGTGATCGCCGCGCTGCCAACGATCCAGCTCCGCGCTCCAACCGAGCTCCACCGCCGGCAGCACGCCAAAGACCAGATCGAGAAACCCCTCGCTCGCGCCGGACCCCGCGGACACCCCGCGGAAATGCCCGACCGTGAACTCCAGATCCCCCGGCGCCACCACGTCGGCGTCATCCACGGTCAGGGGCTGCGCCGCGCGGGTCGACGCCGTCGCCAGCCAAACCAGACCGAGGAGCGCGATGAGTTTTCGGAGCGGGAGCCGCAGGGAAGTCATGCTCCGACTGTAGCGCAAAATCGCCGAAACCGTCACTGAACACCGCCTTAATCTTCATTCATGTTTGGGCGGCTACGGCGGGCTAGATCCACTCGCCGGTGCGACGGCGGTAGAGCCGCTTCACCGCCTCGATCGCCGCGGCGTAGGCGATCAACACGAGGGGCAGTCCGGCCCAGAACACCGGCGGCGGCGCTTCCAAGCCGAGCGCGCCCGCCCAAGGCGAGAAGGGCAAGGCCGCGCCGATGGCCGTCGCCAGCGCGGTGGTGGCGAGGACCGCCGCCGAGGCCGGGCGCCGCCAGAACGGGGTCTCGCTCGTGCGGATGACGTGGAGGGCGAGGGTCTGCGACAGCAGGCCGAAGACGAACCAGCCACCCTGGAAAACCGGCGCGCCGCCGCCCGCGCCGCTCGCCACGCCGAGCGCCCACCAGAGCAGCGCGAAGATCGCCAGGTCGAAGACCGTGCTCAGCGGGCCGAGCACGAGCATGAAACGGCCCACGCCCCGCACGTCCCAGGGCCGCGGCCGCGCGAGATACTCGCGGTCGACCCGGTCCCAGGGGATCGCGAGCTGCGTCGCGCCGTAGAGCAGGTTTTGCACGAGCAACTGGAGGGGCAGCATCGGGAGGAAGGGCAGGAAGGCCACCGAGCCGAGCACCGAGAGCGCGTTGCCGAAATTGGAGCTCGCGACCGCCTTGAGATACTTGGCGATGTTGCCGTGGGTGCGGCGTCCCTCCTCGACCGCCTCCGGCACCAGCGCGAGGTCCTTTTCCAGGAGCACGACATCGGCGGCCTCACGCGCCACCTCGGCCGCCTCCGCCGAGGCCAGTCCGACGTCGGCCGCGCGCAGGGCCGGCACGTCGTTGACGCCATCGCCGAGAAACCCCGTCACCCGCCCCCGCGCCCGCAGCACGCGCACCACGCGCGCTTTCTGGGCGGGCGTGAGGCGCGCGCAGATGGTGCTCGCCTGCGCGCGCTCCGCCAACGCCGCGTCGTCGAGCTGGTCCGCCTCGGCGCCATCGAGCACCGCGTCGCCGGCCGGCAGTCCGAGTTCCGCCACGAGGGCGCGGGCCGCGCGCGGGGAATCGCCGGTGAGGATCTTCACCTCCACGCCGAGCCCGCGCAGCCGGGCCAGGGTCTCGGCCGCGCCGGCCTTGGGCGGATCGCGAAAGGCAACCAGGCCGGCGAAGGCCAGGCCGCGCTCGAGCTCCGCCGCCCGCTCCCCGTCCCCGGGCACGGCGCGCGAGGCGACGGCGAGCACGCGCAGGCCCTCGTCCTCGAGGCGGCCGGCCTGCTCGAGCAGGCGCGCCCGCGTGGCGTCGTCGAGGGGCTCCACGAGGCCTCGCCGGTCCAGCCCCTCGCAGCAGGCGAGCACCTCGGCCGGCGCGCCCTTGCAGATCGCCACGAGCCCGCGCTCCGGGCCGCGCAGCAGGACGGTGGCGCGGCGCCGCCACGGATCGAAGGGCAGCTCCTCCACCTTGGTGAAATGGCGGGCGGTGCCGCGCAGCGCGGAGTCGCGCGCCGCGGCCACGAGCGCGCGGTCGGGCAGGTTGCGGATGCCGCCATGGAAAACGGCGTTCAGGTAGGCGAGCCCGAGCACGTGCGCGCTCTCCGCGCCGTCGCCGTCGAGGCTGCGCAGCACCGCCACCTCGTCGCGCGTGAGCGTGCCCGTCTTGTCGGTGCAGAGCAGGTCCATGGCCCCGAGGTCGTGCAGCGCGGCGATGCGCTTGGCCGGGGCGCGCCGACGCGCGAGGGCCGCCGCTCCGCGCGCGAGGTTGGCGTTGACCACGAGCGGGAGCAGCTCGGGCACCAGACCCACCGCCACCGCGAGCGCGAAGAAGAAGGTGCCGCCCCACTCGCCGCGCAGCAGGCCGTTGAGCAGGAAGGCCACGGGCAACATCACCGCCATGAAGCGCAGCAGGAGCCAGCTCACGCGGTTCACCCCGTGGTCGAAGGCGGTCGCGCCGCGCGGGCCGCCGAGGCTCTCGGCCAGCGCCCCGGAGAAGGCGCGCGCGCCCGTCGCCACCACCAGCGCGCGCGCCTCGCCGGCCACCACCGTGGCGCCCGCCGGCACGAGATTGGGCCATTCGAACAAGCCGCCCGCGCGCCCGTCGGTCGCGGTCGCGGCGTGTTTCTGCACCGGCATGGCCTCGCCGGTGAGGGCGGACTGCGTGACGAAGAAATGTCGCGCCTCCAGCACGCGCAGATCGGCCGGCGCGCGTTCGCCGGCCGAGAGGCGCACGAGGTCGCCGGGCACGAGATCGGCCGGATCGATCAGCGTGAACTCGCGCTCGGTGGGATGCGCCTCGGCCGCGGACGGCGCGCCCTCGCCGCGCCGCAGCACGGCCACCGGCGCCCGCTCGTCGCCCGCGGCGCGGGAGGCGCGGCTCCAGGAGCGCCGCTCCTGCCGGGCGCGCAGACCGGTGCCCACGGTGAAGATCAGCGCCATGACCACGGTCGCGGCGTGATCGCCGGTGACGAGCGAGACGGCCGCGAGGATGCCGAGGATGCCGTTGAAGGGCGTGGCGGCGGCGTTGACGACGAGGCGCGGGATCGAGGGCGCGGCGCTCACCGTCACGCGATTCGGCCCCAGCTCGCCGAGGCGCAGCCGCGCCTCGCGCCAGCCGAGTCCCCGGCCATCGGTGCCGAGCCGCGCGCAGACCTCGGCGAGCGGCCGTGCCACCGCCTCGCGCAGCTCCAGCTCCTCGGGCCGGATGCGGGCGCCCGCGCCCGCCGAGCCTGCGGGGGCCTCGGGCTCGGCGGGGCCGGGCACGCGGATCCAGAAGGTGGCGCCGCGGCCCGGCTCGCTCCGCAGGCCGATGCGGCCGCCGAAGCGCTCGACCGCCCACTTCGAGATCGCCAGCCCGAGGCCGACTCCGCCCTCGGCGCGGGCGCGGGCTTTGTCGACCCGGTAAAAGCGCTCGAAAATGCGCTCGTGATGCTCCGGCGCGATGCCCGGGCCCTGGTCCGCCACCTCGATCAGCCGGTCATAGCCGCGCGGCAGGGCGGAGAGGGTGACGACGGTGCCGGGCGGGCTGTGCCGGATGGCGTTTTGCGCGAGGTTCATCAGGGCCACGCGCAACCACTCGCCGTCGGCGCGGGCGCCCAGCCCTTCCGGCGCCTGCACGACGAGTTTCACGCCGCCGTTGTCCGCGAGGACGTCCAGCGCGCCGCGCACCTCCTCGAGCGCCGCGCGCAGGTCGATCTCGCCGATTTGCGCCGGCACCACGTCGGCATCGCTGCGGGCGAGGAGCAGGAGCTGATCGATCAGACGGTTCATCCGCGAGGCGGCCTCGAGCATGCCGCCGAGCGCGCCGCGCAACCGGGCCGGGTCGTCATCGCCGGACAGGGCGACCTCGCCGGCGCTACGCAGGGCGGTGAGCGGAGTGCGCAGCTCGTGGGAGGCGTCGCTGGTGAAGCGCTGGGTCTCGCCGAGCGTGGCCTCGAGCCGGGCGGCGAGGGAATTGTAGGCCCGGGCCAGGCGGTCGAGCTCGGCGCCGGCCCCGACCTCGGGCAGCCGGGCGCCGCCGCCCTCCGCGCTGCGCCGCTCGGCGAGTCGCGCCAGCTCGGCGGCGCGTCGCAGGTAGGCCAAGGCGAGAGCCCAGGTGCCGAGGCCGACGATCAACGCGGCGGCGATGGCGACGAAAAACGCCGCGGGCAGGCCCGCGGTGGCCTCGGAGGTCCAGGCCGTGCCGAGCAGGAAGGCGCCCGCGGCGCAGGGGCCCGCGAGGGCGGCCGCGAGCAGCGCGAGACGCGCGGCCCAGCCCGTCGGCGGCCTGAGCCCGGGTTTCACGGAGCGTCCTCCCGGCCGTCTTCCTTCAGCGTGAAGCCGAGCCCGCGCAAGGTGTGCAGGAGCCGGGTGGGGCGGCCTTGGTCGACCTTGCGACGCAGGTTGGCCATGTGGACGTCGATCACGTTGTCGAGGGGGGTGGCGCGGTTGGTCTCGCGCCAGACGTCGGCCGCGAGCATCTCGCGCGTGACGATGCGCCCGGCGTGGAGCGCCAGGTAGCCGAGCAGATCAAACTCGCGGGGGGTGAGGCCCAGCTCCTCGCCCGCGCGAAAGGCGCGGCGCGTGCCGTAGTCGAGCTCGAGATCGCCCACGCGGCGACGGAGGGCGCCCTGGGCCTCGTGGCTGCGGCGGAGGAGCGTGCGCACCCGCGCGAGCAGCTCCGGAAACGCGAAGGGTTTCACGAGATAATCGTCGGCGCCGGCCTCCAGGCCGCTCACGCGGTCCTGCACGGAGTCTCGCGCGGTGAGCATGAGCACGGGGGAGGGCTGGGCGGAGCGGCGGATGGCGGCGAGGATCTCGAGGCCGTCGCGCCCCGGCAGCATGCGGTCGAGCACGACGAGATCGGGGCGCTCGGCGTGCCATTCGAAAAAACCTTCCTCACCGGTCCGCGCCCAGCGCACGGAGTAGCCCTCGGCCTCGAGGCCGGTGCGGAGGGCCTGACCGGTGTCGGCATCGTCCTCGATGACAAGGATTCGCATTGGCCCGACCTATACTCAGGGTGCGGGCGCCCGCCAGACGATGCGACGTTAAGCGAGGCTGAAGTTTTCTTAGGGTGTGTCTCGCGTTCAGGGCACCGGGCGCGCCGCGCGGGTAGAGTGGCCGAGCGGCCACTCGTGGCTGCACGCCCACAGGTTCAGAGGCTAAGGCGGGGCAGGTGGCGGGCGGGCGGGAGCTCGGCGGGGCGCTCCTCGCCGGCGGCGACGGCGTAGAGGCGCTCGTGGCTGGCGCGGGCGGCGGCGCCGAGCTCGGCGTGCTCGCGGTGGCAGACATCGTAGAAGCCACAGTTGTAGGGCTCGCCGTCGAAGCGGCCGAGCGCGCTTTGGTCGTAGAGCGTGAACCAGTGCGCGCCCACGCACCAGGGCTCGGCGGCGTGGGCCTCGAGGTAGCGCCGGTAGGCGAGGCCGCGGTCCGCCTGGGTGGCCACGGTCTCGAGCGCGGCGGCGGGGTGGCCGGCGTCGGTGGCGCCAAAGTGCCACTCGCCGATCAGGACGGGTTTTTGAAGAAGCGCGGAAATCTCGGCCGCGGCGGCGCGGGGGCGCTTGCTGTAGGAGTTGAAGCTGAAGACGTCGAAGGACCCGAAGGCATCCCGCATCCACGAGGCGGGCAGGTGGGCGAAGCGCGCGCCGAGGTTGAGGTGGTGGGGATCGACCGCACGGCAGGCGGCGCCAAGGATATCGAAGAGGCGGGCGGCCATGAGGCCGGAGAACAGCTCGGCGTCGGCGACGAAGGCCGGCGAAGCGGGAGGCGTGGACCAGTCGCCCTCGGCCACGCGGGCGAAGCTGGCGGAGGGCTCGCCCCAGGCGGCGGCGAGGGCGGCGTCGGTGGCGTGCCGGGCGCGCAGCCACTCGGTGAAGGCGCGGCGGCCGGGGGCGCCGGGGGCGGCGTTGACCAGCATGCCGGCGGCGGGGCAGTTTTTGGAAATCGCCCAAGTGGGCTCGTTGCAGATGAAGTAGCCGAGAAAGGCGGGATCGTCGCGGGTGGTCTGTAGTTGCTCCGCCCATACGGCGCAGGCGGCGGGGAAGCCGGGGTGGTGGACGTCGGGGAAGTCGCGGAAGAGCTTCGGGACGGTGAGCGAGGAGAGGTCGCGCAGCGGCCGGGTGTAGGGGATGCGGGATTCGCGGCCGAGCTCGAGGTCGGACCAGTTGGCGATGGTATTGAAGCGCTGGCGGCGGAGGGCGGCGGCGGCGAGTCGGCGCCACGCGGCGCGCCAGTCGGCGGGGCCGAAGGCGCGGAGGAGGTTGGCGGCGAGGTGGTTGATGCCGGGGCCGCGGAAGGTGCCGGAGGCGCGGTGGAGGCGGGCCTCGGCCCAGGCGGGATCCTTGGCGGGCGGAGCCCAAGCGAGGAGGTGCTCGAGGCCGCCGGTCGCGGCCTCGACGAGGGGAGAGGCGCAGCAGGGGCCGGTCGACCAGAAGGCGCCGCCCTCGGGGTCGACGAGCCACCAGCGGCGTCCGTCGTGGTGGGTGCGGAACCAGCCGGTGGCGGGGAAGCGGAGCGAGGCGGAGCCGCCCCAGCGCGTCCAGTGCTCGGGGTAGGCGGCGGAGTCGGCGCGGGCGAGGTCCGCGCGGAGGCGGGCGATGAGCGTGGTCTCGTCCGCGGTGCGACCGGGCCAGTCGCCGGTGGCGTTTTGACCGAGGGCGTCGAGGAGCACGGGGTGGGCGGCTTCGGCGCGATCGAGGAGCGGGGGCTCGGTGGGCGAGATCGTGAAAGGAGTCGCCCAAAGCGAGGAGTCGTCGCCGGGGCCGGCGAGGAGGCCGAGGCGGAGGAGGGTGAGCTCCTCGGGGCGGATGACGTCGCCGCCGCACATCGGCTTGAGGAGGGCGCCCTCGCGCGGGAGCAGCCAGGCGCCCTGCGCGAGGGCGGAGGCGGGGATACGGAGGCGGGCGCGGACTCGCGGGTAGAGGCCGAAGATGATCTCGCCGACGCGCGCGGAGTCGGCGGAAGGGAGGAAGCTCAGCTTGAGCTGCAGGAGGACCGGGTGCGGGTTGTAGAAATCCGCGGTGAGCCAGTCGGAGGGGGTGAAGGCGCCGGGGACGAAGCGGGTCTCGAGGGGCGAGGAGAGATCGATCCAGGCGCCGCTTCCCGAGGAGTCGGCAAAGGGGAGGGCGCGGGAGGCGGGCGAAGCGGGAGCAGCGGGGGGCATGAGGCGAGCCAATCGCCGGGCAGCGGGAGAGGCAGCCGCCGCGGCGCGCAAGTGGTTGCGGAGAGGGTGGCGCAGGCGAGCGTGAAAAAGCCCGCCGGCGGAAGCGCGGCGGGCTGGAAGGGATGAGGACCGCGATAGGTCTCAGCGACGACGGCGGCGGAGGGCGGCGAAGCCGAGCGCGCCGAGGCCGGCCAGGCCGGCGAAGGCGGAGGGCTCGGGGATGGCGGACCACTGGAGGTCCACGCCGGTGCTGGTCGTGACGGTGCTGAAGGAGCCCCACTCGCTCCAGACGGACTGGTCGTTGGTGATGGCGAAGGTGCCGGCGACGGAGCTGGCGCCAGTCGCATCGAGAATCGCCCAGGAACGGTTGCTGGTCCAGAAGGCGTCGGCGGAGGGGGCGAAGTCTCCGAGGCTGAGGCTGAGCGAGGCGCCCGTGAGATCGACGGCGCCGCCGGTGACACGGATCTGGTCGAAGTTCGTGCCGACGCCCTCGGTGCTGAGGCCACCGAGCTCCCAGAGATAGGTGCCGGCGAGGGTGAGGCCGTTGCCGAAGGTGAGGGTGCCGGGGGAGTTGCCGGGGGCGAGGATGCCTCCGCTCTGGATGAGGGTGGCACCGTGGATGGTGCCGGAGCCGCCCAGGGTGCCGCCGGACACGGTGACGCCGGAGGCGAGGGTGCCGTTCACGAGGAGACCGCCGGAGGAGACCGTCGTGCCGCCGGTGTAGGTGTGGGCGCCGGTCAGGGTGGTGACGCCGGTGCCGAGCTGGCGGACCGAGCCACTGCCGCTGATCACGCCGGCGTAGGTGAGGGCGTCGCTGCGGTTGAAGCCGAGCACGCCGTTGTTCGTGACGTTGGTGGCGATGGAGCCGGCGTTGCCGCCGTTGCCGATGTTGACCTGGCCTTCGGCGATGAAAAGGCCGCCGGTGAAGGTGTTGGCGCCGGTGAGGGCGAGGGTGCCGGTGCCGGTCTTGAGGATCGCGCCGCTGGCGGCGGTGGTGCTGGAGATGACGCCGCTCAGCTCGCCATCGACGTCGCCGCTGAAGACGCCGTTGTTCACGCGGATCTCGCGGGTGTCGTTGTTGAGGTTGATCGGGTTGACGAGGCGCAGCGTCGCGTTGGAGAAGGCCGAACCGAGGATGAGCGCGGCACCGTTGCCAACGAAAGAGTTGCCCGAGCCTCCCCACGTGAGCGAGCCGCCGATGCCGCCTGCGGTCTGGTTGTTGGAGAGCGCCACAACCCGCGTGGCCGGAGTGATGCCGTTGGCGCCCGAGACCCAAGCGCTGAGACCGCCATCGCCACCCCCGGCGCCGGCCGTGCCGCCGTTGTTGGTTGCGCCGAAAACGAAGTTGGTCGGCGAGTAGTCGAATTCGCCGGCAACGAACTTGTTGCCGACTTCGAAGACGCCGCCGCTGTTCACCTTGGTGGAGATGGAGTGCTGGGTGGAAGTCTGCCGCAGGACGCCATCCATGATCCGGTAGGCGGATCCCTGGCTGGAGCTTTGGATGGCCGTGACCACCAGAAGACCGCTGCCCATCTTGATGGTCTGGCTGTTGTTGGTGAGGTCGAGGTTCACCGTGGTGGTGCCGCTGCCAAAGGTCCAGAAGTTGGTCTGCTGGCCGCTGGTGGTGTTGAGGCGGGTGGTGCTGGCGTTTCCGCTGATGACCACGTCTCCCGTGCCTTCGGTGATGAAGGTGAGGTTTGAGCTGGTGCTGGAGAGGTTGCCGGCACCGACGTTGAGCGTGAGCGGGGTGCCCGAGTTGTTGTTGAAGCGGATCGAGCGGGCGGAGGTTGCGCCGCTGAGGGTGGTGTTGCCGCTCACCAGATAGTCGCCGGTGGTGCTGCCGCCCGAGGTGGGCAGGGCGGTGCTGGCGTTGAGGCGGGTGATGCGGCCTTGGGCGTCGAAAACCGCGAGGTCGCCTTGGGTGGCGCCGGTGCGCACGCCAAAGTAGGCGCTGACAAATGCGTTGGCGGTTTGGGTGGTTCCATTCCACTGGCCGGCGGTCTGCACGGTGCCTCCGCTTGAGAGATCAAAGAGGATCTGGGAGCCGACGCCGCGAACAATGTTGCCAATGGTCAGGGTGGTTCCAGTGCCGCCGTTGCGGTCGACGATGACCTTGCTGCCGTAGTCGCCGCCGAAGGTGAGGGTGCCGAGGGTGAGGGCGCTGGTGCCCGAGCTCGCGCCGCGAAGGGTGAAGGTGCCGCCGGCGTCGTTGTTGTTGCCGAGCGTGAGCGCCTGATTGGCGACTGAGCCGCCCTGCGACATGTCGACGGTAAGCCCGCCGGAGCGAACGTTGATGCCGCCGGTGAAGGTGTTGGCGCCGGTGAGAGTGACCGTGCCGGAGCCGAGCTTGGTCAGACCGCTGGAGCCGGCGAGCACGGCGCCGACGGTGTTGGAGCCGATGCTGTTGATGCCGGTCGTGCCGCTGGCGCCGCCGAGCGTAATCGTGGTGCCGGCGCCTTGGGCTACGGTGTAGCCGCTGGAGAGGAGGTGGAGCTGGTTGAGCGTGAGGTTACCGCCGAGCGTCACGACGCCCGGAGTCCCGACAAGGAAGGCACTGTTGTTGGTGGCGCTGGTCCAGGTGCCGAGGGTCCCAGTCAAGGAACCGCTACGCCAGAGGGAATCGGAGCTGTTCCAGGCGCCGGTGCCGCCGACGAACGGCGACGAGTTGCCATCGGCGTCCCAGAAAAAGTTGGTCTGGGCTTGCAGGTGAGGCAGTGAACCAATCGATGCGAGCAAGGACGCGACAGCGATGCGAGACGCACGCGAACTGAACGCGGAGCGGGTGTTAGCGGGGCGGACGGGGCTTTTCATGGCGCGAGGGCGGTAGGATCGAGTTTTCGGGGACGGACAGGGGGTTTTCCCCGATGAGGGAGAGCGCAAAAGGGGCGGGCGCAGAATAGCGGCGGCGCGCAAGTCGTTGCGGGGGGGCGAGGGGAAAATGCGTAGGCGGCGGAGGCGGCGAGCGCCGCGTTTGCGAGCGCCGGGACGTGAGCCGGCGCACGGCCCTTACTGGGCGAGAACGCGCAGGCGGACGAAACGGCGAGGGGCAGCGTGCGCGGCGTCCACCCACTCCACGGGCGCGCCGCCGCCGGCAAAGGTGGCGGCGGGACTCCAGGTGCGGAGATCGTTGCTTGTCTCGACGACGTAGGTGAGGTCCGCGGCGGGGCGCGGGAAGCTGAGTTGCATGCGGCCCTGGGCGTCGAGGGCGGGCTGGGGAAGCGAGACCGCTTGCGCGGGCGTGGCGCCGAGCGCGTGGCGAAGGAGGTTGGGCACGCCGTCGCCGCGCGGGGCGGCCTCGGGGGCGTGCAGGCCGGCGGCGCGCTCGGCGGCGCTGAAGTGGGCGAGGGCCCAGCTCTCGTAGCCCTCGAGCGGGGCGTCGAGGCCCCAGCCGAGTTGCTCCTCGACCACGTCGGCGAGGGCATAGCGCGTGGCGTTGCCGACGACCATGGAGCCGTGGCCGGGAGTGTCGGGATGGTTGCCGATCGGAGCGGAGGCGGCGAGTTGATGCACCCAGCGCAGCCTGGGGTCGGCGTTGGCGAGCGGGAGCAGGGCGGGCTCGAAGTGCGAGATCGGGTTGCTGATGATGGTGTTGGTGGCGATGAGGGGAAGGGCGGCGCCGTATTGCGCGCGCAGCTTGGCGTGGAACTCGGCGTATTTGCCGGCGAAAGACGGACTGCTCTCGGTGCGGTTGAACTGGTCGTTGTGACCGGCGGCGATCACGACGCCGTGGGGCGTGAAGCGGGAGAAGTCCCAGGGCAGGCCGGTGGAAGCGTTGAACGTATTCGGAAAGCTGAGACGGTCCCAGTAGTTGCCGAGCAGATCCTGGCTGGAGAAGCTGGTGGAGAGGCCGGTGCCGCCCTTGGCGATGACGTGGAGGTTGAGGTCGAGCTCGCGGCCGAGGCGATGGGCGTAGCCGAAGTAGTTGCTGCGGGCGTTGCCGCCGATGGTGACGGAGTCGCCGTAGACCTCGAGCCGGCGAGCGGAGAGCGGCTCGGCGCGGAGGAGGCCGCGGCCGGCGTCGACGCGGAAGCCGTCCACGCGGACCTGGCGGTCGCTCTCGTCGTTCTTGAAGATGCGCGCGGTGTAGACGCCGTCGGGCAGGCCGCTGACCAGCGTGTAGGTGTTGCTGCCGGATTCGTTAAAGCCGGAGAGGCGGACGGTGTGGGCGGACGGGTGGTCCTCGTTGAGGACGACGACCACGTCCGCGGGCTGCGAGCCGGCGGAGCCGCGGAGGCTGAGGGAGGTGCCGGAGAAGCGCACGCGCACCTCGCTGCCGTTCCAGTGCAGCCAGCGGCGCTTCGGGTTCGTGTCTTCGATGCGGCCCATGAAGACGAGGTTCGGATGGTCGGCGTCGAAGTCCTGGCTGTTGGTGGCGCTGCTCAGGGAGACGGCGGAGCTGGCAAAGGCGTCGGTAAGCCAGCGGGTGGCGACCGCGGCGCCGCCGCCGAGGGGGAGGAGGCGGATGCGCCAGGCGTAGTCGCCGTCGGGCAGGGCGCCGGGGAGGGGCACGTGGACGGTGTTGAGGCGGCGGCCGGCGGGGACATTGTAACCGCCGGTGGTGACAACCTGGCCGGAAGCGTCGAGCAGTTCGACGAGCAGGGAGCGCGTCGCGAGGGCGGCGTGGTGGATGCGGAGCTCGGCGGTGGCGCCGGGTTGGAGGAGGCGGGGCGCGCGGCGCACCGCGAGGCGGTCGAGCTGGGGCTCGAGACGGAGGAGGCGGAAGTTGTCGACCTCGACCGCGCGGTTATCCTCGCGGGAGCCGACGCCGCCAACGAACTGGCCTTGCTCGGCGAGGAAGCGCACGCCGGCGCGCACGGCGCCTTCGGGCGCGAGGCCGCGGATGGTGTAGGTTTCCCAAGGCGTGGTTTGGAAGCCCGGCACCTGCGGGCGCCAGTCGGGGCCCCAGTAGGATTTCAGGAGGACGCCGTTGGCGTCGAAGAAGTCGAGGCGGGTGGTCGAGCCGGGGCGATACTCCGGCCAGTTCACCTGGGTGGTGCGGACGGCCCAGGTGAGTTCGTAGAGGTGGTGGGGCGTGACGGCGGCGCGGGCGTCGGTGGCGGTTTGCAGGCTGCCGCCCCACTCGATGCGGAAGGCGCGGATGCCGCCGCCGGGCGAGCCGGCGTTGGTGGTGCCGAAGGTGCCGAAGCGCTGGTTGGTGCCGGTCCAGCCGGTGAAGGAGTGGTTGCCGTTGCCGAAGCTGACCGACGAGGCCTCGAAGCTCGGGTTGACGGTGAGCAGGTTGACCCCGGCGGCGACGGGCGCGCCGGAGGGAATCACGGGCGCGAGGACCGGCGCGGGCGGGGGCGAGGGGGGAGTGGGCGGGCCGCCGGCGTTGATCTCGATGTTGCGGATCTGCACCGGCGTGCCGGAGCCCTGGCCGTGGTCATAGAGGCGGAGCGACACCAGAGTCTGCGACCACGTGAAGTCGCCGGGGGAGAATTCGCGCGTGACGGCGTCGGCGCCGGGAACGGCGAGGGTGAGGGTGGGCGTGGTGCCGGAGACGGAGAGCGTGACGGTGACGCGGACGAAGGTGGCGGAGCCGCCGGGTTCGGCCTGCGTGGTCGCGCTCACGGTGGAGCCGACTTGAGTGCCCATGTGGCCGCCGTCGGCGTTGCGGAAAAAACGAAAGCTGTCGGCGCCGCTGTTGATGGTGAAGTAGGCGAGCACGCTGCTCTCGGGGTCCTGCGGGTCGGTGAACTCGACGCCCACGCCGGAGGCGGCGGTGGTGACGCGCGCGTCGAAGGAGACGGTGATGGGCGCGAAGACCGGGAGGGCGGAGTGGCTCGCGGTGCGCGGGTCGTTGGGGCTAAGGTCGAAGGTGTAGATCTCGGTGATGCCCCAGCCGGCGACGCCGTCGAAGGAGAAGGTGTTGCCATTTTGGGCCGAGGTGCCGCCCTCGCGCATGCGCGAGATCCGGAAGTTTTGGAAGAACTGGTCGGCGGTGGAGAGATCGAGGCTGCGCAGGTAGGCGCCGGCCGGCGCGACGGTGACCTGGAAGGAGTTCGTCGCCGAGAGGGGCGGGGAGCCGTTGTCGGTGACGCGGGTTTCAAAGGTGTAGGTGTCGTCGGCCTGGGCGGTGGTCGGCGTCCAGGTGATCACGCCCGTGGCGGAGATGGCGGCGCCAGCCGGGGCCTGCAGCAGCTCGTAGGTGAGCGTCTGCGCGGGGAGGTCGGGGTCGGTGGCGGTATTGGTGACGGTGAGCGTGACGCCGACGAAGACGTTGCGGTTGGCCTGCGCCGGGAGGACGGGCGCTTGGTTGGGCGGAGGGACGTAGGCGGGGACCGTGACCTGGAAGGAGTTGGTGGCGGAGAGAGGAGGGGAGCCGTTGTCGGTGACGCGGGTCTCGAAGGTGTAGGTCGCGTTGGCCTGGGCGATGGAGGGGGTCCAGGTGATGACGCCGCCGGCGGAGATGGCGGCGCCGGCTGGAGCCTGGAGGAGCTCGTAGGTGAGGGTCTGGGCGGGGACGTCGCTGTCGGT
This sequence comes from Verrucomicrobiota bacterium, assembly GCA_030604905.1. Lineage (GTDB taxonomy): Bacteria > Verrucomicrobiota > Verrucomicrobiia > Opitutales > Opitutaceae > IMCC26134_A. The sequence goes on along the minus strand of JAUVVA010000063.1, from coordinate 2,285 downwards.
GGCGGTGTTGGTGACGGTGAGCGTCTGGAGCGCCTCGACCTGACGGTTGGCTTGGGCGGGGAGGACCGGCGCGGTGTTGGGCGGGGGCGGGGTGGCGAGGGTGTAGGTGAGGGTGGGGCGGTTGGCGGTGGTGCCGTGGTCGGCGGAGGCGAACTGGTAGTTTTTCCAGGTGTTGCCCGCGGCGTCGGGGGAGAGGCGGATAAAGACGTGGCGACCGGCGCCGGCGCCGGAGGCGTATTGAGCATTTAGATACGAGACAAGGGCGGGGTTGGAGAGCGTGCGGGTGCCGGTGGCCGGCGAGGTGGCGGTATCGAAATTGATCCAGTTGTCGGCGAGGCGGGTGGCGTCGGTGGAGTCAAGCGAGCCGACGAAGGCGTCGCTGGCCAGCACGGTGGCGGCGTCCCGGGCGGGAAGGCCGTAGACGTCGGCGTTGAAGCCGCCGAAGGTGGAGGCGCTGGTGACGAGATTGGCCGAGAAGGTGGCGCTGGCGAAGGGATCGGCTATCGCGCCCAGGTCGGGTAGTTGGAAAACAAATACGGCGGCGAAGGTGTTGCCGTCGGCAGGGCGGCCGAGACGGAGGGTGGTGGCGCCGGCATTGGCCACTGTGCCGCCGCTGTCGCCGCTGCCGGCGCGGTTCACCTCGGCGTCGGCGGAGAGGCCGGCAAGGGTGAAGGTCTGGGCAAGCGTTTGATGCGCCGTGACGAGCAGGAACAACGGAATGCAGAGGCAAAAAAGGCGGCGGCAGGTCGGCAACATCAAGAGGGCAGGGGTGAGGACCGCCGAGTCTCGCCGCGCGCGCGGATCGGCGCAAAAGAGCGAGGTCGCAATTCGTTGCGTCCGCGCCGCGACCGCGGCCTCTCCCCCCCCCGCGAGTGGCGCGGCCGAGGCGGGCGGGGTCACGCCCTGCGGCGCAGGACGACGACCCCGAGCGCAGGCAGCTCCACGTGGCCGTGGAGCTCCGCCCCCGAGATCAGATCCTGACCGCGAAGCGAGGGGGCCGAAAGCGAGACCGCGACATCTTGGTGATTGAGCAGGAAGGTGTAGCGGGTGCCATCGGCGGCGTGGCGCTCCGTGACCTCCACGCCTTCGGGGGTGGCGAGCGGGGCGCGGACGCCGGCGGCGGAGGTCACGAGGCGAACGAGCGCGGCGTAGCCGGCGGCGTCGAGCTCGGTGCCGAGATACCAGGCGTGGCCCGCGCCGTGGGCGTGGCGGGTGAGGGCGGGGCGGCCGGCGAGGTAGCCGTCGGTGAAAGTCGCGAGGACCTCGCAGCCTTGGGCGTGGATCGCCTCGGCCCAAAAGGAGGAGGCGAGGCGCTCAGGCAGGCCGAGCGCGGCCCCGGCGGGCGTGAGCGCGAGCGAAGAGGCGCGGTCGTCGGGCGGCACGGCCCACTCCTCGACCTCGAGGCCGAGGAGCCGGCGGAAGGGCGCGGGGTAGCCGCCGAGGTGCACGCGGTCGTGCTCGTCGACGATGCCGCTGAAGTAGGTGAGCACCAGCTGGCCGCCGGCGGCGACGAAGGCCTCGAGTTTCTCGGCGACGCCGGGCGCGACGAGGTAGAGCGCGGGGGCGAAGACGACCTTGTAGCGGGAGAGGTCGGAGACGGCGAAGGCGAAGTCGACCGCGAGGTTGGCGCGCAGGAGGGGCGTGTAGAAGTTCTCCACGCCCCGGGCGTATTTGAGGTCGGCGTTGGGCTTGCTAGGGAGCTCTAGGGCCCACCAGTTTTCCTGGTCGAAGTAGATTGCGGCCTCGGCGCGGATTTTCGAGCCGGCGATCTCGCCGAGGCGGGAGAGCTCGTTGCCGAGTTGTTTTGTTTCCTGGAAGCAGCGCTGGGTGGCGGGGTCGCCGTGGCCGAGCATGGAGCCGTGGAATTTTTCCGCGCCGGCGCGGGCCTGGCGCCACTGGAAGAAGCAGATACCGTCGGCGCCGCGGGCGATGGCGGCGTAGCTCCAGAGGCGCATGAGGCCGGGGCGCTTGGTGGCGTTGCGCGAGCGCCAGTTCACGTGGGTGGTGACCTGCTCCATGATGAACCACGGCACGTCGGGGCGCCAGGAGCGGGTCATATCGGCGTTTTGCGCGAGGGGGCGGGAGCTGCCGGTGGGCTCGGGGTAGATATCGAGGCAGGTGAAGTCGAGGTGCTCGGCCCACTTGCGGTAGTCGAGGGCCTTGACCCACTCCATGAAGTTGGTCGTGACCGGCTTGTCCGGTGTAATGGCGCGGAGGATACGCTGCTCGACGAGGCAGCACTCGAGGAGGGCGTCGCTGGAGAAGCGGGCGAAGTCGAGGCACTG
>JAUVVA010000171.1 GCA_030604905.1 Verrucomicrobiota bacterium | reverse complement strand
GTGCGTTTCTTCGGTGAAGCAGCGCGCCGGAATAGCGACGCTCGTGGTGCGACAATCTCAAGCGCCCGGGTCGCCAAGCCGGCGAGGAGAACTGGGCTTGGTGGCTGTTTCATTTCTCTGCCTAACGTCGAAGATGAGCCGCGGAGGTAGCTGGCGCGGTTCCGGCTTTAGCCGGAACCGTGACAGCTACCGGAGTTGGCTCCATCGCCTTGTTAGGCTCATTTTTCATATCTGATTCTTTGGTCGAGATATGAAATTACGTCGGAAACTGCGAGTAAGCTTTCTGTTTCTTCGTCGGGAATGCTAATCTTGAATTCATCTTCCATCGCCATCACGATCTCAACTGGCTCCAAGTCGTTTAAGCCTAAGTCACGCACAAAGGTGCTTTCCGGCGTCAGCGTTTCTATGGGAACATATTCCGATAGAATTGTTACGAACCGAGCCGCAATATCACGGCGCACTGAATCATCATAATAAACAGCGGCCCATTCCAATGCGACGCTCGTCGGTGTGACAGGATCTCGTGGCCTTTTGCGATTCCGTCGGGCCGCCACAAGCCCGATCATTGCGGCAATCCCCACGACGACGAGAATGTATAGCTCCATGGTCTTCTGCCTAACGTTGTGTAGTTGGAAAAAAGAGGAGTTAAAACGGGTAAAGCCGTTAAAATTGGAATAAGGTGGACTTTTTGGGCACCACTGTTCCTTCAGTATCTCTACGTATGGAGATCCTTGCCGAGAAATCGAGGTCTTTTTCTGCTTTTGAAAATCCAGTCATGATAGGAGCTGACAGCAGGCCCAGCGAATGGAGTCGTTTTGAACAGAGGACTTTCGTCGGCCCTGTGAGACCGCCTCGGGGAGCAGGATCAAATACGGCAGCGATCCTATCCACGTGCTCTGCACTATACACTCTCTCGACGCACAACTTGTTTTGCTGCGGAATCACCGGCAAATCGCGCATTCCGTAATGCGGACGGAGCGTAACGCCCGCTCCCCAAAACGCCCAGCCGCGCGGTGTGGTGCTTCAAGGCCTTCAATGCCTTGGTGTCTGCGTCCATCGGCGCCATCTGCGGTCATCTTCCGTTCCGGCCTCCACTAGTCAGCGTTCGGTGCCAGAGCCGAGGCGCCGTCGGGCGTGGGGTCAAAGCCACGCTTTCTGACCCGTGGCCTCAGCGATCCCTCCGTCCGTTTTCCCCAAGCGTCGCGCCCGCCCGACACCGGCCACCGGCCGGTGCCCCAGGCATTCACCGCCCACTACACCTTGGCGGTCTCGCGGTCGGCGGCGGCGACTTCCTTGCCGATCTCCGCCGCGCGCTTCAGGCCTCGCGCGCTGCCGTGGCCGGTGAGACGCAAGCTCAGCGTATCCATCAACTGATACACCATCGGGATCACGAAGAGCGTGATCAGGGTCGAGAGCGCCAGGCCGCCCACGATCACCGTGCCGAGCGGGTTGCGCGACTCGGCACCGGCGCCGCTGGCCAGGGCGAGCGGGAGCGCGCCGAGGATGGTCGAGATCGAGGTCATCAGGATCGGCCGGAAACGCAGGGTCGCCGCCTCGAAGGCCGCGCGCGCCGCCGAGCGGCCCTCGAGCTGGAGCTGGTTGGCAAATTCCACGATCAGGATGCCGTTTTTGCACACCAGGCCGATCAACATGATCAGGCCGAAACGCGAAAAGAGGTTGTCGGTCAGCGGCGTGCCCCAGAAGCGGCTGAGATAGAGCACGAGCAGGCCGCCGGCGATCGCCACCACCACGCCGGTGAAGATCGTGATCGGGTGGATCCACGACTCGAACTGCGCCGAAAGCACGAGGAAGGTGAAGAGTAACGCGAGGCCGAAGAGCACCCAGGCGTCGCCCGCGCTCTCCACATACTCGCGCGTCTCGCCCTCCCAGGCGGTGGTGATGTTGTCGGGCAGGATACGCCGCGCCACCGCCTCAAACTCGTCCACGCCGTCGCCCTGGGTGCGGCCGGGCGCGAGCTGGCCGTTGATCGTGATCGAGCGCTGGCGATCGAGGTGCGGGAAGGCGTCGGGCACCACCGTCTCGCGGATGTCCACCAGGTTGCTCAGCTGCACGAGGTTTCCGGTGCGGCCGCGCACATAGATCGAGGCGAGGTCGGAGGGCTGGGCGCGGTGCTCCTCGGCCATCTGCACGATCACGTCGTATTCGTCGGCGGCGCGGCGGAAACGCGTGACCTGACGGCCGCCAAACAAGGACTCGAGCGTGGCGGCGATATCGCGCACCGGCACCTCGAGGTCGGCGGCGCGGGCGCGGTCGATCTGCACGTCGAGCTGGGGCTTGTTGGGCTGCGGCTCGATGCGGATCTGGCCGAGCACGTCGCTGCCGCGCAGTTCCTCGGCAAAACGATCCGCCGTGGCGCGGAGCTCGTCGTAGTCCGCACCCTGGAGCACGAGCTGCACGCCGCCCGCACCGGCGCGGCGGCCGCCGAGGGGGCGCACGGGCGAGGCGATCATCAGGCCGCCGGTGTTTTCGCGGAGTTTCACGCGCAGTTCCTGGATAACCTCCTGCGTGGTGCGGTCCCGCTCCTCCCAAGGCTTGAGGCTCACGAAGGCGAAGCCGCGGTTGGCGGCGCCGAAGAGACCGCCGCCGGTGCTGCGGAACCAGCGGTCCACCTCGGGCGTCTCGGCCAGCACCTTCTCCACCTCGCCGGCGTAGGCGGAGGCGTAGACCGGGCTGGAGCCGAGGGGGAAGTTCATGATCAGGCGGAAGAGGCCGCGGTCCTCCTCGGGCGTGAGCTCGCGCTGGAGCTTGGTGAAGCTGAAGAAGCCGAGGGCGGAGAAGGCCAGGGCGGCGAGGAGCACGACAGCCTTCCAGCGGAGGGCGCGCTCGAGCAGGCGGGTATAGCGCTCGTTGAGCCACTCGAAGGCGGGCTCGGTGCGGTTGTAGAGCCAGCCGTGCGTGGGCTGGCCGCGCTCGTCGCGCCGCAGCTTGAGCAGGCGCGAGCAGAGCATCGGGGTGAGCGAGAGCGCGACGAGGCTGGAAACACTGACCGCGAGCGCGAGGGTGATGCCAAACTCGAAGAAGAGCCGCCCGGTGTTGCCGCTCTGGAAGGCCACGGGCACGAAGACGGCGATGAGCACGAGCGTGGTGGCGATGATGGCGAAGGTCATCTGCCGCGCGCCAAAGATGGCGGCGCGGATGGGCTCCTCGCCGTTTTCGATGCGCCGGTAGATGTTTTCCAACATCACGATGGCGTCGTCGACCACCAGGCCGACCGCGAGCACGAGGGCGAGGAGCGTGAGCAGGTTGATGCTGAAGCCGAACCACGACATCGCGGCGAAGGCGCCGATGATCGAGACGGGGATGGCGAGAAGGGGCACGAGGGTGGCGCGCCAGTCGCGGAGGAAGGCGAAGATGGTGAGCACCACGAGCACTCCGGCGAGGAAGAGGGTCTGGTAGACCTCGCGCACGCTGCGCTCCACGAAGACGCTGGTGTCGTAGGCGACGTCGACGTTCACGTCCTCGGGCAGGTTGCGCCGGATCTCGGGGATCATGTCCTTCACGCCGGCCGCCACCTGGAGGAGGTTGGCCTGGGACTGGCGGAGCACGCGCACGCCGACGGTGTTGCGCCCGCTGAAGCGGTTGTCGGTGCGGTAGTCGTTGGAGCCGAGCTCGACGCGGCCGACGTCGCGGAAGCGCACCTGGTAGTCGCCGCGGGTGGCGAGCACGAGGTTCTCGAAATCGGAGGCCTCGTTGATGCGGCCCTGCAGGCGCACGGGAAACTCGCGGGCGCGGGACTCGATGCGGCCGCTGGGGAGGTCGACGTTTTGCGCGCGGAGGGCGGACTCGACGTCGGCCACGGTGAGCTCGTGCGCGGCGAGGCGCTCGGCGTCGACCCAGAGGCGCATGGCGTAGCGGGCGCCGCGGAGCTCGACCTGCGAGACGCCGGGCACGGTCTGGAGGCGCTGCACGGCCACGCGGTCGGCGAGCTCGGCGAGCTCGAGGCGGGTGTAGCGGGGGGAGTTGAAACTGAGGACGAGGATGGGGTCGTCGTCGGCGTCGGCCTTGGTGATGATGGGCGGATCGACCTCGTCCGGCAGGCGCCCGATCACGCGGCCCACGCGGTCGCGCACGTCGTTGGCCGCGGCGTCGACGTCGCGGTCGAGGGTGAACTCGATGGTGATGTTGGAGCGCTCCTCGGAGGAGTCGGAGCGCATGAGGCGGATGCCGTCGATGGCGCTGAGCTGCTCCTCGAGGGGGTCGGTGATCTGGGTCTCCACGACCTCGGCGGCGGCGCCGGGGTAGCGGGTGGAAACGGTGACGACAGGGGCGTCGATATCGGGATACTCGCGGACGGGCAGGCCGAAGAAGGAGAGCGTGCCGACCGTGACGATCAGCAGCGCGAGGACGATGCAGACGACCGGGCGGCGGATGGAGAGGTCGGAGAGGATCATTGCGCGGTGCTCCCGAGCGGGCGGAGTTCGACAAAGGCCGGCACCGGGTTGAGCGGCGCGTCGGGGAAGAGCGTGAGCGCGCCCACGCCGGAGGAGACGATGCGCTGGCCGACCTCGAGCGTGTGGGGCGGCACGGGGCGCACCTCCACGCGGGGGCCGACGCGCAGGCCGGTCTCGACGTTGACGAAGCGGGCGACGGGCCGCCCGTCCTTTTCGGCCACGCTGATAAGCTGCACCCCGCGCACGCCGGCGAGAAGCGCGGCCTCGGGGACCACGAAGACCTGCTCGCGGGTGGCGAGCACGATGCGCACCGAGGCGAACATGCCGGGGCGCAGTTTCTCGGGCGGATCGCGCAGGATGGCGCGCACCTCGCTGGCGCGCACCATGGGGTCGATGCTCGCGCTCACGAAGAAGACTTCGCCCTCGGTCTCGATGGGGGTGAGCTCGTTGCCGAGGCGCACGCGGGCGGTGACCGAGGTGCCCGGACGCACCTGGGGGATGCTGCGCTCGGGCACGCGGAAGCGGACCTTGAGCGCGGAGAGGTCGTCGAGGGTGGTGAGCACGGAGGCCGGGGTGGCGTAGTCGCCGACGGCGAGGCGGCGCGAACCGAGCACGCCGGAGACGGGGGCGACGATGCGGGTGCGGGCGAGGCGCACGCGGAGCAGATCGAGGGCGGCCACGGCGGCGCGCTCGTCGATGCGCGCCTGGTCGATCTCGGCTTGGGAGATGGTGCGGTCGCGCGCGAGGGCGTCGGCCCGTTCGCGGTTGATCCGGGCCAGCTCGGCGCGGGCCTCGGCCTCGGCCACCTGGGCGCGCAGCTCGGCGTCGTCGAGCCGGGCGAGGAGCGCGCCTTTCTCGACGAACTGGCCCTCGGCGAAGGCGATCTCGCGCACGATGCCGGCCAGCTCGGGATGGATGACGATCGAGTCGTTGGCCTCAAGGGTGCCGGTGACGTCGAGCGTCTCGCGCAGATCGTCGCGGGCCAGCTCGATGTATTCGACACGCTGGGGCGTGCGGGCGGAGGGGCCGCCGGCGTTGGGACCATCACGACCGGAACGGCAGGCGGACAGGGCGAAGGAGAGAAGAACGAGGAGCGGGACGACGCGGGCCAACTTCATGCTGCCGTCCACTGGGCAGCCGCGGGGCCGGCTTCGCAAGTCTCAGTCGGTAAAAATCTCACGGGCTTTCGCGGGTGGCATGGGTTGACGCACACGGAGCCGGCGGGGTTACGCGCCGAATGCTTTTCTACCGGGAAATCGTCAGGTGACGAGCCGCAAAGACGGGAGGCAGGGCGCGGCCCCCGCCCCACCCTTTGCGGATCTGCCTGCACGTTCGCGGCCGCCCCCCCCGCCTCCCGAAGCCTCGGCCCGGGCGCCCGGCAGAGGAGAGCGGTGGCGCGGCGCCTGCGCCGTTCGTTGGGGAAAGGGATGCCGGCAATCCCTGTATCGAGGGTGTCGATACAGGCCCTCGGCCGGGTGGCGCGCTCCTTGGAGCATTCGCTGAACCAGAACGGCCGCCTGCTCGCGCTCGCCGTCTATTTTTTCCGCTGCCGCCGTCGCACCCACCAGGTCGCGACGAGAGCCAAGACCGCCAAGGCGCCCAGCACCCAGACCGCGGGGCCAAACTTGCGCTCAAGCATGGACTCACCGAGCACGATGAAGCCCGCGCCCCAGGCCATCGTGGTGACGAAGGATAGCGCGAAATAAATCGGAAAAGACACCCCCGCCAGGGCGATGAGGTAGGTCTTGGCAAAGGTCGGCGCCCCAGGGGCCAGTTTGACCAACAGGGCGAAACGCCAGGCCCGCCCGCGCTCGAAGGTCGGAATCCGGATGTTTCTTCGCTCCAACAGGCGCAACAGGAAGGGCCTGAGGCCGCTGTGGGTGATCCAATAGCAAAGCAGCAGATTGACCACGAGGCTGATCGCCGAGCCCAGGAGCCCGACGGCCACCCCGTAGGTTGCCCCGGCCAGGATGTAGAAGGGCGTCGTCGGCACGCCAAAGGCCGGCAAGATCGCCAAGGCCACAAAAAACGGGAGAAGCCCCGCCTGTCGCTTCCACTCGATGAATGCTTGGTAATCCCAGGTGCGCCACATCAGCGCGACGCAGACCAGAACCGCCGCGATGCCCGCCCAGCGCAGCAGCCTGGCTTTTCGGCGCCCGACGGAAACATCCAGCGGCTCGTTCTCCGCTTCGACTCGGCCGGAAGATGGATCGGGTTTGGTCACGCAGGGCCGAAAGCTAGTCCCGCGCCCCGCCACCCCAAGCTCCGATTTCTGCCGACGCCTCTCAAAAAGGTAGTGACCGGCCCGATCGTAATCCGGACGTTCCGCCCGAGGCCTTGCCGCGTGGCTTCGGCGGGATGCCAAAGCGAGCCCGCGAGGCGCGGAACGCTCTCGGGCCCCTTTCCGCCTCAAGCGCAGCCGACCGAGCGAACCGGCTCCGATGGAGTAAAGCGTCTCGGCGGCTCGCGGAACCCACGGGCGAAACACCCGCGCCACCCGCAAAAAACGGGCTGACTGCGCGGCTGCACAGTTCGGCCCTTCGCGGTCTGTCGTGTTGCCTGCGGTCGTGTCCGCCGTTCCGCGGCCAGGAGACGGGGACCAGCCGCGCCTCGTAGCGAAGGCGCGCGGGGAACGCTCTCGGGCCCGTCGCGCGCCCGGCCGGCCTCATGCCGTAGGCCGCCGGGCTCCTCGATCCGACCCGATCAACTGCCGGAGGCAGGCTCAGCTCACGCGCACGGCGGGCAGATTCCAGATCTGCTTCGCGTATTCGTGGATGGTGCGGTCGCTGGAGAACTTGCCCACGCGGGCGGTGTTGAGGATAGCCATCTTCGCCCAGCGCTTCTGGTCGCGGTAGGCGGCGTCGACCTTGGCCTGCGCGTCGCTGTAGGCGCGGAAGTCGGCGAGGACCTTGTAGGGATCGCCGCCGCCGGTGAGGCTGTGGTGGAGGGCGCCGAAGGCGTGGTGCTCGCCAGGGGTGAAGTAGTCGCTGCCGATCCAGTCGATGATGGCGCGCAGCTCCTCGTCGCGGTGATAGTAGTCCCAGGGCGAATACCCGCGGGCGTCGAGCGCCTCGACCTCGGGCACGGTGAGGCCGAAGATGAAGATGTTGTCGTCGCCGACCTCCTCGCGGATCTCGACGTTGGCGCCGTCGAGCGTGC
>JAUVVA010000007.1 GCA_030604905.1 Verrucomicrobiota bacterium | reverse complement strand
CCTTCCCCTCCCGTGCCTTCCATGGCACCCGGAGCCCTTTCCCGGGTCTTTGCGCATTCGACATCCGCTCCGCGCGATGCGTCATTTTCCTCTCCCCATGCGACTTCCCTTCCTGCTCGCCCGCCTCGCCCTCCTCTGCGGCCTCGCCCTCGCCCACCCCGCTTTCGGCTCCTCGCCCGCCGCGCCCGCTCCAGGTGCCACCGCGGCCCCCTCGGCGCCGACGCACGGCCCCCGCCCCGCCCTGCTCTTCCCGCCCGCGCCGAGCAGCACCGATCTCCAGCCCGACCCCGCCCTCCTCTTCGGCCAATTGCCCAACGGCGTGCGCTACGCCCTCCGCGCCAACCCCGAGCCCCGTGGCCGCGCCTCCCTCCGCCTCGTCGTCGCCGCCGGCTCCCTCCACGAAACCGAGCGGCAGCGCGGCCTCGCCCACTACCTCGAACACATGGCCTTCAACGGCACCGAGAACTACCCCGCCGGCACCCTCATCGAGTATTTCCAACGCCTCGGCATGAACTTCGGGGGCGATACCAACGCCTACACCTCCTTCGACCGCACCGTCTACATGATCGAGCTGCCCGACCTGCGACCCGAGACGGTCGCCGAGGGCTTCCGCGTGCTCGCCGACTTCGCCGGGCGCATGCTCCTCCTCCCCGAGGAAATCGAACGCGAACGCGGCATCATCCTCTCCGAAAAGCTCGCCCGCGATTCCGCCGACTACCGCTCCGTCGTCGCCAGCTACCAGTTCTTCTTCGCCGGCACCCTCCTCCCCGAGCGCCTGCCCATCGGCCTCGAATCCGTCATCCGCCAGGCGCAGCGCGACGACTTCGTCGACTTCTTCCACACCTGGTATCGCCCCGAACGCATCGCCGTGATCGCCGTCGGCGACCTCGACGCCGAGGCCTTCCGCCAGCCGCTCCACGACGCCTTCGCCCCGCTCACCGACCTCGGCCCCGCCCGCCCCACGCCCGACTTCGGGCTGCCGCTCGCCTACGCCGCCGATCCCGCCGCCGCCCAGGCCGCCGAAGACCGGGCCGACCCCGCCCGCGCCCCCGTGCGCTTCGGTCACCACCACGAGCCCGAGGCCAGCGCCACCACCGTCTCCTTCCGCGTCGTCCGCCCCGCCGACCTCTCGCCCGACACCTCCGCGCGCCGCCTCGCCCTCCTCCCCCGCGAACTCGCCTTCTCCATCCTCAACCGCCGCCTCGCCGAGCTCGCCAAATCCGAGGACGCCCCCTTCGTGCGCGCCTCCGTCGGCGACAGCTCCTTCCCCGCCGTCTTCGACGCCGTGGCGCTCTCCCTCACCTCCCGCCCCGGCAAATGGGCCGAGACCCTCCGCGTCGGCGAACAGGAGCTCCGCCGCGCCCTGCTGCACGGTTTCCAAGCCTCCGAGCTCCGCGAAGCCGTCGCCGAATTCCGCAACGGCCTCGAACAAGCCCAACGCACCGACCCCACCCGCCGCTCCGACCAGCGCACCGACCAGCTCGTCGACGCCTTCCTTGAGGGCACCGTGCCCACCAGCCCCGCCGCCGACCTCGCCCTCTTCGGGCCCGCGCTCGACACCGTGAGCCCCGCCGACCTCCTCGCCGCCTTCACCGAGGCCTGGCGCTCCGCCGGCGGCCTGCTCGTCGGCGTCTTTGGCAACAGCGATCTCGGCTCCCCCGAGGCCGCCCTCGCCGCCATGGCCGAGGCCCATCGCGCCGCAGCCGCCACCGAGGTCGCCCCGCCCGCCGAGCGCGAGGACGCCGCCTGGGCCTACACCGACTTCGGCCCCGTCGGCGAGATCGCCTCGCGCAACGACATCGCCGACCTCGGCGTCACCCAGCTCGTCTTCGCCAACGGCGTCCGCCTCAACCTCAAGCGCACCGAGTTCGAGGCCGGCACCATCGGCCTGCGCGCCCGCGTGGGCACCGGCCAGCTCACTGAGCCCGCCTCGCGGCCCGGCCTTGCCTTCTTCGCCGGCGCCGCCTTCACCGCCGGCGGCCTGGGCCAACACTCCGAGGACGAGCTGCGCCGCATCCTCGCCGGTCGCAACGTCGGCGTCGGCTTCAGCGTCGGCGACGACGCCTTCCTCTTCACCGGCCAGACCACGCCCGCCGACCTCACGCTCCAGCTCCAGCTCCTCGCCGCCCACCTCTCCGACCCCGGCTACCGCCCCGAGGCCGAGCTGATCGCGCGCCGCCGCATGGAGCCCTTTTTCACCCGCCTCGCCTCCGATCCCTCCGGCCCGCTCAGCATGGAGGTGCCGCGCATTCTCGCCTCCGGCGATCACCGCTTCGGCGTGCCCCGCCGCGAGGACGCCCTCGCCCGCACGCTCGACGAGCTCCGCGCCTGGCTCTCGCCCCAGCTCGCCTCCGGCCCCATCGAGCTGAGCCTCGTCGGCGATCTCGACCTCGAGGCCACCATCGCCGCCGTCGCCGCGACCCTCGGCACCCTGCCCCCGCGCGAGCCCCGGCCCGCCCTCGACGAGCTGCGCGCCGTGCGCACCGCGCCTCCCGGCGAGCACCAGCTCGGCGTCACCGCCTCCGTGCCGAAAAAAGTCTTCGCCTTCTACTGGCCCACCGCCGACGCCCGCGACATCTTCCGAGCCCGTCGCCTCTCCCTGCTCGCCGAGGTCTTCTCCGACCGCCTGCGCCGCACCGTGCGCGAAGAATTGGGCGGCAGCTACAGCCCCGTGGCCGGCAGCGCGCCGAGCGACACCTTCCACGACTACGGTTTTATCCTCGCCCGGGTGACGCTCGACCCCGCCGAGGCCGAGCGCGTGCGCCCAGCCATCCTCGAGGCCGCCGCCGACCTCGCCGCCAACGGCGTCACGCAAGAAGAGCTGGAGCGCGCCCGCCTCCCCATCCTCACCCGCCTGCGCGAGACCGAGCGCAGCAACGCCTACTGGCTCAACACCGTCCTCGCCTCCTCGCAGGAGCACCCCTGGCGCCTCGACCGCGCGCGCGACCGCTACGCCGACCACGAGGCCATCACCGAGGCCGAGCTCGACGCCCTCGCCGCCGCCTTCCTCTCCCCCGAACGCGCGATCCTCTTCACCATCACCGCCGGCCCCGCCACGCCCTGAGCCGTGACCGCTTGAGTGACGGGCTTGTTTTGAATGGCCCCCCGACGCCCACGCTCCCGCAGCGGAGATTGTCACCAGATTGGTGACAATCTCCACAATTCTCCCCCGCGCACTCGACCAAACACCGCCGGGGCCTGGCCACGCACTGCTGCGCCGTGACCGCTTGAGTGGCAGGCTTGGTTTGAATGGCCCCCCGGCGCCCCCGCGCCCGCAGCGGAGATTGTCACCAGATTGGTGACAATCTCCCCAATTCTCCCCACGCGCACGCGACCAAACACCGCCGGCCTCGCCACGCCCCGCGCCGTGACCGCTTGAGTGGCGGGCTTGGTTTGAATGGCCCCCCCCGACGCCCACGCTCCCGCGGCGGAGATTGTCACCAGATTGGTGACAATCTCCCGTTCTCCCCACCCGCAGCCCTCGCGCGGCTCCCTCGGCAAAATCACGGAAAATCCCCGATAGGCTTTGCGCGCCCCGCTGCGCAGGGCATGGTCCCGCTTTCCCGTGTTTGGCGGCGGCACCGTCCCCCTTGGGCCGGTCACTCCGCCTCCGCGCTCGGCCCACTCGACCCACTCAAAAGAACACTCCATGGAAAACCCACACGCTCCCAGCACCGGCGGCAAGTGCCCCTTCCCCCACCTCCACGGCGCCGCCGGCGCACCCGCCGCCCCCTCCGCCACCGCCGACAAGTCCGCCCCGCCGCCCCGCGCCCGCAGCAACCGCGACTGGTGGCCCAATCAGCTCAACCTGAAGATGCTGCACCAGAACTCCGCGCTCTCCGACCCGATGGACCCGGGCTTCGACTACGCCGAGGAGTTCAAGAAGCTCGACCTCGCCGCGGTGAAAAAAGACCTCACCGCCCTCATGACCGACTCGCAGGAGTGGTGGCCCGCCGACTTCGGCCACTACGGGCCCTTCTTCATCCGCATGGCCTGGCACAGCGCCGGCACCTACCGCGTCGGCGACGGCCGCGGCGGCGCGGGCGCCGGTCAACAACGCTTCGCCCCGCTCAATTCCTGGCCCGACAACGCCAACCTCGACAAGGCCCGCCGCCTCCTCTGGCCCATCAAGCAGAAATACGGCAAGCGCCTCTCCTGGGCCGATCTCATGATCCTCGCCGGCAACGTCGCCCTCGAGTCGATGGGCTTCAAAACCTTCGGCTTCGCCGGCGGCCGCGCCGACGTCTGGGAGCCCGAGGAGGACGTCTACTGGGGCGCCGAGGAAACCTGGCTCGGCGACAAACGCTACACCGACGACCGCGTGCTCGAGAACCCCCTCGGCGCCGTGCAGATGGGCCTCATCTACGTCAACCCCGAGGGTCCCGGCGGCCACCCCGATCCCCTAGCCGCCGCGCGCGATATCCGCGAGACCTTCGCCCGCATGGCCATGAACGACGAGGAGACCGTCGCCCTCATCGCCGGCGGCCACAGCTTTGGCAAATGCCACGGCGCCGCCCCCGCCTCCCACGTCGGCGTCGAGCCCGAGGCCGCCGGCATCGCCGAGCAGGGCTTTGGCTGGACCAGCCGCCACGGCAGCGGAAAGGGCGCCGACACCATCACCAGCGGCCTCGAGGTCACCTGGAGCGCCACGCCGACCAAGTGGAGCCTCAGCTACCTGGAAAACCTCTTTCGCTTCGAGTGGGAGCTGGTGAAGAGCCCGGCCGGCGCCCACCAGTGGGTGGCCAAGGACGCCGAGGCCTTCATCCCCGACGCGCACGATCCGGCGAAGAAACACCGCCCCTCGATGCTCACCACCGACCTCTCGCTGCGCTTCGATCCCGCCTACGAGAAGGTCTCGCGCAGCTTCCTCGAAAACCCGGACAAGTTCGCCGACGCCTTCGCCCGCGCCTGGTTCAAGCTCACCCACCGCGACATGGGCCCCAAGGCCCTCTACCTCGGCTCCGAGGTGCCCGCCGAGGACTTGCTCTGGCAGGATCCGCTGCCCGCTCGCGCCCACCCGCTGATCGACACGGCCGACATCGCCGCCCTCAAGGCCAAGATCCTCGGCACCGGCCTCTCCGTCTCCGAGCTCGTCTTCACCGCCTGGGCCTCCGCCTCCACCTTCCGCGGCTCCGATAAGCGCGGCGGCGCCAACGGCGCCCGCATCCGCCTCGCCCCGCAGAAGGACTGGGACGCCAACCAGCCCGCCCGCCTCGCCAAAGTCCTCAAGGCCCTCGAGGGCGTGCGCGCCGCCTTCAACGCCTCCGCCGCCGGCGGCAAGCAGGTCTCCCTCGCCGACCTCATCGTGCTCGGCGGCGCCGCCGCGATCGAGCAGGCCGCGCAGCGCGCCGGCACCCCGGTCGAGGTGCCCTTCGCCCCCGGCCGCGTCGACGCCACCCAAGAGCAGACCGACGTCGCCTCCTTCGCCGTGCTCGAGCCCACGGCCGACGGCTTCCGCAACTACTCGCGCGGCCGCCACGCCCTGCCCCTCGAGCAGATCCTCGTCGACAAGGCCCAGCTCCTCGGCCTCACCGCGCCCGAGATGACCGTGCTCATCGGCGGCCTGCGCGTGCTCGACGCCAACCCCGGCAAGGTGCGCCACGGCGTCTTCACCTCGCGCCCCGAGACCCTGACCAACGACTTCTTCGTCAACCTGCTCGACATGGCGCACGTCGTCCGCCCGGTCTCGCCGGCCGAGGAGGTCTTCGAGGTGCGCGACCGCGCCACCGGCGACGTGAAGTGGACCGCGACCCGCGTCGATCTCGTCTTCGGGTCCAACTCGCAGCTGCGCGCCCTCGCCGAGGTCTACGCCGAGAGCGATTCGCGGGAAAAGTTTGTCCGTGATTTCGTGAAGGCCTGGAACAAGGTGATGAACGCCGACCGCTTCGACCTGCCCCGTTCGCAGCGCGCCTGAGCGCCCGTGTCGAGAGGCTCGATTTGATCGAGCCTCTCGAACGATATATCACGGCGCAGCCCGACGCCTCCGTGGTCCGGGGAGCGCCCGCGTCTCGCGGGCTGGTTTCGGCGTCTCGCCGAAGCCTCGCCCGAAGGCGCTGGGCGGACCGCGCGGCGCGGCCCCCGGGACTGCTGCGCCCCCCGGACCTCGGCCGGCGCAGCTCGGCGGCGACCATTCCACTCGGACTGCGCCAGACTCCGGCGCCAGATCCGGCCATAAAAAACCCGCGCCCCCCAAAGGGAGGCGCGGGCGAAAAGGGTCGGAGGGAGCCAACTCGCGCCACGGCCAAAGGCGTGGCGTGGCGGAACCTTACTTGATCTCCTTGTGAACCGTGTGGCGCTTGAGGAAGGGGTTATACTTCTTCTTCTCGATGCGCTCGGTGACGGTCTTCTTGTTGCGATAGGTCAAGTAGCGGGAGGTCGGTTTGCCCTCTTTCTTGGCTTCGGTGCACTCCAGGGTGACGAGTTCTTGCATGGTTGGGAATTGGTTAAAGGGAAGAGCGCAACGAGCCGCCCGGCCCGCTGCAAGCCCGGATTTCCGATGAAGCTCAACGCACCCCAGGCGGCAGGATCTGGAAGCGACGCGCCACCTGATCGAGGATCGGGCCGGTCGGCGTGGCGCGCAGATCGGGGCCGAGCGGGAGGGCGCGCTGCGGGAGGAAGTTGTTGATCAACGCGCAGGTGTCGTTGTTGACCATGATGCCGAGCAGCTCGCCGGTTTTGCTCAACACGAGGTCGCCGCGCGAGGGCGAGAAGTCGCCAAAGAGCCGGCGCACGAGCCGGTTGTCGACCTTCACGTAACCGGGGTTCCGCGGGTCGATCTTGAAGGGCAACTCGCCGTAGCCCGCCCCGCCCGCGCTGATCAAGACCGCCTCGGGGAAACGGAAGGGCTCGAGCGCGAGCAGATAAGGCTCGCCGCCGAGACGCTGCGCCTCCTCCGCGCTCACCGGCACGAAGATGACGCGCGGATCGAGCGAGGCGAAGTGCAGGCGCGGCGGCTGGATCGTGGTCGCGCCGCGGTTGAGCGTGAGCACGAGGCGCTCCCAATCGGGCTGGCTCTGCGCACGCCAATCGAAGGGCGTGTCGTCCACGTGCAAGATCGCCACGATGTCCTTGCCGTCGCTGGCGAGCACGGTGCGCGTCTCGGGGTTGCGGGTCACGTTGCCGAGGAAGGTCGAGCGCTGCGCGGCGAACTGGCTGCGCACGCGGCGCTGGAGGAAACTCTCGAAGAGGGTGTTGGCGTTGATCGGCTGCGACTCGCGAAACTCGCGCGCCAGCTCGCTGGTGCGCTCCGCGAGCTGGCCGGTGGCGGCCGCGATCTGCACGGTCGTCTCCTGCACCCGCTGCCGCTCGGCGCGCTCGGCCTCGACGGCGGCGCGCAGGGTCTGCGTCTGCTCCTGCAAGATCTCCTTCTCGCGCACGACCACGCCGACGCGCACGGCGAGCTCCTCGGCGCGGGTGCGCGCGGCGGCCTCGGCGGCGGCGGTGCGGGCGAGCTCGTCCTCGCGACGGCGGGCCTCGGCCTCGCGGGCGGCGAGATCGCGGGCCAGCTGGGCGTTGCGCGCCCGCTCGGCCTCGGCGGCGCTACGCGTGGCGGCGAGATTTTGATCGAGCTCGGCGGCGGTGCGCTCGGTGCGGGCGAGGTTCTCCGCCAGCTCGGCTCGGGCGCGCTCCACCGCGAGGCGCTCGGCCTCGGTCTGCTCAAGGTTGCGCGCGAGCTCGTCGCGCCGCGCCTGCTCATCCTCGAGCGAGAGGCGCATGATCGCGACAAGGTCCTGCTGCGGCGTGGCCGGGCCGGTGCCGTCGGCGGCGGCCGGCGCGGTGGCGCTGGGCGGCAGCGGCGAGGGCGCGCGCCCGGTCTGCGGCGCGGGCGTGGCGTCCTCCCAGCGCGTGAGCGCGAGCAAGGTAAGCAACAAGAAGTCGCAGAGAATGAGGAGAAGGGTGCGATTCATGACCGGGACCGGGGGCGGAGGGATTGCGCGGACGCCCAATCCAGCTTGGCCACAGAAGGCGCAGAAAACGCAGAAACGGAGCGGTGCGTTGTTTTGCGCCTTCTGTGCATTTTGTGGCTAAAGATTGAGGTTGCTCAGCGCGTCGCGGCGGCGCGGGGCACGCTCGGGTCGCCGGCGGCGACGAGATCCTGCGCCGAGAGGATGAGGTTGGTCTTGTAGGGCCGCACGTGGCGGATCTTCACGATCGCCACGCAGGTAATGCCGAGGAGGTTCGACGAGTAGGCGGCGAGCAGGTTGGGCTCGACGAGGCCGAGCACCTGGAACACGAGCGCGGCGGCGGTGCCGCCGATGCCGAGGTAGAGGCCGCCGTCGAAGAGGTTCTCCTCGTTCTCCATCAGGCGGAGTTTGACGAGGGGCGGCAGCGGGAGCGCGTCGATCGAGCGGATCTTGGCGAGGCACACCATATACATGGTGAGTTGCAGCGCGCCGAAAAGCGCGATGGCGAGGAGCGAGTGGAGGTCCATGGCGAAAGTGGGGGTGACGGAACGAAGCGAGTCGGGATCGGCGAGGTTGCCGAGCACCGGCATGGCGAGGGTGACGCCCTCGATGCGCGGCGCGGCGCGGCCGAGGTTGGGCTCGGTGACGACGAGAAAGGCGCCGGTGGCCATCAGCGCGAGCACGCCGCAGCGGGCGTGCAGGGCCCCGCCCGCGCCGTGGCCCGGGTCGGCCCCGACGCGTGCCGCCAGGCCGGCGGGAAGCGGCGTGCGCAGGCTGCGGTCGATGCCGAGCAAGATCAGGTAGGCGCCCAGCGCGCAGAGCGCGTAGCGGAGCGCGATCGCCCAGCCGCCGTGCAGGAGCGCGAGCTCCACGAGCGGACTCGGGGCCGGCGCGGGCTGGCGGTTCACCGGCACCTGGCGGTCGAGCAAGAGGCGCAGCGCGCCCTGGCCCTCGAGCAAGGCGAGGCGCAGGTCGGCGTCGGCCTCCTCCTCGCCGCCGGTGTGCAGGCGACGGTAGGCGACCACGCGCTCGGTCGAGCCCGCCCGGGCTCCGTCGGCCAGGGAGGCCGCGGCGACGAGGGTAAACGACTCGCCGCCGGCGCGGGAGAGGCGGGCGAGCTCGGCCCAGGCCTCGCGCGTCTCCACGCCGCCGGCCAGGGTGGTGAGCTGGCGCCAGTCGAGACGCCGGCCGAGCGCGAGCAGATCGATGAGCAGGGACTCCATGCGCTCGCCGAGCGCGCCCTGCGAGAGCGCGAGGCGCGCCTCGTCGCGCCAGACGCGGGAAAAGGCAGGGGCGAGGTGCTCGCCCTGCTGGAGAAGCGCGGCGAGGAGCACGAGCGCCTCGTAGGTCTGCCCGCCCGCGGCGCCGGCCGGCACGAACTGGCCGGTGTCCTTGAGCTCCGCGAGCGCGAGGGTATCGCGCACCGCGGCGACGCGCGAGTTGGCGAGAAAGCCGCGCAAGGCGGCGCGCGCGTCGGCCGTCACGAAAAAGCGCAGCACCGGCGTGCTCTCGCCGCGCTCGGCCGCGGCGCGCGCGGCGGGCTGGCGGGTGAGCGGCAACAGAAAGGGGTCCTCGCCGCCCCACACGACGAGCACGGGCTCGCGTTGCGCGAAGCTTTGCAGGGCGGTCTCCAGCGCGAGCAGCTCGGAGGAGGGCGAGCCGGCGGCGCGCGCCCCGGCGAGGAGCAGCGCGGCCGCGCCGGGCTGGGCGGAGTCGAGCCGCGCCTCCGCGAGATCGGCCAGGCGCGGGGTGTCGGCCCCGGCCCGGGCGAGCAGCGCGGGTGCCACCGAGCGCAGGTGCACCGGCACCATCCAGGCCGCGACCAGCAAGGCCACGCCCAGCGCAAGACCCACCCAAAGCGCGACGCGACCGGAAGGTGCGGCAGCGGTGGCTGGAGCGGCTGGATTGGGAGACATGCGGCGGGAAGTATTGGTTTGCGGGGCGGGAGCGCAAATCCACGCTCGCCCCGCTTGACGGCTTTTTCGTTCCTCTACCGACCCATGTCGCTCGCGAT
This sequence comes from Verrucomicrobiota bacterium, assembly GCA_030604905.1. Taxonomy (GTDB): domain Bacteria; phylum Verrucomicrobiota; class Verrucomicrobiia; order Opitutales; family Opitutaceae; genus IMCC26134_A. The sequence goes on along the minus strand of JAUVVA010000007.1, from coordinate 52,835 downwards.
TGTTCACTACAACGCCCCCGTGCTCCGCCAGAAGGGGGAGCCCGTCACCTCCTTTGATGCTGCGCTCGCGAAACTTGCGGCGGACATGGTGGAAACCATGCACGCGGCCCACGGCATCGGGCTCGCCGCCCAGCAAATCGGCCGCGCGCTGCAGCTTTGCGTCATCGACTTGCGGCAGACCGACCGCGAGTTCTCTTGGGAGCTCGACGGCGCCCAGCCTCCACTTGAGCTCATCATGCCCATGGTGATCGCCAACCCGAAGGTGGAGCTGCTGCCCTCGGCCAAGACGACCTACGAGGAGGGCTGCCTCTCCTTTCCCGAGATCCGGGGCGACGTCGCCCGGCCCGATCTCATCCGGGTGACCTTCCAGGACGCGCAGGGCACGCCCCACACCCTGGTCTGCAACGGCCTCTTCGGGCGCTGCATCCAGCACGAGGTCGACCACCTCAACGGCACGCTCTTCATCGACCGGATGGACAAAGCCACTCGCCGCCCGCTCGAGCGCGCCATCAAGGCCCTCGCCGAGCAGACCAAAGGCACGGCTTAAACAAAGGAGCGGGCGTGACCTCACGCCCGCGCGCCGCCCTCGCGGGTTTGTTGCGCGCCCCGCGACCAATCGACGGGCCTGGGGTCAGGCCCGCTCCGGCGGCCAAAGCCCCGCGGCAATTGTTTGCAGGTTCGCGCCCTTAGCCCCTCCGCGACCGCGCTCCAAGCTCCGCGCTCCCTCCTCCCCGCTCCCTCCTCGCTCCAGCTCCTCCCCTTCCCATGAGCCAAAAATCCGACGGCATGAACTACGCCCCGCAGGGCAAACCGCAGCCCGTGGTCAAGCCCGGCGAATTCATCTTCGCCGCCACCCACCTCGACCACGGCCACATCAACGGCCAGTGCAACGGACTCACCGAGGCCGGCGGCGTGCTCAAGTGGGTTTTCGACGCCGACACCGCCAAGGCCGAGGCCATGGCCGCCCGCTATCCGGGCGCGAAGGTCGCCCGCTCGCTCGACCAGATCCTCGAGGACGCCGAGGTGAAACTCGTCGCCGCCGCCGCCATCCCCAACCTCCGCGGCCCGCTTGGCTGCCAGGTCATGGAAGCCGGCAAGGACTACTTCACCGACAAGACCCCCTTCACCACGCTCGACCAGCTCGACCAGGCCAAGGCCGCCGTCGCCCGCACCGGCCGCAAATACGCCTGCTACTTCAGCGAGCGCCTCCACGTCGAGTCGGCCATGTATGCGACCGACCTCGTGCAGCAAGGCGCCATCGGAAAAGTGGTCCAGGTGATCGGCTTTGGCCCGCACCGCCTCAACGCGCCCTCACGCCCCGCCTGGTTCTTCAAAAAGGAGCAATACGGCGGCATCCTCTGCGACATCGGCAGCCACCAGTTCGAGCAGTTTCTCACCTTCACCGGCGCGACCGACGCCACCGTGGTCAACGCCTCCGTCGGCAACTACGCCAACCCCGAGTATCCCGAGCTCGAGGACTTCGGCGACGCCAACCTCATCGGCGACAACGGCGCGACCAACTACATCCGCGTGGACTGGCTCACGCCCAAGGGCCTCAGCACCTGGGGCGACGGCCGCATGACCATCCTCGGCACCAAGGGCTACATCGAGCTGCGCAAATACGTCGACGTCGGCCGCGAAAAGACGGGAGACCACGTCTACCTGGTGGACGAGCAGGGCGAGCACCACATCCACGTGGCGGGCAAGGTGGGCTTCCGTTTCTTCGGCGAGCTGATCCTCGACAGCCTCAACCGCACCGAGAAGGCGATGACGCAGCGCCACGTCTTCAAGGCCGCCGAGCTTTGCCTCCGCGCCCAGGCCGCCGCCCGCCGCCTCACGCCCTGAGCCTTCGCAAGGCACCGATCAGCGATCGGTGCCAGCCCGAGCCCCGGCCTACCCGCCCAGCAGCGCCGCGGCGATCTCGCGGCGCTCGCTCTCGAAACGCGTCCCGCGCCCCGGGGCGCTTTTCCTCGCCCGCGCATACCAGTAGCCGGCGTTGCCCTCGTCGCCCTCCACGCGGTGCAGGTAGGCATGCACCCAGCAGCCGGCCCGCGCCTCGCCGCCCGCGCCGTGGTCGCCGACGTGCTGCGCCAGCGCATGCGCGCGGTCCCAGTCGCCGCGCGCCTCGCACCAGAGCGCGAGCAAGGCCTCGCCGTGCTTCGCCGCCGCCGCTTCGTCCAAGGCAAAAAAGTCTTCCGGGCTCATGCCCCAACGCAAAACGACATTCCGCCCGCCGCCGCAACCTTCGGCTCTGCCCCTGAAGGATTTGGACCGTAACGGCCGACCCTGCACCGCGCCCGCCTCGGCCGCGCCGGGGCAAGTTTTCAGTTGAGGCGACTCGCTTGCGCTTTTCGCTCCCCCTTCCCCCTTCTGCCCATGCGCCCCACGGACCCAAACGCCTCTTCGCTTCCGAGCCCCGAAGCGTCGATGGCCGAGCGCATCCGCGCCTTTGATTGGAGCCGCACCCCGCTCGGCGCGCCCGCCTCCTGGCCGCCCTCCCTGCGCACCGCGCTCAGCATCGTGCTCGGCTCGCGCTACCCGATGTTTCTTTGGTGGGGACCGGATCTGATCAACCTCTACAACGACCCCTACGCGCCCGTCCTCGGCGCCCGCCATCCCGCCGCGCTCGGCCTGCCCGCCCGCGAGATCTGGAAGGAGATCTGGAGCACCGTCGGCCCGCAGAGCGAAGCCGTCCTCCAACGCGGCGAGGCCACCTGGAACGAGGACCTGCTGCTCGTCATGCGGCGCCACGGCTTCGTCGAGGAAACCTTCTTCACCTTCTCCTACAGCCCCGTCCACATCGAGGACGGCTCCGTCGGCGGCATGTTCTGCGTGTGCAACGAGACCACCGCGCGCGTCGTCGGCGAGCGCCGCCTCGCCGCCCTGCGCCAGCTCGGCGCCCTGCCCCGCACCGCCTCGCCCCACGCCGCCTGCGAACACGCCGCCCGCATCCTCGAGGCCAACGGCCGCGACGTCTCCTTCGCCCTGATCTACCTTCTCGAGCCCGACGGCGCCCGCGCGCGCCTCCACGCCGCGAGCGGACTCCCCGCCGGCCACCCCGCCGCGCCCGAGCTGCTCGCGCTCGACGAAAGCCCGCCCTCGCCCGCCCCCTGGCCCCTCGCCGACGCGCTCGGCGGCCGCACCCGCCGCCTCGACGGCCTCGCCTCACGCCTCGCCCTGCCCGGCGGCCCCTGGCCCGAGGCGACCGACACCGCCCTGCTCCTCCCGCTCAAGGGCCCGCACGGCCCGCCGCTTGGCGTGCTCGTGGCCGGCGTCAACCCGCGCCGCCCGCTCGACGACGACTACCTCGGCTTCCTCGACCTCGTGGCCGGCGGCATCGCCTCCGCCATCGGCGACGCCCGCGCCTACGCCGAGGAGCGCGCCCGCGCCGAGGCCCTCGCCGAGCTCGACCGCGCCAAGACCGCCTTCTTCGCCGACGCCAGCCACGAGCTGCGCACCCCGCTCACCCTCCTCCTCGGGCCGCTCGAGGACGAACTCGCCGCCCACCCCGCGCCCTCCGAAAACCTCCGGCTCGCCCTCCGCAACGCCCGCCGCCTGCACAAGCTCGTCAACGCCCTCCTCGACTTCGCCCGCCTCGAGGGCGGCCGCCTCCGCGCGCGCCGCGCCGTCATCGATCTCGCCGCCCGCAGCGCCGAGCTCGCCGGCCACTTCCGCTCCGCGATGGAAAGGGCCGGCCTGCGCTTCGAGGTCGACTGCCCGCCCCTGCCCGCGCCCGTGGCGGTGGACCCCGAGCTGTGGGAAAAAGTCGTCCTCAACCTGCTCTCCAACGCCCTCAAATTCACCCTCCGCGGCTCCGTGCGCCTCGCGCTCCGCGAGCGCGACGGACGCGTGGAGCTGAGCGTCTCCGACACCGGCTCCGGCATCCCCGCGGCCGAGCTGCCGCGCCTCTTCGAGCGCTTCCACCGCGTCCGCGGCACCGCCGCCCGCTCCCACGAAGGCACCGGCATCGGCCTCGCGCTCGTGCGCGAGATCGCCCGGCTGCACGACGGGGAGGTCGCGGTCCGGAGCGAGGAGGGCGTCGGCAGCACCTTCACCGTCACGCTGCCCTTCTCCGCGCCCGCCACGGCGGAGGCCGTCGCGCCCCCACCCCCGCACCACCCGCCGGATTCCGCGCAGGTAGGTCTGCACATCGAGGAGACGGAGCGCTGGCTCCCGGAGCCCGATTTGCCCGAGGCCCCCGCCGCGCCGGCCGAGCCCGCCGCGCGCCCGCGTGTCCTCGTCGTCGAGGACAACGCCGACATGCGCGGCTACCTGCTCCGTCTCCTCTCCCCGCACTACCAGCTCGAACTCGCGTCCGACGGCCTCGCCGCCTGGGAAAACATCGAGCGCGGCGCCCCCGACCTCGTGCTCTCGGACGTCATGCTCCCCCGCCTCGACGGCTTCGGGCTGCTTCAGCGCCTGCGGGCCGACGCCCGCACCCGTGCCCTGCCCGTCGTGCTCCTCTCCGCCCGCGCCGGCGAGGAGGCGCGCGTCGGCGGACTCGAGGCCGGCGCCGACGACTACCTCGTCAAGCCCTTCACCGCCCGCGAGCTCCTCGCCCGCCTGCGGTCCCAGATCGAGCTCGCCCGCATCCGCCGCGAGAGCAGCGAACGCATCGCGCATATCCTCGAGAACATCAGCGACATCTTCAGCACGGTCGATTCCCGCGGCCGCTACACCCTGCTCAACTCCGCCGCCCGCGATCTCGTCGCGCGCCAGGGTGTCGACGCCGATTCGCTGATCGGCCGCTCCATCTTCGAGGTCTTTCCCGACGTGCTCACCACGCCCGGCGGCCAGGCCCTGCGCCGCACGCTCGAGGAGCGCGTGCCGACCAGCACCGAGACCTACTACCCGGCCTGGGGGCGCTGGTTCTGGGCGCGCAACCATCCCCTGCCCGACGGCGGCGCGGCCTCCTTCGCGCAGGATATCACCGAGCGGCGCGCCGCCGAGGAGCGCCTCCAGCGGGCCCACGCCGAGCTCGAGGCCGTCTACGCCCAGTCGCCCGTCGGCATGGTGCAGCTCGACCGCGAGCTGCGCTACGTGCGCATCAACGAAATGCTCGCCGCGATCAACGGCCTGCCGCCCTCCGCGCATATCGGCCGCACCCTGCGCGAAGTGGTGCCCTCGCTCGCGCCGGTTCTCGAACCCACCCTTCTGCACGTCCTCGAGACAGGGGAGCCGCAGATCGACGCCGAGCTCCACGGCACCACGCTCGTCCCCCCGCACGAGCCCTGCACCTGGCTGCAATCCTGTTTCCCGCTGCGCAACCCCCAGGGTGCCATCGTGGGGGTAAACATCGTGGTGCGCGACATCACCGAGCAAAAGCGCGCCACCGAGGCCCTGCGCCTTGGCGAGGAGCGCTTTCGCTCGCTGGTCGAGATCGTGGCCGATGTGCCTTGGGCGGCCGATGCCTCCGGGCGCTTCAAGACCGCGCAGACCGCCTGGCAAAGCTTCACCGGGCAGGCTTGGGAACAACACCGCGAGCTGGGCTGGATCGAGGCGGTGCACCCCGAGGACCGCCCGGGTCTGCTCACGCTCTGGCACGAGGCCCGCGAGACGCGGGGTCTCTTCCACGCCCAATTTCGTCTTTGGCACCGGGCGAGCGGCGCGCACCGCCACGTGATCGCCCGCGCCACGCCGCTGCTCGCGGCCGACGGCACCGTGCGCGAGTGGATCGGCGCCTGCACCGACGTGCACGAAGAGCGCGTGGCCGCCGAGAAGCTCGAGCGTCTGGTCGCCGAGCGCACCGTCGCGCTCCAGGAGAAGATCGCCGAGATGGAAACCTTCTCCTACAGCATCGCGCACGACATGCGGGCGCCGCTGCGCTCGCTGAGCGGCTTTTCCGAGCTGCTGCTCACCGAGCACGCCGACCGTCTCGACGAGGAGGGCCGTGAGTTCCTGCGTCGCATCGCCGCCTCCGCCTCGCGCATGGACCAGCTCATCCAGGACATCCTTGGCTACAGCCGGGTGATGCAGGGCGAGGCGCCGCGCGAGCGCGTGGAGCTGGCCCCGCTGCTGCGCGACATGATCGAATCCTACCCGCTCTTCCACCGCGCGCGCGCCGACATCCGCATCGAAGGCGAGTTGCCGGCCGTGCTCGGCAGCGAGGCGCTCTTCACCCAGGTGTTTTCCAACCTCCTGGGCAACGCGGTGAAGTTTGTCGCGCCCGGGGTGAAGCCGCTCGTGCGTGTGCACGCGGAGCGGGACGGCGACCGGGTGCGCGTGCACATCCGCGACAACGGCATCGGCATCGCGCCCTCGCAGCACGCGAAGGTCTTCGCGATTTTCCAGCAAGTCAGACGCGATTCCGGCGGCACGGGCATCGGCCTCTCGATCGTGAAAAAGGCCGTGGAGCGCATGGGCGGCCGGGTGAGCCTCCGCTCCGAACTCGGCGCCGGCAGCACGTTCACGCTCGAGCTCCAAAGCGCGCCCGAGGTGTAGGGTTGGCCGTCCCCGGCCAACGCCACACCCCGACGCGAATGGTCGTTGGACATCGCGCCTCGGGCTTTCAAACCTTCCGCCATGCCCGCCGCCGCCAACCTCGACCGCCTGCTCCTGCGCCTCACCTGGGAGGACCTCGACCGCGCCCATCTGCGCCGCTTGATCGAGATGGCGCGCGACGAGGACCTCGAGGGCCTCGGGCTCCTCAAGAAACCCGCCAAAAGCGGCGACCGCTCCACCGCCGCCCTCGCCACCACGCCCCGCCTCGGCCGCGCCCACCTCGTGGCCCGCACCGAGCTCGTCGTCTGCGGCCTGCCCCTGCTCCCGCTCATCCTCTCCGCCTACGGCACCCGCGCCTCCGTGCAGGCCCGCCTGCGCGACGGCCGCTGCGCCGCGCCCGGCGACGTGCTCGCCACCGTCGAGGGCGACCCGCGCGTGCTACTCGCCGCCGAGCGCGTGCTGCTCAACTTTCTCCAACGCCTCTCCGGCGTCGCCACCACCACCGCGGCCCACGTCGCCGCGCTCGGCCCCGGCCGCACGCGCCTGCTCGACACGCGCAAGACCACCCCCGGCTACCGCATGCTCGAAAAATACGCCGTGGCCTGCGGCGGCGGCTGGAACCACCGCCTCGGCCTCTTCGACCGCGTGATGCTGAAGGACAACCACCTCGCCCTCCTCGGCTCCTCCGACGACCTCGCCGCCGCCGTGGCCCGCGCCAAAAAAGCCGCGCCCGAACTCCCGGTCGAGGTCGAGATCGACCGCCTCGACCAGCTCCCCCCCGTGCTCGCCGCCGGCGCGGACGTCATCCTGCTCGACAACTTCCCGCCCGCGAAAATCAAGAAAGCCCTCGCCCTCGTCCGCGGTCGCGCCTTCACCGAGGCCAGCGGCGGCATCACCCTCAAGACGCTCCCCCGCTACGCCGGCCTCGGCCTCGACTTCGTGTCCACCGGCGCCCTCGTGCACCGCTCCCTCTGGGCCGACATCGGGCTGGACTGGCAAAGCTAACCCATCCCTGCTACCCGGACCGTCCATTGGTCATTGGTCATTGGTCATTGGTGATTGGTGATCGGTGATCGGTGATTGGTGATTGGTAGTTGGTAGCTGGTAGCTGGTAGTTGTTTTCGCAGGCCATTCGTCATTCGGCATTGGACATTGGTCATTGGACATTGGTCATTTCTTCCAGTGCCCGCCCATCCCTCCGAACAACGCATCCTCCAGGCCCTGCTCGCGGCCGGTGAGGACGGGCATGTCTCGGGCGCGGCGCTCGCCCGCGAGCTCGGCGTGAGCCGCGTGGCCGTCTGGCAACACCTGGAGAAACTTCGGGAGCAGGGCTTCGAGATCGAGAGCCAGCACGCCCGCGGCTACCGCCTCGCCTCGCGGCCCGATTTTCTGCATCCCGCCCTGATCGACGCCTGGCGGCGGGGCGAGGTCGACGCGCCGCGTATCCATTTTTTCCCGACGATCGGCAGCACCAACGACGAGGCCGCGCGCCTGCTCGCCACCGGCGAGCCCGCCCCCTTCATCGTGCTCGCTCGCCGCCAGGAGAAGGGCCGCGGCCGCCTCGGACGCGCCTGGCACAGCGCGGTCGACGGCAACCTCTACCTCAGCTTCGGCTTCCGCCCGCAGGTGGAGCCGGCGCGCATGCAGACCTTCACCCTCTGGATGGGCGTCAACGTCTGCGCGCTCGTCGCCTCCTTCTGCCGCGTCGTGCCCGGCATCAAGTGGCCCAACGACCTGCTCTTCGACGAGCGCAAGGCCGGCGGCATGCTCACCGAGGCGCGGCTCGACGCCGACCGCATCCACGACCTCGTCTTCGGCCTCGGCCTCAACCTGCGCCCGCCGGCCGGCGGCTGGCCGGCGGAGCTCGCCTCGCGCGCCACCGCCCTGTCCGCGCACACCGCGCTGCCGCTCGACCCCAACCGCTTCGCCGCCGCGCTCATCCTGCGCGTGCTCGACGCCTACGAGCGCTTCCTCGACGGCTCCTTCCGCGAGTCCTTCCCCGACCTCTGGCACCGCTTCGACCTGCTGCGCAACCGCCCCGTCACCCTGCTCCACGGCGGGCGCGAGCTGAGCGGCACGGCCATCGGCATCGACGACGAGGGCAGCCTGCTGCTGCGCTTCCCCAACGGTCACACCGACCGCTACCGCGCCGGCGAGGTCACGTTCTCAAGGCGGTAAAAACAGGGCGGCGTGAGACCCAAGCCCGCGTCGGCGTTGACGCCTCAGGGCACCCGACGCAAAAGCGGCGGTCGGAAACCGATTCCTTCCCACTCCTCTCTCCCTCCATGCAACGCTCCCGCACCCTCCTCGCGCTCGCCCTCGCCGCCTCCGCCCTCGCCCTCCACTCCGGCTGCTCGACCGTGCCGCTCAACGAGGACGGCAACATGCAGGCCACCTTCGTGGCCGGCGAATTCCGCATGCTGGTCAACGCCGACGCGCCCCGCACCGCCCAGGCCACCGGCGAGGCGTTTCGCCAGATGGGGCTCTTCGAGGTCGGGCGCGATGTCCGCACCTTCGAGGCCTCGCTGGTCGCGCGCACGCCCCGCGACGAGCGCGTGCGCGTGTCGATCCGCGAGGTGAACAGCCGCCAGACCGAGCTGCGCATCCGGGTGGACGTGACCGGCGACCGCGCCTTCTCGCGCAAGCTCTACGAGCAGATCGAGGCCAACCTCTCCCGCGGCGGCGCCTCGGCCCCGGCCGGCAACCCCGCCGGCGCCGGCATGATGTCGGGCTGGTGAGACGCGGGAAGCGGTCACCGAACCGGTTTTCCAACAGACTTGCGGCACCGATCGTTGATCGGCGCCGCCGCACCCGCCGGAAGCGGTCGCCGACCGTTTCTACGACAAAGCGGAGCGACGACGGCGGCGGGTGGCGAACCAGCCGGCGAGACCCAGCGCGGCGAGCGCGCCATAGGCCGAGGGCTCGGGCACCGGCGCGAAGGGCATGATCTGGAAGTAGGTCGAATCGTAACTGCGCCAGGAGGCCTCGCCGCCATAACCATCAAACACGACCCGCGGCATCTGCGTGGGGTCGAAGCTGGTTTTCTCGACCAGCAGAAAATCGGTAAACTCGATCCAATTGCGGATCGTGAGCACGGCGTTGGCCGCGATATCGAGGACCGTCAGACGCAGGAAGGTGGGCGCGCAGGAGGTGCCACCGGAAAAGTCGAGAATGCTGTGCCCCTCGATGCGGAGGGTATGGAAGGTCTCGGTCTGGCCGTTGAGATCGAGCACGGCGCGCCCGTCGGAGGCGCCGACGTCGCCGCCGCGCAGGACGACGTGGGCGGTGTTGGCGATCTGCTCCGAGGCGCCGAGGCGCACGGTGTCGATGCCGCGCCCGTCGCCGACGAGGAGGTCGGGCGTGGCGGAATTGCCGTCGCCCGCGATGGCGTTCACGCCGGCGGTCTTGCCGAGGACGAGGGTGCCGGCGTTTACGGTGGTGAGGCCGGTGTAGGTGTTGGCGGTGCCGCCGGAGAGGGTGAGGGTGCCGTCGCCGGTCTTGGTGAGGCCGGTGACGTTGCCGTTGTTTTGGATCGAGGAGCTGATCGTGAGGCCGCCCGTGCCGTAGACGTGGGTGATGAGTTCCCGGTTGCCCGTGCCGCCGACGTTGAGGACGGAGGTGGAGATCGTGCTGGCGGTGCCGGTGGCGAGGATGCCGCCGGTCTGCACGGTGAGGGTGTGGGCGCCGGTGACGTTGATGGCGTTGCCAAGGTTGAGCGCGCCGACGGTGCGGTTGGCGGCGAGCGCCTGGCTCGAGGTGGGCGCGGCGATCGTGGAAGCGGTCCAGTCGCCCTGACCGGTGTTGGTGCCGGCGACGGCGACGATACCGTCAGTCGTGTTGTAGCCGGCGAAGGCGGCGCCGTTCACCGTCGCGTAAGGAAGGATGGTCTGCTCGAGGGCGGGAGCGGTGGTGAACGTGAGCGTGGGATTATTTGAGCCAACGCCTCCGCCCAGCGTGCCCGAGCTGGCGGTGAAATTGACCGTGGAGCCGGCCTCGCGCGTCAGGGAGGCGGCGGTCAGGCGGTGACGGGAATTGGGGTTGGTGTTTCGTCGCTCGATCTCGATGGTGTTGCCCGAGGCGGCGGTGAGGGTGATGCCACCGATGGTCTCGATGACCTGCGTGTTGTTGGAAGTGCTGCCGATGAACGAGAGGGTGCCCCCGGAGAGCGTGACGCCTGCGTTGTTGCCCACCCGGTCGCCCACGATCGTGGAAGCGTTGTCGAGCACGAGCGAACCACCTTGCCGGACGACAAAGCCGGAGGACTGGGCGAGCGTGCCCGAGCCGGTGAGGCGCAGCTCCGCGCCGGTCACGGTGACGGCGCCGCTGTGCGTGTTGGCGGCGCTCAGATCGAGGCGACCGTTGCCGGTGACGGCGAGGCCGGCGGCGCCGGAGACGACGCCCGAGAGCGCGCCCGAAGCGGCGGACGCGTTGGTGCCGGCGACGGTGCGGATCGTGCGGGTATCGGCGGCGGTGCCGCCGAGGGTGAGCGCATTGGTCAACGTGACCGTGTTGTCGGCGCTGGTGGAACCGAAGACGAGGGTGTTGCCGGCGGCCACGAAGCCGGCGGTGGGGGAGGCACCGCCCCAGGTGAGCCCGGCGCCGCCATTCAGCGTGAGGCTGCGGGCGCCGCCGGTGGCGGAGAAGCCGCCGTCGCCAGTCCAGCGCACCTGCCCGGCACCCGAACCCAAATTGAGCGAGGCGTTGCCGCCCAGTTCGCGCACGCCGCCCGCGAGCTGAAGATTCGAGTTGGGCGAGACGTTGCCGCGCAGAGCGCCGCCGGCAAGCACCGTGGCCCCGGAGTAGGTGTTGGAGGTGGAGGAGAGGTCGAGCGTGCCGTTGCCGGTGACGAGGAGCCCGCCCGTGCCGGTGATGGCGCCGGAGAGGCGACCGTCGACCGCACCGGTGGCGTTGGAGACGCCGTCGATGACGCGGATCTCGCGGAGCGAGGAGCCGAGGTTGATCGGGTTCTCAAGCGTGAGGGTGTGGGTCGCGGTGTTGGACCCAAGGATCAACGCTCGGCCGTCCTGAACGAAGTGGGTGGTGGTGCCCCAGTTCACGACGTTGCCACCCCACCAATCGAGGGCGACGGTTCGGTCGGCGCCATAAGCGGCGAAGCCACCATCACCCGTCCAGCGCAGGGCGTTGTTGCCGGTGCCAAAGCCGATGGTGAGGTTTTGCCCGAGGCCGAGCACGCCGCCGTCGAGGCGGTAGTTCATCGCGGTGCTGAAGGAGGAGGCGTCGAAACGAAGGGTGCCACCTTGGATGACAAACGCGGCCCCATGGAGACCGCCGGGGGCGCTCTGAATATGGACGGTGCCGTCCCCGATCTTGATGAGATCGCGGCTGCCGCCACCAAGCGCGCCGGTGAGGGTGAGGGTGCCGTCGCGGGAGCCGATGGCGGTGTTGGCGGCGAGGGTGATCGAGCCGGAGAGGGTGTTATTGCCGCCGTCGTTGTAGAGGGCGCCGGCGCGGATCGGGGCGCCGAAAGCGTCGTTCCCAAGGGTGGCGCCGCCACCACGAAGAGTGAGGGGCTCGGCGGTGCTGATGCCGCCGCGGAAGGTGAGCGTGCCGCCATCGTTGACCGTGGTGCCAACCGCGGTGTTGCCGAGCGCGCCGTTGGAGCCGACGACGAGTTGCCCGCGGTTGACCGTGATCGCGCCGGTGTAGCTGGAGGCGTTGTTGCCGGAGATCGTGACGATGCCCTGGCCGCGCACGGGATCCGAGACCGCGCCGTTGATCACGATGGGGCCGGAGCCGGTGATCTGGCCGTTGAAGTTGATCGCGCCGTAGCCGGAGGTGGTGATGGAGCGCGAGCCGAGATCGATCGCGCCGTTGAGACAGAGGGTGGAGAAGGAGAAGTTGCGGACGGCGAGGTTTTCCTGGACGACGAGATTGTTGTTGATCCGGTGCAGACCGTTGGCGTTGGCCTCGTTGTAGTTGTTGACGTTGATCGAGGGCAGGCCCCTGCCATCGGCATCGCGGCCGAGGGTGATCGTGCCGGTCCCCTGCAAGGTGTAGTTGTGGGGCGTGTCGAAAGTGAGGTTGCGGACGGAGACGTTGTTCGCGATGTCGACCGTCTGCGGCCCGGTGGGGGGACGGGCGCCGAAGAGGATGTCGGAGCCGGGGGTGGGCGTGCGGTTGTCGTTGGCGGGGACCGCGGAAAACCAGTTGGCGTTGGTCTCGCCGCCGTTGCTCGTGCCCCAGGTGGTGGAAGTGGCGCCATGGTCCCACTCGTAGGCGCCGGAGCCGGAGGACCAGGGCGTCGAGACGAGCTGGATGTTGCGCACCTCGTGAATCTCGGTGGAGCCGCCCGTGGCGCCGGTGAAGCCGATCTTGAAGGTCTCGGGACGCTCAAAGGCCGAGAGATCGGCGGTGAAGGCGTTGATGAAATCGGACGAGGCGCCGAACTTCATCTGCACGGTGAGCTGGTTGTTGGCGTCGAAGATGATCTTAAACGCCCGATAACCGGAGCCGGCCTGGTCGGGACGGATGGTGGCGGAGGGAAAATCCATCTGCCCGCCACCGGAAAGATTTTGGAGCGGACCGGACCCGGCGATGAAGGCGTAGTTGGAGGACTCGGGGCCGCGGACCGCGATGGCGTTGGGCACCATGCCGGTGCCGCCGACACGGCCTTCGGTGGGGTTGGAGAAGTTGCCGAAGTTGTCGAAACCAAAGCCGAGGTAGCCGCCCGGCATGCCGGGGATGCCGTCGCGCTGGGCATAACCGAGCGAGCCGCCGTAGCCGCCGGGCTGGAAAGTCGAGGCATTCACCCTGCCGTCGACGAGAAAGAAGGTGATGCCGTCGGCGCCGGTGCCGTTCCAGAAGGCATACTCCATCGTGATCTCGATGCGCGCGTTGACCGAGAAAATCTCGGTGTCGAGCAAGGCGAAGGTGGAGCGGTTGTTGGCGTTGTCGGTGAGGCGCAGCCAGCCATCGCCGACCGGGTCGATGGCTCCCGGGCCGCCGTTGGGGTTGCTGCCGGCGGTCAACCACGGGGTGTAGTTGCCACCAAACACCCAGCCGGGCGCGCTCGTGCCGGTAAAACTCTCGGTAAAGGTGACCGACTGCGCGAAGGCGGGCGCCTGCAAGAGCGCAAAAAGGGCGAGCGCGCCCGCCGAGACGCCCCGACCCGCACGGGCGGGGCGGCGCAAGGAAGCTCGATGTGGGCGACGCGGGCGCATGAAATCGGTAAAACTTCCGTCAAGCATAGGCAATAAGCCCTAGCCGCAAGTAAAAATAGACCCGTCTAGGCCTATCTACGGAGTCACCGGGGCGGAAAAGCGGAGTGCGGCGAGCGTGATGTCATCGGCTTGCGGCGCGCCGGCCTCGAAGCCCAAGACGTCGGCCAAGACGGCCTCGACCAGTCCGGCGGCCGCGGACGGCGCGCGGCCGGCGACCAGGGCGGCGAGACGGGCGTCGCCATACAATGCGTCCGAGGCATCGATGGCCTCGGTGACGCCGTCGCTGAAGATCAGAAGCGTGTCCCCCGGGGCGAGACGCGCGCGATAAGTCGGATAGACGTTCTGCTCGAAGACGGCGAGCGGCGTGGCGCGCAGCGGCGCGTCGAGCGGCTCCACCCGACCCTCGGCCCGTTGCAGGAGCGGTGGCGGGTGGCCGGCGTTGGCCCAGGCGAGCTCGCCGCTCGCGGGGTCGAACAGGGCGGCGAAGACGGTGACAAACTGCAGGGTGTCGTTGCGCTCGCAGAGCAGGCGGTTGAGCCGGGTGAGCAGCTCGCCCGGGTCGGGCGCGGTGGGGGCGAGGGCGCGCAGGCCGGTGGCGGTGACGGCCATGAAGAGCGCGGCCGACACGCCCTTGCCCGAGACATCGCCGACGACGCACAGGAAGCGCCCGTCGGGCAGGAAAAACCCGTCGTAGAGATCGCCGCCGGCCTCGCGGGCGGGCTTCATGCGGGCGGCAAAGTCCACCCGTCCGCCGGCGGAGCCGGAGCCGGACGAGGACAGGGCGGCCGGCGGGGCGAAGGGCGGGGGCAGGAAACTGGCCTGGATCTCGCCGGCGATGCGCAACTCGCTCTCGATGGCCTCGCGGCGGGCGGTGGCGGTCTTGAGCTCCTGAAGATAGGCGCCCAACTGCGCGACCAGGTGGTCGAGCGCCGAGGCCACGGCCCCCACTTCGTCGGGGCGGCGGGCGGCGGCGGCGAGCGCGGCGCGGTCCCACTCGGTCTCGCCGAAGCGACTCGCGGCCAATCCACGGATGGCGTGGGCGAGGCGCGCGAGCGGATCCTTGAGCTCGGTGTTGGCGAAGGCGACGCGCTCGGCGAGCAGGCCGGCGACGTGGCGGTGCATGGCGAGGGCCAGGGCGGGAGCCTCCTGTTCGATCGCCCGGAGCTGCGCCATGCCGAGGCGCAAGAGGCGCGAGGGCGCGAGGGCCTCGACGCTCGCCGCGCGGGTGTCGCGGCGGTAGAGCGCCATCTCGCCCAGGCACTGGCCGGGGCCGAAACGGCGGACCGGCACGCGACCGGCGCCCGGCACCTCGAGCACGACGGCGAGCTCGCCGCTCTCGACAAAGCAGAGGAAGTCGGCGGGGTCGCCCTGGCGAAACAGGGTGGCGCCGGCGGGCAGCTCGAGCGCTTTGAGGTGGCGCATCCAGGTGGCGCGGTCGCCCGCGGCCGGCGCGAAGGGCGCAAGCGAGTCGGAGCTGCTCGGGGAGTCGGCGGAGGCGGAGGCGTCGTTCACGGGGCGTTTACGCAGCGGGTTTCACGCCGAAAGGCGGCGGTGGCGAGCAAATGCCGGCGGCGGGCGCTTGCTCCGAGACGGCGGGCGATCCCGGCCGACGCCGCGCGGCGGCGGGGAGATCCCTCGCCCGGGGCCGGGGGGATCGCCGCGTCTGCTCAGAACACGAGGTGTTTCACCGTGAGGCCGCGGTTGATCAGCTGCTTGAGCGACTCGATGCCGATCGCGAGGTGATCCTCGACATACACGTCGTCGACCACGCGGTCGCTGGCGGCGGTCTTCACCCCCTCGGGCAACATCGGCTGGTCCGAGACGAGCAAGAGCGCGCCAGTCGGGATCTCGTTGAAGAAGCCCACGCTGAAGATCGTGGCCGTCTCCATGTCGATGGCCATGCAGCGGATCTTGCGCAGGTAGGCCTTGAACTCGGCGTCGTGCTCCCAGACGCGGCGGTTGGTGGTGTAGACGGTGCCGGTGTAGTAGTCGCGGGCCCGCTCGCGGATGGTGGTCGAGATCGCCTTTTGCAGGGCAAAGGCGGGCAGCGCCGGCACCTCGGGCGGGAAGTAGTCGTTGCTCGTGCCCTCGCCGCGGATGGCGGCGATGGGCAGGATGAAGTCGCCGATCTCGGCGCGGTGCTTGATGCCGCCGCATTTGCCGAGGAAGAGCACGGCCTTGGGCATGATGGCGGTGAGCAGGTCCATCACGGTGGCGGCGGTGGCGCTGCCCATGCCGAAGTTGATGATCGTGATGCCGTCGGCCGTGGCGCTGGGCATGGGGCGGTCGCGACCGCGCACCGGCACCTTGTGCTGACGGGCGAAGAGCTTCACGTAACGGTGAAAGTTGGTCAGCAGGATGTAGTCCCCGAACTCGTCGAGCGGCACGCCGGTGTAGCGGGGCAACCAGTTCTCGACGATGTCGCGGCGCGACTTGAGCGGGAAGGGCGAGGTGGTGAGCGCGGAGGCGGGGTCGGTGGAGCGGTTCATGACGGCGACTGGGGCTGATCAGGGGCGGGATGGAAGCGGTGGAAGCGAACCCGGCGGGCCCAGACTACTCGGTGCCGGCCGGCCAGGCGAGATCGGCCACGGCGACCTCGTGGCGCGCGAGCTCGGCGCCGTCCTCGTCGTGGCTGGTGAAGACGATCCGGCGGGCCTCGGGCGGGCCGGAGACGGCGATCCGGGAGTAGTTGTTGCGCTGCACCGCGAGCACGCGGCCGGGATCGGGCGCGAGGGCCCGGGTGTGGGGCCCGGCCGTGAGCGACGAGCTGGTGAACTCGTAGAGCGGATAGGGCAGGATGCCCTCGCGGCGCAGCACCTCGCTGTAGTGCACGTCGCCGCTGAGGAAGACGACGCCGCCGATCTTGTTGGCGCGGATGAAGTCGAGGATCTCCGCGCGCTCGGCCTGGTAGCGGTGGTGGTCCTCCGAGCCGGGGTAGAAGCGCTCGGAGAGGAACTGGGAGCCGGTGGCGATGAAGGTGAGGCGCTGGTGGCGGCGCGCGCCGCCCTCGTTGCGCGAGGCGAGGTTCTGCTTGAGCCAGCGGAGCTGGGCGGGGCCGTATTGAGTCTTCGGATACTTGATCGACTCCTCGGGGATGGTGGAGTCGATCCGGTGGGTGCGGTTGTCCATCACGAGGAAGACGGCGTCGCCCCATTGGAAACGGTGGTAGATGGCCTCGGGATCGCGGGGGGTGCCGAAGGTCTGGTTGGGCCAGTAGGCCTCGAAGGCGGCGCGGGCCACGTGGGCGAGGGGCCAGTCGGCGTTGGAGTTGTTGGGGCCGAACTCGTGGTCGTCCCAGGTCGCGTAGTGCGGCATGGCGGCGAGGAAGGGCTGGAGCTCGGGCGCGGCGCGGTCGGTGCGGAAGCGATACCAGATGCCCGAGGCGGAGGACCAGTCGGCCTCGCGCAGGTAGAGGGTGTCGCCGAGCCAGAGCATGAAGTCGGCGCCGCTGCCGGCCATCGAGGACCAGATGGCCGCGCTGCCGCTGCCATAGGGACGGCCGGGACGGTCGAAGGGCGCGTCGTTGAAGTAGGCGCAGGAGCCGAAGAGGAAACTGAAGTCCGGCGCCGGGCCGCGCCACTCGTGCTGGAGCGTGGTGCGGAATTGCAGCGGGTAAGGCCGCGGCGCGGGCACGCCGTCGATGGCGATCGTGTAGGTGAAGCGCGCGCCCATCTCGAGCGGCCCCAGGACAAACTTCATCGGCTGGCCGCCAGCGGGCGTGGGCGGCGGGGCCGGGAGCGTCACGGTGACGGAGGCGGGCGCCGCGACGCCGGCCGCGGCCGGTCCCGGCGGCGCGTCCACGCGGGTGTAGGTGAGCGAGACCTCCTTCGCGCCTTCGGCCTCGAGCCAGACGGCGACCTCGCGGTGGGTTTGGTAGCCGAGCATGGGCCCCGAGACGAGGCGACCGGCGGCGAACGCGGCGGAGGCGGCGAGCAGCGGCGAAAGAGAGGCGGCGAGCAGGAAGCGGACGAGGCGACGGGCGGGCAAAACGGTGCGGCGCATGGGCGGAAACCATGCACAGCGCATGAATTAGGCCAAAAAGAAACGCCGACGCCGGAAGCGACGTTTGCGCAACGCGGGGCCGGCCCGCGGCACCCCGCGCCGGCCACGCCGCACGCGAGCGCGCGCGGCCGGCCACTTCTCACTGCAAGCGCAGCGAGTGGGTCTCGATCACCTGATCGTCCGCGCCGACAAGGGCGAGGAAGACGATGTAGTTGAAGGGGCGGCTGAGCACGCTCGGCGAAACCAGGGTCTCGGGCGTGGTCGGGAGCAGGACCGTGAAACGGGGCCGCGTGTCGGTCCACCGCGCGGAGATGCGCACGGCCTCGGCGGGCTCCCGCTCCTTGTCGCGGTTGTAGAAGGTGACCCGCATCGACATGCCCTCGGTCTCCACGCCGAGGAAGCGGCCGTCGGGCCGGTTCAAGACGACGCCGGGGATGCTGCGCTCCTCGCCCGCCTCGGCCGCGGCCGGAGCCGCCGGGGCGCTCTGCGCGGAACTAATGTGCGGAGCGACCAAAATCAGGGCGGAGGCGGCAAGGAAGGAGGACAGGCGCATGGGCCGCACGATGGCGAGCGGCCCGCCGCGGGCAAGCGCGAGGCAGGCGAAGCGGGCGTAAAACCGGGCGCGGCCCCCCGGCCCCGCCCGATAGCCCCGCGGGCGGTCGCGAAGCGGCGGTCCCGTGGCCCCGCGGATGCGCGGACGCGGCGGGACGCGCGGTCGGGATC
The DNA here is from genome assembly GCA_030604905.1 of Verrucomicrobiota bacterium. Classification (GTDB taxonomy): domain Bacteria; phylum Verrucomicrobiota; class Verrucomicrobiia; order Opitutales; family Opitutaceae; genus IMCC26134_A. The sequence continues at coordinate 34,488 of JAUVVA010000007.1, read as the reverse complement.
AGCCGCGGCGGGCCTTGGCGCGCAGGGCCTCGGCGCGCATCGCGCGCCAGCGCGCGAGGCGCTCGGCGAGCTGGGCCTCGATGCCGGCCGTCTTGGGCTCGAAGAGCGTGAGCGGCTTTTCCAGGTGCGACTGCGGGGCGATGTTCTCCGGAAAATCGTGCGCGTAGAGATAGCCCTTGCCGTGACCGAGCGCCTTGTTGGCCTTGCCGCCCTTGTCGCGCAGGTGCACGGGCACGGCCTGCACCGGCTGCTCGGCGATGGCGCGCTTGGCGGCCATGAGCGCGAGCGTCACCGAGTTGCTCTTGGGCGCGCAGGCGATGTGGAGCGTGGCGTGGGCGAGCGCGTATTCCGCCTCGGGCAGGCCCACGAGCTCCGCCGCCTGGTGCGCGGCCACCGCGAGAGGCAGGGAGAGCGCGTCGGCCAGGCCCACGTCCTCGCTGGCGAGGATGACGAGGCGGCGCGCGATGAAGCGCGGGTCCTCGCCGCCGGCCAGCATCTTGGCCAGCCAGTAGAGCGCGGCGTCGGGATCCGAGCCGCGGCAGCTCTTGATGAAGGCCGAGATGGTGTCGTAGTGCTCGTCCTCGTCGGCGTCGTAGCGGATGCGCCGCTCGCGCGCGAAAACCTCGAGCTCGGCGGGCGTGATGGACGCGCCGGCGGGCAGGCCGGCGACGATGACCTCGCGGGCGTGGAGCGCGCGGCGCAGGTCGCCGTCGCAGAGCTTGGCGAGGTCGAGCAACACGGCCTCGTCCGCCGTGCAGGCGCTCGCGCCCAGGCCGCGCTCCGTATCCGCCAACGCCCTACGCAGCACGGCGGCCACGGCGGCGGGCGCGAGGGGCTCGAGCCGGAAGAGGTGGCTGCGCGAGAGCAGCGGAGGGTTGACGTAGAAGCCGGGGTTGTGGGTGGTGGCGCCGATCAGGCGCACGTGCCCCTCCTCGACGTCCGGCAGCAGCAGGTCCTGCTGGCTCTTGTTGAAGCGGTGCAGCTCGTCGATGAAGAGCAGCGTGGGCTCGCTCGGGCGGCGGCGGGCGGCGGCGAGGATCTCGCGCAGCTCGCCGACGTTGCTCATGACGGCGTTGACCCGCACGAAGCGGCTGCCCGTGGTGCGCGCGATCACCTCGGCGAAGCTGGTCTTCCCGCAGCCGGGCGGCCCGTAGAAGACGAGGCTGCCGAAGCGGTTGGCGGCGATCAGGCGCGCGAGCAAACCGTCCGCCTTGGTCAGATGTTCCTGGCCCGCGATCTCCGCCAGCGTGCGCGGGCGCATGCGCGCGGCCAGCGGCTGACGCGCCGGGGCCGCACCCGGGGCGGACGAGCCCCCCCCCGACGAGAGCGGCGCGGGATCCGCGTCGCCGAAAAGATCCGCCTCGTCGGCCATGCGCGCGCTCTCCCGTGGGGACGCTCCGCCGAGTCAGGCCTGCGCCGCCCCGGCCGCGGCGGCCACCGCGGCGAAGTTGCGGTAGATCTGCAGGCCCTTGGCCTGGCTCTTCTCGGGGTGAAATTGCGTGGCGAAACAGCGGCCGCGGGCGATCGCCGCGGTGAAGACGCCGCCATAATCGCACTCCGCGAGCACGAGCGCCGGATCCGCCGGCACGCAGTGGAAGCTGTGCACGAAATAAAACGACTCGCCCTCGAGGGCCAGCCCCTCGCGCAGCGGCGAGTCCGGCTGGGTGAAGCGCACCTCGTTCCAGCCCATGTGGGGGATCTTGTATCCGGCGGGCCTTACAAAACGGAGCACGCGCCCGGCGAAGACGCCGAGCCCCTCGGTGCCGCCCTCGCCACCCTCCTCCGAGTGCTCGAAAAGCGCCTGCATGCCGAGGCACACGCCGAGGAAGGGCTGGTCGGCCTCGATCCACTCGCGCACGGTGCGGTCGAGCCCGGTGGCGCGCAAAGAGGCCACGCAGTCCCGCAGGGCGCCCACGCCGGGCAGCACGAGCCCGTCGGCGTCGGCCGCCTCGACCTCGATGGGGGTGCGCACCACGCGCACCTCCGCGCCCACGGCCTCGAGGGCCTTGGTCACGGAGCGCAGGTTGCAGATTCCGTTGTCGATGACGGCGATCATGGGAGAGAAGGAAAGTCCAAGGTCGAAGGTCTTAAAGTCGAAAGTCGAAGGCGCCGGCCTGCGGCCGCAGGCGAAGACCTGCGACTTGCACTTTCGGACCTTCGACCCGACGCGGTGCCCGCCGCGTCAGAGCGCGCCCTTGGTGCTGGGGATCTGGTCGGCCGAGCGGGGGTCAATGCGGACGGCGGCGTCGAGGGCGCGGGCGAGGGCCTTGAAAATGGCCTCGGCGACATGGTGCGGCTCCTCGCCGTATTCGAGCTTCACGTGCAGGTTGCACGCGAGGGCGTTGCTGAAGGCGCGGCAAAACTCCTTCACGAGGATCAGATTGAAATCCCGCACATACATGGTCGGCGAGACGACGTCGTAGACCAGCGCGGCGCGGCCCGAGAGGTCGACGACCACGCGCGCCAAGGCCTCGTCCATCGGCACATAGAAGAAGCCGTAGCGGGTGATGCCTTTTTTGTCCCCGAGGGCCTGCTTGAAGGCGTCGCCGAGCACGATGCCGACGTCCTCGACCGTGTGGTGATAATCCACCGCGACGTCGCCCTTGCAGGTCACATCGAGGTCGAACTGGCCGTGCTTCGCGAAGAGCGTGAGCATGTGGTCGAAGAAGGGCACGCCGGTGTCGATCTGGGAGCGGCCGGTGCCGTCGACGCCGAGGCGGAGCTGGATGTCGGTCTCGGCGGTCTTGCGGGAGAGGGAGGCGTTGCGGGCGGCGGCGGGCATGGTGCGAAGCGAGGAGCGCCCACTTCACCGGAGCAAGCCGCCAAACACAAGCCCCGCCCGCGCGGCCGGCCGCGGCCGGGCGCGAGTTGGCTCAGGCCGCCGCCGGGGCGTAGGGCAGCGTCGACTTGTGCAAGACGATGCGCAGGCGACCGTCGCTGTCCTGGCGAAAGACCCAGGTCTTCTCCACCGTGGTCTCCTTGCCGGACTCGTCGGTGAAGGTCACATGGCCCATCGTGATGCCGAGTCGCCCCTCGATGAAGGTGGCCGCGTTGCGAAAGGTCGCCTTTACCCAGGGTTTCAACGCGAAACCGGCGTCCTCGGGCCGGGTCGGGTCGCCGCCGACGAAGTAAGAGAGCGCGCCTTCGCGAGTGGTGCGAAAGGTGGTGTCGCCGTGGGCCAGGGTCGGTTTGAAGAGCACCGGGCCGCGGGCGTAGTTGTAGGAGTCGTCGATGATGCTCGCGGCCAGCGCGTGGGCGTCGCGCCCCTCGCGATGGGCGCGGGAGATGGAGAGCAGCGCCTCGCACCACGCGAGCTGCGCCGCCTGGAGTCGTTGCACGGTCAGCGGGGGATAGGTCGCGATGTCGAGCACGCGGGCCCGCACGAGGCAGGCGACGGCAAACACGAGGAAGAGGCCGAATTTATTCATGGCTGCGAGGGGCTTGGGGTGGACGAGGAGGGTTCGTCCGCACCGGCTCCGCGCACCGGCTTTTCGCAAGCCGGAGGCCGCTGTTCCGCACCACCACCCAGCCCGCTCTCCGGGAGTTTTCCGAGGATGCCCAAGAAAAAGCCTCCGCCGGACAAGGCGGAGGCAGAGGCCGAGGCCCGAGGAAACTGCGCGCGGATGGCGCGGATCAAACGCGGAGGGCGCGGGCGACGGCAAAGCCGCGCCCGACCCTCCCCGCGAGCGGGCTCACGAGCCGGCGCCCGGCGAGAAGGGAATGGCCGACTTGTGCAGCACGATGCGCAGCTTGCCGTCATCGCCCTGGCGGAAGATCCAGGTCTTCTCGACCTTGGTCTCGGCGCCGGAGCTGTCGGTGAGGATCACGTGGCCCATGGTGACGCCGAGATTGCCCTCGATGTAGGTGGCGGCGTTGACGAAACGCGCCTGGTCCCAGGGCTTGAGCGCGAAGCCGCTGTCGTTCGGGAAGGCGGGATCGCCACCGACGAAGTAGGCGAGCGCGCCGGCCCGCGTGGTGCGGAAGGTTTGCTCACCATGCGTCAGGGTGGGTTTGAAGAGCACCGGCGCCAACTGGTAGTTGTAAGCGGCGTCGATGATCTGCCCGGCGAGCGCGCGAGCGTCGCCGCCCTCGCGATGGGTCCGCGAGATCGAGAGCAAGGCGTCGCACCAGGCGCGCTGCGCCGCCTCGAGACGCTCGACCGTGAGGGGCTTGGGGCCGCCATGCGCCACCTCCGCTTGGGTGCGGAGCGGAGCGACGATGACCAGGGCAAAGGCGAGGAGCGGGATCAGTTTGTTCATTGGTATGGTTTTGGTTTTGGGTTGCTTATGCAGGGCGCGGCACGCTGCGAGCCAGCCTCCCCGCCGCAAGTCGCCAAGGAGTGGAAACTTAGTCCGCTGTTTCCACCTCCCCCGGGCCCTCGGCCGGCGCCCGGTCCGGTCAATTCGACCGGGAGTCCTCGGCGTCCTTCGCGACCAAATGCCGGAAGCGGTGGTAGGAGAAACCCACCCACAACAAAACCAGCCCCAGCACGACGAAGGCGGCGATGCGATGCAGGGCCGAGTTGAGATCGACCAAAAACACCCGCGGCAAACACAGCGCGAGACCCAGCAAACCCAGCAAACGATAGGGCCGGATGCGCGCGAAAAGACCGGCCATGAAGAGGCTGATCGAGGCCAGGCCCCACGCCACCGTCGCGAAGGGATCAAGCGCTCCTCGCTGCGCCACGGCCGCGACAAACACAAGTTGCAGACCCGCCAGCCCGAACGCCCAACGCAGCGCCTCCCCGCCCTTGCGCGTCGAGCCCGCGCCCCCCAGCGCCGGCGGCAAGGCCGCCAGCACCCCGGCCACGATCAGCACCGCCACGAGCCCGGCGCCAAACCCTTCCGCTTCGCCGGAGCCAACCGACACCGCCGCGTCGAGCCAGGCAAACAGCCCCAGGCACACCGCCGCCGCCTTGGCCGGGCCCACCCGGCCGACCCGATGCGCCAGCGCGGCCACGCCGACACATGCCACCCAGGCGAACAGCCGATCCGCCCCGTCAAAAGCCCGCAGACACACCAGCGTGGTCAAGACTGTGGCGAGGCAGGTCTGCACGCCCGCGCCGCGCCGCCGCCACCACGGCCCGAGGCTCGCCCGCGCCCCGCCCACCCCACCCGCTCCGCCGACTCCACCCGCCTCTCGCACCTCTCGCGCCAGCACCAGGGCCGGAGCCCAGGACGCCAAGGCGGCGAGAACCGGCCAGACGTCCTCGTAGTTTCGCAATGGATACGACTGCACGAGCGCGAAGCCCGTCTTCCCGATCAAAACGACCCAGAGGATCCAGGAAAACTCGAGCCCCATCGCGATCCCCGGCCGCCGCCGCAGGGCGAAAACCGCCAGCGCGCCCGCCGCGGCCGCCGCCGCATACGCGGGCGACCGGCCAAACCAGGCCGCCAGCGCCTCCAGCGCGAGCAGCAGGGCGACCGCCATCTGCAGACCCACCGCCCAGGCCGCGGCCGGCTCGGCCCCGAGCGCCGCCCGATGTCGCGGCGAGGCGTGCAGCCCCGTCGGCAGCGCCCACGCCAAGGTCAGCGCCGCCGCCAGCCATACCGAGGCACCCCCGTTCGCTCCGCCAGCGTCATTCCAGAACACCAGGCCGAGCACCGCCGCGATCGTGGCCAGCCAGGGCAAATGCCGCCCCTCACGCCCGGGAGCCGACGCCGCCAGCCCCAGCGCCACCGCACCCATCACCACAAGCCCCAGATCGGGGTCCATCAAAGCCACCAACCCAAAATCGACTGTCAGGGGAGCAAAGAGCACCTGCGCCAAAGCCGCCAAGGTCGCCGCGCCCAGCGCCGCCGCCGCCCGCGCCGCCCTGATCCCCCGCCCGCCCAGCCAGGCCGCCAGCGCCGCGCTCGGCCCGAGCACCGCCACCGCATTGTAAAGCAAGCCCGCCCGCTCCGGCGCGCTCTCCGCCAAGCGCCACAGGCCGAAGTGCGCGGCCGCCCCGAGGAGAGCGGCGGCGACCAAGGCCGCCCCGACGGGAGCCGGGGCCCCGGCGAGCGCGCCTCGCACCCCGCGGGCGAGCGCCAGACTCGCCGCCAACACGCCCGCGACCGCGACCGCAAGCGCCGGCCCCCAGCCCGCCGGCTCCACCCGGGCGATGGCCACCAGGGCCGCGCCCGCCGCCGCCAAGGCGCCGGCCGCCTCGAGCGCCAGCCCGGCCCGCGCCCGCTCCGGGGGCAGGGAGAGCCGGCCCGCCGTGGCCAGCCAAGCCAGGCCGACCACAAACCCGAGCGTGCCCGCCGCCTGCCCCGAAACCAGAGGCAGCACGGACCCGGAGTGCGCGAAGAAAAACCCGCAGGCCAGCGCCGCCACCAGCCCCGCCCCCACCCCGAGCACCCGCGAGCGCAGCCGCCGCGCGCCGAAGGCCATCACCCAAGCCTGCACCAACAAAGCCAGCGCCGTCGTGCGACCATCCACCACCTCGACCAGACCGAGCGTCACCGCGCCCGCCGCCTTGGCGAGCAAGACCGCGGCGATGCGATCTCCCGGGATCTGCCGGCCTCGCAGCGTCGCCGCCGCCCCCAGCCACAGGGCCGCCCCGAAGTAAAACCACTCCAGCTCCGCCCGCTGCCACAGAAGCGCGGTCAACACCCCCAAGGCCGCCGCCACCGACGAGTTGGCCCCTTGGAACCAGCGCTCTCCCGCGCCCGCGTCGGCGCCCCGCTCCCGCACCCCGCGCCAGTCGCGCAACAGAAACAGCGTCGCCACGCCCCCCAGGTAGAGCCAGCCCCACGCGTGCGCGCCCGCGCCGAGCCAGCCGCCCTCCAGCACGAGGGCGTAGACCGCATAGGCGCCCGGCAGGGCCACCACCGAAGGGGCCTCCCAGCGGGCTCGCCGGTGCAGCCACACCGCCGTCACCGCGAGCAAGGCCGCCATCACGAGCGCGAAATCGTTGAGCCCGCCGGAACGCGAAAAAATCGCCGTCACGTAGCCAAACGCGATCGCCATCGTCGCGATCACCGGGGATCGCCGCGCCAGCGCCACGCCCGCGATCAAGCCCACCGCGAGCACCTGCCACGCGAGCGCCGCCAGCGGATTCGACACGACCCGCACCGCGGGCAGCGCATGGCCGGCGAACGCGCAAAAGTAGAGCAGGCCCAGCCCGCCCGCGAAAACCACCGAGCCAAATCGCGGCAAACGGCGCTCCAGCCAAAGCCCGCCGAAAACCACGCCCACGCTCATCGCGCACAGCTCGACAAACTTCACCCAAGCCGGCGTGTGCAGGGACACATAGACCCCGAAAAAAACGACGCCGATCACCGCGAGCAAGGTGCCCAGGCGCGTCGCCCACCAAGCGCCCAGCCGCACCTCGTTGTTCTCCCCCGCGTCCGCGGGCGGCCAAAGCTGCAAACCCCGCAACCACTCCCGCCAGTCCGCCCCCTCCGCCTCGCCCGCGGTCTCGGCCTCGGCCTGCTCCTTGCTCACCCCCACCGCCTTCTCCGGCCCGCCCACCGCCAGCTCGTCCGCCGGCCTCGGCATCTGCGGCCGCGGCGACGGCGGCGACGGCGGCGAAGCCGCTTCCCGCGGCGGCAAAGGAGGCGGCAGCGCCGGAGCCAGCACCCGCCCGGCCGCGGGCTCCGACGCGAGCCGCGACACCGACACCGGCTCCGGCTTCGGCTCCGCCCGGTCTGTCGTCGCGTCCGCCGCCTCGTCGCGCAAGGCGAGCTCCTCCAGGCGCCCCAGCCGACGCCGCGCCTCCGCCAGATCGCCCTCGATAAACTCGATCCGGCGGCGCAGTTGATCCAGATCGTGACGTAGCTCCGGCTTCATGGCGGCGGGTCTTGGCTCCGGAACACCGGCTCGCCTACTCCGGCAGGCTCCAGGCGACCGCGCCCTCCCGCAGTTTCTGCAACACCTTCAAGGTCGCCCGCGCCTGCTGCTCGCCCAGGCCCGCCGTCACCTGCGCCACCACCTCCGCGTAGCGCGGCGAGACCTCCGACCACAGGCGCCGCCCGGCCGCCGTGAGTTGCACGCGATACACCCGCCGGTCGTTCGGGTCGTCGGCGCGGCGCACCCAGCCCGCCTTTTCCATCCGGTCCACCAGACCGGTCACGTTGGAACGGTCCACCACCAGCAGGTCGCCCAGCTCGCGCTGGCTCATGCCCGCGGCGGGGGCCGGCGCGAGCACGCTCAGCACATTATACTGCGCCGCGGTAAGCCCATGCCGGCGAAAGAGCCGCTGCCCTTCGCGCAAAAACGTGTCCGCGGTCGTGAGCACCGCCCGGGTCAATTCGTGAGCCAAATCTTGATCCATGCGCCATGGTTCGCATGCAGACCGTTTAGATGTCAACGAAATTAGCGGGGAAGCTTCTCCATCGCGGCCGGGACTTCCCGTGCCCACCCGCTCGCTCGGCGAGCGTTGCTTGGCTCCGCCCGGCGGGCGAGGTCAGGGCAAGCGTTCCAACACCTCCGCCACGCGCGCCGTGAGCGCGCGGTCGGCGACGGGATCGAGGGCGGCGAGCGCTTCCTCCAGCACGGTGCGCGAGGGCTTGCGCATCCCGAGCAGGCGGGGCAACTGCCGCCGCAGTTCCGGCAAATCGCGCAGACGCGCGCGCATCAAGACCAGCTCCGAGAGCGCGGCCTGGTTATACTGCTCCTGGGCCGCGGCGTGCTCGAGGGCGCGCGCCGCCGCGGCGTCGGCCCCGACGTGCATGAGTTGCCGCGCGAGGAACAACCCGTCGTTGGCGCGGAGACGCCCCCCGCCAAGGAAGGCCGCGAGCTGCAAATCACCGCGCGGACGGTCGCCCATCCCGTAGTGCGCCACCGCCCGCAGGCCGTCGAACATCGAGCGGAAGTCGTGGGCCGACGTCTGCCGCCGCCCCTCCACGGCCAAGTCCGCCGCGGCGAGCGCCCCGGCGTAATCTTGCGCGACCAAGCGGGCCTGCATCAGCGCGAGCGTGAAGGGCTCCATCGCCAGGCCGCGTTCCAGGGCGAGCGCGTGGATGCGCCCGGCCAACGCGGCATCGCCGGTGTCGAGCGCGAAGCCGCCCAGCAACTGGAGCGCGAGCGGGTCTTCGGCAAAATCACTCAGGTAGGCCTCGATCTCGGCGCGCAGGGCGGGGAGTTCATTGACGTCCCGCGTCACGTAGAGGACGTCAAGACGCGGACCGGGGCTGCCGGGGCTGTGTTGCAGGCGCTCCTGCGCGATCAGCCGCGCCTTGGCGGCGCGGCCCAGCTGACGGTAGTAGCGGATCAGGCGCACGAGCATCTCGTCGCTGCGGGGGAAGTGGTGTCGCTCCTGCTCGAGGCGAAGCACCGCCAGCTCGGCGTGTCCGCGCTCCCAGTCGCCTTGGGCGAGGAGGAGCTGGCCCTCCGCCGCGCGATGCAGGCCCCACTTGGCGATCATTTCCTCCGCCTGGTCGTAGGCGCCTCCATGGTGGAGCGCGATCGCGGCCTGCAGGGCGAGAAAGAGATGGGGCAGCTCCTCGTCGGGAGTCTCCGGCAGAAGGCGCCGGGCGAGTTCGAGCGCCCGCTGATCGTCCTGGATCTCGAAGAGCAGGGCGAAAAGCAGCGCGAGGTAGCCGACGTCCTCGCGGAGTGCCTCGCGGGCCCCGTATTCGAGGGTGGCCACGGCGAGATCATGCCGCCCGAGAGCGATGTAGGCGGTGCCCAGCAGCTTGCGCCGTGGCAGGTCTTCCGGCACCCGGGCAAGGCCCACCCGGAGGTGGTTGATGCCGCTGACGTGGCGACCCTCGTTCCAATCCCGTTCCCCGCGGTCCAGGTGTTCCCGCGCCACCGCCCGGCGCGCTTCATGCCACATCCAAGGCAAGGCGATGTGACGGTAGTCCACGGTCTCGTAACCTCGCCGGTGCCGCCAGGTGCCCCAGACGAAGGCGGCGCCGAGGAGCCAGAGCGCCACCGAGGCGGCGAGCAACGCGACGGCCGCACGCCGCCAGAAGACGTAGATGACGGTGCGCCCGCCGCTATCGTAGATCGCCCAGAGCCGACGCCGATATTTCGGGTCCTGCGGGTTGAAGGAGCGGTTGGGGAGCTTGCTGGAGGATTTGGGCGATGCGATCCGAGACACGGGACAGAGGAGGGAGCCCGGGGCGACGGCGGAAGGCGTCGGCACGTCCGAGCTGACAAAAAGGAGGGCATGAAAAGCCCCGTCTCGCGGGGAGACGGGGCCGAAACACAAGCGGGCGGGACCTGAAGGCCGCTGGATCCGTGGCTGGACCTCAGGCGGCGACGGCCTGGCGACGGCGGCGGGTGGCCGCGAAGCCAAGGGCCGCGAGCGAGCCGATGAGCGCGAAGGAGGCGGGCTCGGGGATGGGGGAGACGACACCATCAACGAGGAAGGCCGGAGCGCCGTTGATCAGCACGTTTCCGCTAAAACCAGTCACGTTGTTGAACTGAAGGAAGTTCGTCCCGGAGTGAGTGTAGTTGATCACGTTGAGCACACTGCCACTTCCTCCCGAGAGGGCGGCAAAGGTGAACTGAGCGTTCGTCAGGCCAGCGAAGTCGATAATGGCTTCACCAGCGGACGGCAGGGTGAGCGTGCCGGCGTTGTAGCTGCCACCCGAGGCGAGCTGGAACGTGGCACCGGAGATGGCCGAAGCGAAGCTGACGTTGGTGCCGCTCGGCAGCGCGCTGGGCGCGGTGATGCGGAGGGTGCCGGCGTTAATGTTGGTGGCGCCGGTGTAGGACTGGGTGCCGCCGAGGATCAGGGTGCCAGTGCCCGCCTTGGTGAGGCTGCCCGAAAGCGGAGCGTTGATGGTAGCGGTGATTCCGGGGCTGGTGGTGATGCTGCCGGTGACGGTAAGGGCGTTGGTGCCGCTGATAATAAAGTTAGACGAATCAAAGGTAACGCTCCCAGCAGTCACTGCCGAGTTAACGGTAACGGTGCCCGCTTCTCCTGCGAAGAACGCCTGCGCGTTGGCGATCCAAGCGCCTCGAGTATTATTCTCTCCAGTGCTCGCGGTATTCCAGCGATTGTTGCCAACCCAATCACCGGTGCCGCCGACACCTGTGCCGACCAAGTCGAACCAGAGGTTTTGCCCAAACGCCCCCGGCGCGACGGACAGAGCGGTGAATGCCGCGGCGAGAACGGCGATGTGTTGTGTTTTCATAGTTAGTTTTCTGTTTAAGTTAAGATATTCCCCCTAGATCACCCGAACTGATAGCCCCAGACACTAGGTGGAATACCCCGGAGAGATCAGCGTGCCAGATGCCACGTAAAGGCTTTTGCCCCAAACAAGCCTGAATGAATTTTTAACAAGGTTGCTTTAGGCCTGCTAAATAGGCCATTACAGGCCTATTAAGAAACTTGACTCATGCCAAACGGGCAAAAAATGACGACCGCGCCGAACAGGACCGGCCCGAAGGGGGGCCAGCATTTAACCTCGAAAAATCAGCGTCTTGCGTCCGTCCAGCTTAGAGGCCGCGGGGCCATTAGCAGGAACCTTGCATCCCTTATCGCCAAAATCTTTAGGGACTTATCCCCTGTTTTATCTTAGGTTTGCCACGCCCAGTCCGGCCCCCGTCGGCGTTAAAAAACCCCGCTTTATCTAGGGCATGGGGGGACGACGACACCGGGTGCGCGCGCGCCCGGTCTGGACAGAGCACCTCGCGTCGCTCAGGGAACCCTCCGCATACCCCAAGATGCTGCTGGCTCCTAGACTTGCAGCATGTTCTCCCCCAACATCGCTCACAGGTTATTTGCAAAAGTCAGCCTGCTTGGCCTCGCGCTCTGCGCCGGGGGACTCAGCCTCCCCTGCCCCACCCTGCGTGCAACCAGTTCGCATCATCAGGCGGTGCAGGCCCAGGCCAGCATCAGCAACGCTGCCAGCGCTCCCGCGATCACGCTTCACTGGGCACCGGACGCGGTGCAGACCCCGCTCAGCCACAGCATCCGCCGCAAAGCCCCCGGCGACAGCAGCTGGGGCCCGGCCCTCGTGCTCCCCGGCGACGCCCTCTCCTACACCGACACGAGCGCCCTGCCCGGCCTCGCCTACGAATACGAGATCACCAAGCAGCACGCCACCTACACCGGCTACGGCTATGTCCAGGCCGCCATCGCCCTGCCGCCCGTCGAGAGCCGCGGCGCGCTGGTCCTCCTGGTCGACCAGCGCCACTCGGCCGCCCTCGCCCCCGAGCTCGCCCGCCTGCAAGACGACCTCGCGGGCGACGGCTGGCGGGTGCTCCGGCACGACGTCCCGCCCGAGCTGCCGCCTCCCGCCGTCCGCAGCCTGATCCGCGAGGCCGCCCGCGCCCACCCCGGCGAAGTGCGCAGCGTCTTCCTCCTCGGCCGCATCGCCGTGCCCTACTCGGGCCGCATGGCGCCCGACGGCCACGCCGACCACGTCGGCGCCTGGCCGGCCGACGCCTACTATGGCGACCTCGACGGCGAGTGGAGCGATTCCTGGGTCGACTTCACCCAGACCGCCCACCCCGACCCCGAACAACGCGCCCGGCTGAGCAACCTGCCCGGCGACGGCAAGTTCGACCACTCCTCGCTGCCCTCCGAGCTCGAGCTCGCCGTGGGCCGCGTCGACCTCTCCCGCCTGCCGGCGTTTGCCGAGAGCGAGACCGAGCTGCTCCGCCGCTATCTGGAGAAAAACCACCGCTTCCGCCACGGCAGCACGCCGGTGACGCGCCGCGCCCTCGCGGCCGACCACATCGGCTTCCTCGCCGGCGGCGAATCCTTCGCCACCGGCGTCTACTCGGCCTTCTCCGCCCTCGTCGGCCCCGACCGTATCACCAATCTCAATACACGCTTCCCCGGCCGCACGGGCATGTGGTTGCCCACCCTCGCCGCCGAGGACCACCTGCTCGCCTTTGGCGCGGGCTGGGGCACCTTCACCAGCGCGCAGGGCATCGCCAGCAGCCAGGCCTTCGCCACCCAGGCACCGCGCGCCGTCTTCACCTTTCTGATGGGAAGCTACTTCGGCGACTGGGACACGACCGACAACCTGCTGCGCGCCTCCCTCGCCTCGCCCGGCCTCGGGCTCGCCGCCGCCTGGACCGGCCGGCCCCACTGGTTCCTCCACCCCATGGCCACGGGCGGCACTATCGGCGAGGCCACCCTCCTCACCCAAAACAACCGCCAGACCTACCGCGCGCCGGTCAACACCCTGCCCGGCTTTGTCCACATCGCCCTGATGGGCGATCCCACCCTGCGCCTCCACCCGCTGCGCCCGCCCACCGGGCTGCGCGGCGAGACCCGCCCCGAGAGCCTCGTGCTCACCTGGACGCCCTCGCCCGACGCCGAGCTCGGCCACCATGTCTACCGCGCCCCGGCCCGCGACGCGGCCTTCACCCGCCTGAGCACGACGCCGATCCTCGGCGGTCGCTTCGTCGACCCCGCCCCCGCCGGCCCCGACGCCGTCTACCTGGTGCGCCCGCTCCGCCTCGAGACCGGCACCGGCGGCAGCTACCACAACCTCGGCCAGGGCGCCCTTTGGTCGGCCGCTCCCGCCCCCGCCGATCTCGCCCCGCCCACCGTGCTCCTCGATCCGCCGCCCGCGGGCCCCCTGTCCGGAGACGCCATCACGTTCTCCGCCCAGGCCTGGGACGACGTCGCGGTGGCGCGGGTGAGCTTCCTCGTCGACGGCCGCGAGATCGCTCCGCCTGTATCCACTCCTCCCTACACCGTGACCTGGGACAGCCGCTCCGTCGCCAACGGCACGCGCTTCCTCAGCGCCCTCGCCGTCGACCACGCCGGCCGCGCCCGCCTCTCGCCCGCGCTCGCGATCGAGGTGGCCAATCCGCTCGCCTCGCCTTCCCCCGCCCCCGGCGAGGAGAACAAGGAGCCCGGGGCCAAGCCCGGCCCCAAGGAGCCGCGCGCCAAGACTCCCCCGCCGCCCGCCCCCGAGCCCGCTCCGCGCGGCGACAGCCTCTGGCTCGACGACGAGCTGCCCCCGGGCGCGCTCGCCCACACCCAGGCCGGAGGAGACTGGCTCTGGGTGGGCACGGCGCCCGCGCCGTTCTCGGGCCTGCGCGCCCACCAGACCGGGCCGGCCACCGGCACCGCCTTCAATCACCTCGAGGTCGCCGCCGGGGCGCCGCTCGCGGTCGAGGCGGGCGACACGCTCTTTGTCCACGTCTGGCTCGATCCGGCCCGGCCGCCGCGCGAGCTCATGCTCGCGTTCACCAGCGTCGAGGGGAGCGTCCACGCCGCCCACTGGGGCGCGAATCTCATCGCCCGCGGGCCCGGCGGCCCCGGCGAGGCCCGCACCACGCGCCTTCGCCTCGGCGGCCTGCCCCGCCCCGGCGAGTGGACCCTTCTCGAGATCCCCGCCTCGGCCCTCGGGCTGGAAGGCCGACACATCCGCGGCCTCCGCTTCGCCAGCCACGAGGGCCGCGCGGTCTGGGACTACGCGGGCCGCGCCGCCGCCACGGCGGCGGACGCTCCCGTGGCGAAGCCCCGGAAATAATCCCGGCCGCGCCCCGGGGCGGGCGGGACTCCCGGGGCGCGCCTCAAAAAGGCGCCCGGCGGGCGCGCGGGCTCGCGCAGTCGCGAAACAGCGCCCAGCGTGTCTCGTTTCGCGCGTCCGCGCCGTCCCCGCCTTCACCATGTCCTCGCCCACCGCCTCGCCCGCCGTCGCCATCATCGACATCGGCAGCAACTCGATCAAAACCCTCGTCGCCCGCCGCCACGAGGACGGCCGCCTCGAGGCCCTGAAAAACAAAACCCTCGACGTGCGCATCAGCGCCGGACTCGGCGCCGCCACGCCCCGCCTCTCCGAGGACGGCATGCAGCGCGGCCTGCAGGCCATCCAGGAACTGATCGCGATGGGAGCCCCCTTCGCCCCGGCCCGCACCGTGCTGGTCGCCACCAGCGCCGTGCGCGACGCCGCCAACGGCGACGAGTTTCGCGCCCGCGTGCTCGCCGCCACCGGCCACCCCATCCGCCTGCTCTCCGGAGACGAGGAGGCCAACCTGATCGGCCGCGGCCTCACCTGCGACCCCGCGCTCGGCGACCTGCGCGACTTCTACGTTTTCGACCTCGGCGGCGGCAGCCTGGAGTGCCTCGCGTTTCGCGAGCGCCGCATCGAGCAGGCGCTCAGCCTGCGCCTCGGCTGCGTGCGCCTCACGGAGAAGTTCGTGGCCGATCCCGCCGCGCCCATCGGCCACGACGCGATGCTCGGCGCCGCCCTGCACGTGAAACAGGAGCTGCGCCGCGCGGGCTTTCGCTTCGATCTGCCCGCGCCGGCCACCGCCGTCTTCACCGGCGGCACCGTGACCGCGATGCGCCTGATCAAGGGCGCGCGCCACGGGGTCGGCCTGGACGCCACGCCCGCGGTGATCGCGACCGATTCGCTCGCGCTCCTGCTCGACGAGATCCTGCCCCTGCCGCTGGAGGAGCGTCGCGCGATCCCGGGTATGCCCGCCGCGCGCGCGGACGTGTTGCCCATCGCGCTCGTCACCCTGCTCGCGGTGGCGGAGACGGCCGCGCTGCCTCGCTTTCACCATTCGCTCTACAATCTGCGCTGGGGCCTCGCCGCCGAGACGCTGGAGGCGGGCGAAACGCCCGGAGGCGCCTGAGCCCGGCCAAACCCTTGGTGGAGCGGATGGGAATCAAACCCACGACCTCCTCATTGCGAACGAGGCGCTCTATCAACTGAGCTACCGCCCCAAGGGAAAGGCGGACGTTATGGAGGGCGCGTCCGCCGCAAGTAAACACCTATTTTGGCGCGCTCACTCCGCGTAAGCGCGCAGCTCAAACACCCGCGCCACCGGCGCGCCGTGCGTCGCCACGCACTCCAGCTCCAGCTTCCGCCCCAGGACGGCCGCGGGCAGTCGGTGCACACGCTTGCGCAGGATGTTTTCGCGCTCCTCGTGCACCACCACGCCGTCGATTTTCAGGCGGTAGTGGCGCACCAGCCCCGCCTGGGGACCGCGCGGCGCGCTCGTGCGTTGATGGTGATGGCTCGGCGTGAGCACCAGCTCGCGCTCGAAGCCGCTGTCGAAGGTGAGCTCGAGCACGCGCAGCGGCGCCGGAGCGGGCAACTCGAGGGCCAGCGTGGCGGGAAGCGCGGCCGAGGTCCAGGCGTGCGCGCTGTCGCTCGACCAGTCGCCAAAGCTGGCGCGGAGGTCGCGCGTGGTGCCGTCGACGACCAGCGCGGCGGTCTCGGCCCCGCTGCTGGCGCTCACACGGGCGCCGCGCGCGAGGTCGGCCGCATCCTCGTTGCGCAGGCCGGGCAGGAAGGCGTCGTCGCGCAGGAGGCGTTGTTGCAGGGCGCGCACCCGCTCCGGGCTGGAGAGGGCGCGGATGTCGTTGTCCGCCTCCTTCAGCCAGAGCGCGGCGGCGGTGCCGACCGCCTGGCCGCCGACCGCGCAGGTGGCCATCACGCGTGTGCTCGCGAAGGCGATGTGCGTGGCGCTGATGTTGCGTCCGGCGAAAAAGAGATTGGCGACGTTGCGCGAGTGGTAGCAGCGCAGCGGGATCGGGAAGAGATGATCGAAATGGTGCTGCACGCAGGGCGGCTCCTCGGGCGCGTCGACACCGAGCGGCGGATGGGTGTCCACGAACCAGCCGCCGTAGGCCACGGTGTCGGCAAAGCCGCGCGGGCGCAGCACGTCGTGCTCGGTGAGGCGATGCGGCCCGTGGAAGCGCCGCGACTCCCGCTTGGCCGGGATGCTGCCCACCCACTCCAGCCCCCAGTTGGCGGCCTCGGGAAACTCGCCGGAGTTTTTGATGTAGTCCCACACGCCGAGCGTGATGCGGAGGAGCTCGTGCCGGATCTCGGCGTTATCCTTCAAGGTGTCGAGCTGGCCGCCCCACTCAAACCACCAGGAGCCGTATTCGAAGCTCTTGATCGGACGCAGGCGAAAGTCCGATTTCTGGAAACGGCGCACCCAGGACGGCCGCACAAAAGGCTGCGGCGTCTCGTGCCGGCGCCCGGTGAGCAGAATCGAGCTGCCCAAGGTCTGCCGGTCGGCCTTTTCCTGCGCGAGCGGCTCGCCGTAATCGGCCTTTGACTCGCGGCCCACGTGGTAGTCCGCCCCGGCCTCCGCGCCGAGGCGACCATCGCCGGTGCAGTCGGCGAAGAAACGGGCGCGGATGACAAACTCGTCCTCGGTCGAGAGGCGCAAGGCGCGCGCCGAGACGATGCGATCGCCGGCCATCTCCACGCCCACCACGTCGGTGTCGAGCAGCAGACGGATATTCGGCTCGAGCATCACCTTTTCGTAGAGCAAAAGATCCCACTGCGAGTAGACGCCCGCGGGATTGCGCGCCGCGTCCTCGAGCCGCAGCTCCTCCATTATGCCGCTCTCGCGCGCGCCGGGCTTGTGGCCATGACAATCGGCGCCGACCACGTGCATCTTCACCTCGCTCGAAGCGTTGCCGCCGAGCACGGAGCGATCCTGCACCAGCACGACGCGGGCGCCGTTGCGCGCAGCGGCCAGCGCGGCGCACACGCCGGAAAGGCCGCCGCCGGCGACGAGGAAATCGGTCTCGATGAAGTGGGTCTGCTGGGGCATGGGCGCACTAAAACGCGGCCGCGCTTCGGGCAAAAGCGGGGCGCCGGTGAAATCGTTCACCAACGCCCTCCCGCCCTTCTGAACATCCCGCACGCAAAGGCCCCGAGCTCCGCGCCCGCTCCAGCCCCCACTCGCGCTTGAGCCCTTCCCGGTGGATTCCCCGGGAGCCTTTCCGGGTAATTTTTACGTGGCAAATGAGGGTGGTTCGCAAATTGCTATTGTTCACGCCGCCGGATTGCGCTTGCTTCCCGTCCGGTCGATTATCCGCCACAGCAAGGACTTACACTGCATATTTTGCTCTCATGAAAAAAACCGCCGCCAAAGCCGCCTCCGTCAAAGCCGCCGCGCCCGCCACCGCGCCCGCCGCCCCCGCCAAGAAAGCGGCGGCTCCGAAAAAGGCCGCCGTGTCCAAGCCCGCCGCTGCCGCCGCACCGGCCAAGCCCGCCAAGGCCGCCAAGGCGCCCAAGACCTCCGCCGCTCCGGCCGTGAAGGCGCCCAAGCCCTCCCCCAAGCCGAAAGCCGAGGCGGCGACCATCACCACCACGATCGTGGCCGCGGTCGATGTCGGTTTCGGCAACCACCTCACGCTCCGCGGCGAAGGCCCGGGCCTGAGCTGGGAAATCGGCACCCCGCTGGAGTGTGTCGCCGACGATCGCTGGTCGATCACCCTGCCCGAGAGCGCGCAGCCCATCGTCTGCAAGTTTCTCCTCAACGACAGCACCTGGTGCTCGGGCGAAGACTACACCGTGCTCCCCGGCTCCACCGTCGTCCTCTCGCCGACCTTCTGATCCGGCGCGCCCCCGCGGCGCAAGGGCGGAGCCGCCGGGACCGCCGTCCACCCCGGGGCCCGCGCCTTCCTCAAATCACCACGCCACCCGTTCCCGCGGGTGGCGCCTCGGCGTTGAGCGCGCGCAGAGCCTCCTCGACCCGCTCGCGTGCGTCCTCGCCCTCGAGCTCGGCCGGGCGCCACTCGCGCGCCCGCAGCTCCACCCGCGAAAAGGGCCGCGGCAGCTGGAAGCGATCCCAGCTGCGCAGCCGCCACGCATCCGAATAATGGATACCGAGCAGGAGCACCCGCGGACGCGCGCGCCTCGCCACCGTGACCACGCCCGGCTTGCAAACATAGATCGGCCCGCGCGGCCCGTCGGGCGTGAGGCCCGCGTCCTGCCCGGCGCGCAGCACGTCCACCAGCGCCATCACCGCCTCGCGCCCCCCGCGCGTGCTCGAACCGCGCACCACGCGCAGGCCCACGCTCTCGAAAAACGCGCTCAGCCAGGCGCCGTCCTTGCTCGCGCTCACCAGGCCGTGCAAGGGCCGCCGCGGCCGCAGACGCCGCGAGAGCTCGGCCGCCACGAAAAGCCGGTTGTGCCACAACACGAACAAGGCCGCGCTCGATTCGCCAAACATCCGCCGGGTCGGCTCCGGACACTCCACGCGCAGCGTCGCGCACCACAGCCGCACCAAGCGTCCGGCCAGCCCCGCCGCCACGCGCCTCCAACCCGTCACCACCTTCGGCACCACCGCGCCGCCCGCGGCCGGGGCGGTGCTCGGCGTCGAGACGGTCGTGGGCAGGGGCGTGGTGGGCGGCGTGGACACGTGGGAAAAGCGCGGGGCGCGCAGCGGACACGAAAAACCCGCCGCTGAAAAGCCTTCGCCTCGATCCCGGCCGCCCACCTCGTGGCCAGGCCCGCCCTCGTGGCCAGCCCCGCGCTCGCGCCAGCCCCGCCCGCGCGCCGCCCTTTCAGGCTCGCCGCTCGTCCACCGGGCCCTTGGTCTCTCGCGTCCCGACCCAACTCGATGCGCATCACCGGACTCGCCCTCGTTCCCCCGCCCTCCGCCGCCGACCTGCCCCGCGTCACCCCCGAGCTCCTCGCCTCCGTGCTCGCCCGCTACTCGCGCAGCAACGAGGGCATCCACGCCATTCTCGCCAAGGTCGACCCGGCGGATCCCGACGCCTCCATCGACCGCATCCTCAAGTTTGTCGACTACGGCCACGCCTCCATCGGCGGCCTCACCGGCGGCCTCGCCATCGCCCTCGACGACGTCTCGATGTGGCTCGCCTACAAACTTTTCGAGATCGCCCAGATGGCCGACGGCCAGGAGTCGTCCACCCGCTACATCACCCTCGCCCCCAGCGCGCTGCCCGAGCCCGAGGCGCTGGGCATCCCCGCCGACCTCGCCCCGCGCTGGCGCGAGGTGATGGCCCGCGCCTTCGCCGCCTATCAGGCCGAATACGCCCGCCTCGACGACCTCGGGCAAGCCGAGCCCGCCCGCGTGCGCGTGCCCGCCGACGCCAAGCCCGCGGTCGTCGCCCGCATCCGCAAAAACTACGAGCTCGACCGCGCCCGCTACTTCTTGCCCTTCGCCACCCGAACCAACGTATCCCTCGTGCAGACCTCCCGCATGTGGGCGCAGACGGTGAAACACCTCGCCTCCCTCCCCCACCCCGAGGCCCGCGCCGCCGCCGACCTCATCCTCGGCGAGTTGCTCAAAATCTCCCCGCGCCTCATGCGCCACAGCCAGGCCGAGAAAAGCCACGAGGCCCAGGCCGCCGCCGAGCTCGCCAGCTCCTGCCGCCTCGGCCTCGCCCGCCTCTCCGCCGCGCACCTGCCCGACGAGACCTGGGTGCACGTCGACCGCGCCACCCCGCCCTTCCTCGCCGAGGAGCAATCGATCGCCGAGGCCCTCTCCGCCCGCGCCAACCGCTACGGCCAGCAGGGCAGCGCCACCCGCCGCATGCGCGTCGCCTTCGCCTGGAACAACCTCGCCCTCGCCGAGCTCCGCGACCTCAACCGCCACCGCACCGGCCACCGCCACACCCCGCTGATCCAAGCCGGTTTTTATCTGCCGCCCGAGATCACCCACGCCTCGCACCGCGCCCTGCTCGACGACCAGCTCGCCCTCACCCGCGAGCTCCTCTCCCGCGGCTCGCCCGCCTACGTGTATTCGCTGCTCCTCGGCGCGCAGACGCCCTTCGAGCACTCCACCCACGCGGACAAGTTCATCTACGAGGCCGAGCTGCGCACCGGCCTCGGCGCGCACTTCCGCTACGCCGAGCATCTCTCCTCCGCGCTCGCGGGCTTTTTCCAACAGGTCCCCGAGGCGCGCGCTTGGGTGGTGGAGGGAACCGCCGAGCCCGAATAGCCTTGCCCGGCCCCATGGGGCGCAATGCCATTTCCCGGCATGAGAATCGTCGTCGGCCTCGCTACCCTCGCCCTCGCCATGCTCGTCGTGCCCGCGCACGCCGCCCCCCGCGGCCTCGACGCGTCCAAGCGCGCCACCCGCATCTCCACCGACGAGAAAGCGGTCCTCCCCGGCAACCGGCCCCTCGAACGCAACGAAGTCCTGATGGACCGACGCGTCCCCACCAACACGGTCGAGCGCCGCGAGGCGCTGGTCGGTGAACGTCGCTCCGGGATCGAGATCGAGGAAACCCGCGAGAAACGCTTCTTCCGCACGCCCGAACGCTCCCAGCCCGAGGTTCTCGAGCGCCAGCAGAGCCCGTGGAACGGCCGCGAATCGCGCTTCTCCACCCGCGACGACGCCTACCGCTCCCGCGTGGCGACGCGTTTCCAGGACAAGATCGGCGCGGCGCACCCGATCACCGACAACACCCAGCCGGCCATCTCCAAGCGCACCACCTTCGATCGCGCCAACCGCTTCGCCTTCCGTCACAACGACGCCCGCCCGCCCGGCGTCACCGCCGCCGGCTCCGAACAGCCCGCGCGCGATATCAGCAACGAAAGCTCCCCCGGGGGCACCCCCTTCGGCATCGGCTCGCTGCCCCCCGCCCGCACCGGCCCCGCCGCGCCCGGCAACCGCTAGATCCCCGCCGCCGTCCCCGCCCCCGCGTGAAACCCTTCCGCGTCCTGCAGTTCAACATGCAGTATGGCCAGGTCTGGGACGACCTGGCGCCCGACCAAGCCCCGATCCGCCTCGAGGACACGATCGCCGAGATTCGTCGGCACGAGGCCGACATCATTCACCTCCAGGAAGTCGAGCAGGTCGGCCCCGGCGGCAGCCGCCCCGAGCCCCCGCGCAACTACGCCCGCCTCCTCGCCGCGCTGCCCGGCTACCACGGCTACTTCGCCTACCCGCCCGCCGACCCGCGCGAGCTGCCCTTCGGCATCGGCCTCGCCATCCTCTCCCGCACCCCGCTGCGCGACACCTTCACCCAGGTGCTGCCCTCGCCACCGCTCGAGTTCGATTTTTTCGGCGACAAAAAGACCCCGACCGACCGCATCCTCATCGGCGCCAGCACCGAGATCGACGGTCAGCCGCTCCGCCTACTCAACACCCACCTGCTCGCCCTCTTCATGTTGAAGAGCGACAGCCGCGCCCACCCGCAACAACGCCGCCTCGTCGCCGCCCAATTGCGCGCCGCCCACGCCTCGGGCCTGCCCGCCATCCTCAGCGGCGATTTCAACATCCGGGATCACGAGGGCCTCGCCGCCGAGTTTGCCGCGGAAGGCTTCGCCACCGCGCAAAGCTCGGCCATCACCTGGCGCCGCCAGCCCTACGTGCTCGACCACATCTTCCACAACGCGCGTCTTCGCTGCCTGCGCGCCGAGGTGATCCCCACCCCGGCCAGCGACCATCACGCCCTCGTCGCCGACTTCGCGTTCGCCGTCGGGGGCTGAGCCGGCCCGGGCGTGCATCTTCCGACCATGCCCGCGAAACGCCCGCTCCTCCTCGCCACGGTTCTCGCCCCCGCCCTGCTCCTCGCCGGGGAAGCGCTATCGGGCCCCGGACCGCGGCCCGACCAAGCCGTCTCGGCCGCCACCGCATCCGCCACCGAAGCCTCGCCCTCCGAGACCGCGCGCCTGCTCGCCGAGGCGATCAGGGAACGGCGCGTAGTGACTTTTCACTACGCAGGTCGCCTCCGCACGCTCGAGCCGCACACCTGCGGCGTCGGCTCCACCGGCGAGGAGATTCTGCACGGCTACCAGATCGAGGGCGAAAGCGCTTCCGGCGCCCGCCTCGGCTGGCGCACCTTCACCGTGGCCAAGATCAGCGACCTTACCGTGCAAGAACGTCGTTTCGCCGCCGGCCGCCCCGGCTACGCCACCAGTCGCCCGCGCCTCTCCCCCGCGTGGGCGGAGCTGCCTTCGCCGACCGAGAGCCCGGCTCCCTGAGCCGCGCCGAAGCAGACAAAGGCCGAGCGGGCGTCACGCGGATGGGCGGGGCGCTCGGCCGAATCCGGCAGTAGAAAGTAACCGCAGATCGCGCAGAGTGCGCAGATAAAGCTGATTCCCGAAGAACGGATTGGCTGAACTTGATCACCGATGAGGAGAGGTGTTTCAGAGCCTCCATGTCTTGGTTATCCGCGTCCATCTGCGGCATCTGCGGTTTCCACTGCCGTGTTTGGGGTTAAACCCCGGCCGGGAGATCAGCCGCCCGTGGCCGACGGCTCGGTGGCGGGCGGATTACGGTCCCAGAAGCGCCACCACTTGCGGCTGTTCTCGGCGCGCTTGGCCTGACCTTGCTCGGACCCGCGGCCCAGTTCCTTACGCTCTTGCTCGGCCTTTTTCTCGGTCTGTTTGGCCAAGCCCCTGGCCTCGGCTCCGGCCGCCGCGGCCCGCGCCTCCGCCTCGCCCCGCTTCGCCTCGGCCGTGGCCTGGCCCGCGGCCGCTTTCGCCTCGCCCTTCGCTTTGCCCTCGGCCGCCTTTGCCTCGGCCTCGGCCTTTTGCCTGGCGGATCGCGCCTCCGCCTCCGCTCGCGCCTGCTCGGCGGCTGCCGGACGCTGGGCCCCGGCACCCTCCGGACGGCCGGCGCCTTCCGGACGCGCCGCGCTGGCGCTTACCGGCAAGGCGCAAAGACCGACGGCCAAGATACCCGCGGCATAAGCCGCCCGACTGGATGAGATGATGTTAGGAGTTTTCATAGGACGAGGCACAGACAAGCACCGGCGACGAGGGTGGCAAAACAACCGGTAAAAACTCCCCAAAATATTCCTTGGGGCGACCGCCTCCGCCCTTTTCCAACCCAGCGGCCCTCCGCTCGTCACGCGTCCCTTGCCCGCCCAAAAACCGCGCCCTACCTGCCAACAAACGCCGAGCCCCCGGGCCCCGTCCCGCCTACCCTTGGACCTATGCTCGCCTCCCCGCCCGCACCCGCCACGACCGCGTGCGTCGCCCGCCCTCGCCCGCCCTTGCCCGAGGCCGACCCCGCCGCCGCCCTCGACCTCGAGCTCCTGCGCAAATACGACCGACCGGCGCCCCGCTACACCTCCTACCCCACCGCCCCGCTCTTCTCCCCGGACACCGCCACCGAGGAACTGCTCGAATCGCTCCGCGCCGAGTCCGCCGACTCCTCCCGGCCCGCCTCCCTCTACTTCCACCTCCCCTTCTGCGAGAGCCGCTGCTGGTTCTGCGGCTGCACCACCGTCATCACCAAGAAGCGCGACCTCGCCGACGCCTACCTCGACGACCTCGAACTCGAGCTCGACCTCCTCCGGCCCTGGATCAACCCCGCCCAACCCGTCACCCAGCTCCACTTCGGCGGCGGCAGCCCCACCTTCCTTTCGCCCGCCCAGATCCGCCGCCTCGGCGCGATGATCCACGCGCGCCACCGCCTCGCCTCCGACGCCGAGGTCTCCGTCGAGATCGACCCACGCCGGATCAGCCCCGAGCAGGCCCGCGCCTACCACGAGCTTGGTTGCCGCCGCGCCTCGCTCGGCGTGCAGGACACCGATCCGCGGGTGCAACTCGCCATCCACCGCTTCCAACCCTTCGACGAGACCCGCCGCGCCTTCGAGCTCCTCCGCGAGACCGGCTACCGCTCCATCAGCGTCGACCTCATCTACGGCCTGCCCTACCAGACGGAGGTCTCCTTCAACCACACCCTCGAGCAGGTCCTCTCCCTCCGCCCCGACCGCCTCGCCGTCTTCAGCTACGCCCACGTGCCGTGGATGAAGCCCGCGCAAAAAATCCTCGAGCGCGACCAGGCCCTGCCCTCGCCCGAGCAAAAGCTCCGCCTCTTCGCCCTCGCCCTCGGCAAACTCACCGCCGCCGGCTACGTCCACATCGGCATGGATCACTTTGCGCGTGCCGACGACGAGCTCGCCCGCGCCCTCCGCGACGGCACGCTGCAACGCAATTTCCAAGGCTACTCCACCCGCGCCGGCGCCTCGATCCACGCCTTCGGCATGTCGTCGATCTCCCAGACCGGCCGCAGCTACCGCCAAAACACCCGCGAGCTCCCCGCCTACCGCCAGACCCTCGCCCGCGGCCGCCTGCCCATCGAGCGCGGCCTCCTCCTCACCGAGGAGGACCTGCGTCGCCGCCGCATCATCATGGGCCTGATGTGCGAACGCCGCCTCGACTTCGTGTCGCTCTCCGCCGAGCTCGGGCTGGACTTCGCCTCCACCTACGCCGCCGAGCTCGCCTCCCTCGACGACCTCGTCGCCGACGGCCTCGTGCGGCGCCTCCCCGGCGGCGTCGAGCTCACGTCCGCCGGCGTGCTCCTCGTGCGCATCGTCGCCTCCCGCTTCGACGCCCACCTCGCCCGCGAGGCCACGCCCACGAAGCGCTTCTCCCGCGCGCTCTGAGACCACCCCCGTCCCGCTCCCGCTCAGCCCACCCGCCCCGGCCCGTTCTCGCGCCCCTCTCGTCGACCATCTTCCGCCGATGAATCCCTCCGCGCTCCGACGTCCCTTCCACGTCATGGTCAAGCCCATGGGAGCGCGCTGCAACCTCGAGTGCCGCTACTGCTACTACCTCGAGAAGGAGCGCGCCTTCTACCCCGGCCCGGGCGTGCCGCGCATGGACGACGCCACGCTCGAGGCCTTCATCCGCGAGCACATCGCGGCCCAGCCGGTCGACGCCCCCGAGATCACCTTCGCCTGGCAGGGCGGCGAGCCCACGCTGCTCGGCCTCGAGACCTTCCGCCGCATCGTGTCGTGGCAAAAGCACTACGGCCCCGGCCGCGTGATCAACAACGCCCTCCAGACCAACGGCACCCTGCTCACCGACGAGTGGGGGGAGTTTCTCCACGCGGAAAAATTCCTCGTCGGCATCAGCCTCGACGGCCCCCGCGCCATGCACGACGCCTACCGGCTCGACGCCGGCGGCCGCCCCACCTGGGACCGCGTGATGGAGGGCCTCCGCATCCTCCGCCGCCACCGCGTCGAGTTCAACACCCTCACCGTCGTCCACCGCCGCAACTGCCGCCACCCGCGCGAGGTCTACGACTTCCTGGTCCAGTCCGGCGCGCGCCACCTCCAGTTCATCCCGCTCGTCGAGCGCCGCGCCGAGCCCCGCGACACCGCCCGCGGCCTCGCCCACGCCGTGCCCGGCGATCCCGCCCGGCAACCCGTTCCCTCCGGCGAGTCCGAGTTCGCCGCCAGCCCCCAATCCCTGCCGCCCGGCCGCTACGGCCAGTTTCTCCGCACGCTCTTCGACCACTGGGTGCGCCGCGACGTCGGCCGCGTCTACGTGCAGCAATTCGAGTCCGCCCTCTCCGCCTGGATGGGCCACGGCCCCACCGTCTGCGCCCACACCCGCCGCTGCGGCCGCGCCTTCGCCCTGGAGCACGACGGCGAGTTGTATGCGTGCGACCACTACGTCTACCCCGGCTTCTCGCTCGGCAACATCGAGCGCGCGCCGCTCACCCGGCTGGCCAACAGCGCCGCGGCCGACCGCTTCGGCGCCGCCAAGGAGGATCTGCCCGCCCGCTGCCTCGCCTGCCCCGTGCGCTTCGCCTGCAACGGCGACTGCCCCAAGCACCGCTTCGTGCGCGCGGGAGAGGGCGAGCCGCCGGTCAGCTACCTCTGCGGCGACTATGGCCGCTTCTTCCGGCACATCTCCCCCGCCATGGACCAGATGGTCGCGCTCCTCCGCGCCGGCCGCGCCCCGGCGGAGATCATGCGCCGCCCGCTCAACGCCCCGCCCGCCGGCTTTTCCTGAGCCGCAAAGCGGCGGCGCGAAACGCGCCCCGCGCCAGTCCGCCCGTTCCCGCTCCCGGCCTACTTGCGGAACCAGGTGCCGTCCTCGCGCTGCAGCCACACGCCGGGCTTGCTGGCGCGGGCCATCTGGCGGGCAAACTCCCGCGCGGCGGCCTCGGCCGTGCCGCCGTTGCGGCGCGCGAGCTCGGCAAAGACGACGGCGCGGTCGGCGTTTTCCGCCGCCACCAAGGCCTGGATCTCGGGGCTCGGCGTGCGCACCGCCACCAAGCCGGTGTTCGCCTCGCCCACCGCCCCCGCGGCCTTGGCGCGATCCAGCGCCGGCACGCGTTCGCGCATGGCGGCCGTCGCCGCCTCGAACGTGGACGCATGCGCCACAATCGCCGGCACCGAGACCAACGCGGCGCAAAGAAGGGAACGAGCAAGGAGCGAGTTCATGACTGGGAGGAGAAGGCTTGGGAGTGTGGTAAGTCGGATTTCGCGGGATCAGGGCGTCGCCAAGGAGTCGATCAGAAGCCCCGTGTTCACCGTCTTCGAGTCACCATAGATGTCGGCCAACACGTTCGCCACCGCCTGCTCCATGCGCACGTTCACGTCCACCACCGCGTGCACTTTGATCGGGTCCATCTTCACATGGATACAGCCGGTCAACAAGATCGGCACCGCGAGGAGCAGAAGAGAGCGAAGCATGAAGAGGGAGGCTTCCCCATCCGACCGCGGCCCGCAACCAAAGTTTCCCCGGACGTTGATTCCGTGCTCCGCCCGGCCCACCGAGCCGGACCGCGCCCTACTCGTTCAAACGAAAGGAAAGCCCGGAGAACTGATGGTTTAGCCCAAAGGCCAAAAATTCGTTCCAAGGCCCGTGAAAATTAACGTCCAGCTTCACCTCGCGGACGAGTTTGCCGCTCGTCGGGCGGCCCTCGATGTGGATCGCGGCCGTCCGTCCCCCACCCGAGCCATCGGGCCAGAAGATCACCTCGAAGCGCTCGATCCGCAGCCCCTCCCGCCCCATCTCGATGTCCTTGAGCGGCGCGTAGGCCGGGTTGTTCACCGAAAGCGCCCGCGCCCAGCGCCAGGGCAGCAGCCGGAAACGCGGCTCCATCTCGCCGGTCAGCAAGCCCGGCGAGGGAGCCAGCCGGATGACCGCACCGGCCTCGCGCGAGATCGCCAGCCCGCCGTCGCGCACGCGCAAGCCGCGCGCCGGGTCCCAAGCCATCTCCACTCGCCCGCTCAAAAGGCCCTGCGCCGCCTGCAACAACCAGGGCGCCAGCTTCGCCGCCTCCTCCAATTGCATCGCCTCCACCTCCGCGGCCGCCGTCAGCCCCGGCTGGGCCAGCGGCATCCGGAAAGGCCGCAAGTTCACCCGGCCGCCCAGAAAATCCGCCCCGCCCCCGACCACCTCCAGCACTCCGCCCGGGGCCAGGCCGAAGCGCAGCTCCACCGCCCCCAGTTCCGCCCCGGCCGCGGCCACCTTGCCGACCCGCAGGACTTGCGTCGCCGGCATCGTGCCCGACCTCAACTCGCGGGTGGCGGCGTCCAGCTCCACGCCGTCGAGCTCCACCTCCAACTCGTCGGAGCGCGCCCAGCCCTGGCGCAAAGCGAGCCGCAACTCGCCGCTCGGCCCCTCCGCCTCCGTCCAGAGCCCCTCGCCGGACAACTCCGCCCGGCCGCTCGCCGACCAAGCGCTCGCCGCCTCGCCCGCCGCCCCGCGGAAAACCGGCCATAGCTCCCCCAGATCGCACTCGCCTCGCAGGATCTCCCAGGTCCATGCGCCCCCGGCGCCGGGGCGCAAGGCCACCGCCAGCTCCAGCCCCGGCCGGTCTCCGCGCAGGATTATCCCCCCGGGCCGCGCCTCCAGCCGCCACTTCAGCCCCAGCTCCTCCAGCGCCTCGATCCGCAACTCGCCCCCTGCGTCCCCGCGCATCGGCCAGACTCCCGGCGTCGCCGCGTCGTCGGCGAGCGACAACCCGGCGAAACCGCAGGCGACGGCCAGCGCCGCAAGGGCCCGGCCGGGCCGGAGACGCGCGAGGCGACACTGTGCGAAAAACGACATGCCCGCATCCAAGGCGCGGCCTTGCGCTCGCGGCGAGCGCGGAAAACACTCCCGCCCTTCCTCGCCTCCGCGCCCCAGGGACGCCTGCTGCTCCCCCCCCCGCCCCTCACCCGCCCCCCCCGCCGCCGGCGAGACCCCGGCCCCCGCCGCGCCCGCCTCCGCGCCGACCTTCGAGCGTATCCGCTCGGGGGATACGTCCGGGATGGTCCGCCTCGAGGGCGGCGAGTTTCTCATGGGCACCGACGGCGACTACGGTTTCCCCGCCGACGGCGAGGGCCCCGCCCACCCCGTGCGCGTGAGCCCCTTCTGGATCGACGCCACCACCGTCACCAACGAGGCCTTCAACGCCTTCGTCAACGCCACCGGCTACCGCACCGAGAGCGAGCGCTTCGGCTGGTCCTTCGTCTTTTTCGGCCACCTCAGCCCCGCGCAGCAGGCCCGCACCGAGCGCGTGCGCGTGCTCGGCAGCGAGTGGTGGTGCCGCGTCGACGGCGCCTCCTGGCGCCACCCCGAGGGCCCGGGTTCGCACATCAAAAACCGCTGGGGCCACCCCGTCGTCCACGTCTCCTGGCACGATGCCCTCGCCTACTGCGCCTGGGCCGGCAAACGCCTGCCCACCGAGGCCGAGTGGGAGTTCGCCGCCCGCGGCGGCCTCGTGCAAAAACGCTACCCTTGGGGCGACGAGCTCGAGCCCGAGGGCAAGCACCGCATGAACGTCTGGCAGGGCGTCTTCCCGCTCAAAAACACCCTCGCCGACGGCCACTTCGGCCCCGCCCCCGCCAAGAGCTACCGCGCCAACGGCCACGGCCTCTACCAGATGACGGGCAACGTCTGGGAGTGGTGCTGGGATGTCTTCGCGACCGACACCTATCCGCGCCCGCCCGTCCTCCGCCTCGATCCCGCCGGTCCGCCCCCGCCGGCCGATCCCGCCGCCCTCCGCCGCTCCATGCGCGGCGGCAGCTACCTCTGCCACGCGAGCTACTGCAACCGCTACCGCGTCGACGCCCGCTCCTCCAACACCCCCGACAGCGCCACCACCAACCTCGGCTTCCGCTGCGTGCGCGACGTGTAGCTCGCCCCTCTCCGCGCCGATCCGCGGGCGACCTGGGAGAAGCCGCGCGAACTTTGCCAAAATCCGCCAAGTCTCCTCTCAAATCCGCCCCGCCAAACCCGCTCCCCGAGCCCCTGCGAAACGTGTCGAGCAAGGCCCGGACCGCAAAACCCTTGACCCTCCCCACCCCCTGCCGCGCAACTCTTCCTTTGCACTCGCTCCGCACCCTCCCCATGCCCGCACGCACGCCGCTCCTCCCCGCCCTCTTCGCCTCGCTCCTTCTGGTCTCGCCCCTCGGCGCAAGTGAGACGCCCGCCGCGGCCACGACCGACCCCGTCGCGCAGGCCTGGCGCGACGCCACGCTCTACCTCTTCAAGGAGTCCGGCCAGGGCTTCCGCGAGCAGACGTCCCGCGAGGGCCGCCTCGGCCGTGGCACCCTCCTGCTCGTGCAGCAGCCCAAGACGGAGGCCAACCTCAACGCGGCCGCCCGCGAGTTCGAAAGCCTGATCGCCGAAGGCGCGAACGACGACGTCGCCGCCGCCTCGCGCTACCTGCTCGGCCGCGTCGCCCACGTGCATCGTTTCCAGCCCGACCTCGGCGTCGCCGCCCAGCACTACCGCGCCCTTGTTTCGGAACAGCCCGGCCACCTCCTCGCCGACCACGCCCGCATCAAGCTGGCCCTAATCGAGCTTCATCAACCCGGCCTCTCGCCCGAGCGCGCCGCCAGCCTGATCGACGCCTTTGGCGAGGAGGCCGATGCCCTCGCGCGCGCGAGCTCGCGCCGCGATTTTCACCTCCTTCTCGCCGCCGCCGCCCTGCACCATCGCCTCGGCGACGAGCGTCCCCTTCGCCACTACCTGGCCGCCGATCAGGCCGGCGGCTCCAGCCCCACCGCCCGGGCCAACAACCTCGTCGCCATCGGCGAACTCGCCTCCCGCGTCGGCCGCCACGAGCTCGCCCGCGAATATTTCGAACGCTTCCTCGCCGAGTTCCAGCGCGACAACCGCCGCGCCCTCGTCCGCAGCAAAATCGCCGCCCTTCCCGCCTCGTCCACCCCCGCCACCCGCTGAGCCCCGCCGATGAAACGCGAAAACTTCCTCAACACCGTCGGCCTCTGCCTGCTCGCCGCCTGCTTCCTCATCGCCCTCTTCCGCGTCTTCGGCCATAAACGCGCCGAGGTGACCGACGGCCGCGAGGTCGTCCGCTTCGCGCACTGGCAATTGGAGGGCGGCCTTCGCACCGCCTTCGATCAACTCGCCCGGGACTACGAGGCCCTCCACCCCAACGTTCGCGTCGAGCAGCTCGCCATCCCGGAGCGCACCTACGCCCAGTGGGTCAAGACCCAGCTCGTCGGCGGCACCGCCCCCGACATCATCCAGCTCGGCATGGGCACCGATGAAGAGACCATCGCGCGCTTCTTCACCCCCATCGGCGAGACCGTCGCCCGACCCAACCCCTACAACGCCGGCACGCCCCTAGAAGGCACTCCCCTGCGCGACACCATCCTCGACGGCATGGTCTCCATGCCCTCCTACCAGCCCAACCTGCTCGAGCACTACGGCATCCCCGTGTCGATGTTCACCGTGCGCATGTATTACAACCGCGAGCTCTGGCGCCTGATCCTCGGCGACACCCCGGTGCCGGAGACCTACGACGCCTTCCTCGAAGTGCTCACCCGCGTGGAGGACTACAACCGCCGCACCGGCCGCACCGTGCTCCCCATCGCCGGCTCCCGCGTCAACGCGCCCATGCTGATCAACGCCCTCGTCCAGAACCAGACCCAGCGTCTGGTCCAGGACCGCATCGCCGGCCCCACCCTCCGCGCCTTCGGCACCGAGATCGGCCTCTCCCTCCTCCGCAACGACTGGAACCTCGAGCACCCCTCCTTCCTCGACGCCCTCTACATCGCCCGCGAAACCGGCCTGCGCATGCAGCCCGGCTTCCTCCAGCTCGGCCGCGAAGACGCGAGCTTCTACTTCATCCAAGGCCGCGCCCTCATGATCACCACCGGCAGCTGGGACAGCCCCAGCTTCCGCGCCCAGGTCAACTTTGGCATCGGCGTCTTCCCCATCCCGCTCCCCACGCCCGACCACCCCCGCTTCGGCCGCAATCTCTTCGGACGGGCCTCCGAGGCGGAGACCGGCACCGGCCTCTCCTTTGGCGTCACCCGCCTCTCCACCCGGCCCGATCGCGCCATCGACTTCCTGCTCTACCTCGCGAGCCACCCTCACAACACCCAGTTCACCCAGCTCAGCGGCTGGCTGCCCTCCGTCGTCGGGGTGGAGCCGCCCGAGGAGGTCGTGCCCTTCCTCCCCATCCCCGACGGCTACGTGCCGGGCT
Source organism: Verrucomicrobiota bacterium (assembly GCA_030604905.1). GTDB lineage: Bacteria > Verrucomicrobiota > Verrucomicrobiia > Opitutales > Opitutaceae > IMCC26134_A. The sequence goes on along the minus strand of JAUVVA010000007.1, from coordinate 2,709 downwards.
TTGATTTCAACATGGCAGGCCTCGGCGCCAACTCCATGCGCGTGATGGCCAACGGCGCCAACCGCCTCTACTCGCCCCACGGTTCCGTCGAGTCCTTCCTCGCCGCGGTGACCCCCGCCCTGCCCAGCGCCGTCGAGGAGGACGTGCGCCGCAACGCCCGCCAGCTCACGCTCAACGTCGGCCGTCAGGACGTCGCCCTCATCGCCTACCTCGCCCTCGGCGGCTGGGAAGGCGAGCCAAACGAACAGCTCTCCCGCGCGGACCGCGTGCTCGAAGCGCAACACGCCATGGAGGCCCTCCGCGCCCGCAATCTCGCCACCTTGGAACAAGTAGGCGGCTCCCGCGGCCGCTGACGCCTCGCCCCCGACGAGGGGGGCGGCCGGGCACAGTCCCCGCCCGCCCCGAAAAAACGAAGACGGGTCGACCCTCCCGGATCGACGCGTCTTCGCATAAAAGGGTGCCACCCCGCCTGTGCCGTGTGCTCAAAGGCCTCTAACCTTTTTAAGTTAAGGTGGGAACCGCCGTGCGTTTGTTAGCTGTCCGATTTACGGCCTAGCTGCGTGCGCCCGGTTTGGAGGCTCCCGGATTGATTCAAAGGCAAAGAGCGTAAAAAGAGCACCTCGAACACTGCAGGGTGGCGTGCGAAAACCTAGTTCGCCGCGAGGGTGCGTCAACCCCGACAGGCCGGCGCGACCTCACTTTTTCCGCGGAACTTTTTTCTTGGCCAGACCGCGCAGCGACCAGGCGCCCAGCAAAGTCGTCGCCGCCATCGCGAAGGCCGGATCGACGGCCCAAAGCCCGCGTCCCAAAAGCGCGCCCGAAAGCCCGAAAAACAACCAGTCCACGAGCCGCCGCGCGCCCGCAAGATACTGGGCGACCACGAGGGTGCTCCACACCGCGCAGGCCAGACCGAGCGAACCAAGAACCAGCATCTCCGGGCTCAGCCGGGTGGCGCCGGACTCGCGCGCCAGCAGCACCGCGAGCAGCCAGAGCAGCGCCTGATTAAAAAACAAAAAACCGGCGCCGAGCGCGCCCACCAGCAGCGGACTCGCCGCCGGCGCGCCCGCCGCGACATCGGCCGAGACGCGCGCGGCGAGCGCACAGCCGGAGCAGCAATAGGCCGCGCGTCCCGGCGTGGGCCGCGCCACCGAGAAAGGCAGGCCGCAGTGCTCGCAGACGACCTTCATGCCCGAGCCTTGGGAGCGCCGGGCTCCCGCCCGGCATCGTCTCGAGGCGTGGCCGGGCCGGAGCCCGGCGCTCCCAGCTCAGCGTTTCTCATCGTCGCCGCCGTCGCCGCCATCCTCGCCGTCGGCGTCGTCCTCGAACTCGCCGTCGTCGTCGGCGCTCGGCTCGAATTCCACGCCCTCCTCCGCCGCGGCCCCGCGCAAAATCGCGCCGTCGAGGTGCTGGATGATCAGCTCCTGGATCGTGCCGAGGAAGACGTAGCACATGTAGGGCTTCTGCAGCGGCTCCGGCAGGCTCTCCAGCTCGATGGCGCCGCTCTCCAGCTGCTCGTCGCCGAGCACCTTGAGGTCGTGACGACGCAGGCGCAGGCGCAGCGCGGAGCAGGCGCGCACGATCACCTCGGCGTTGTCCTCGTCGAAGGCGACCACGCCGTTGACGAAAAAGTCGCTGTTGAAGAGGCCCATCAACGCGTGCAGCTCCTCCTGCTGGCCGGCGAGCAGCTCGGCCTTCCAGTCGTCGCGAAACTCGGCGTCGATGTCGTCGAGCGCGAGGGGCGCGGCGATCTGCGCCTCGAGCACGTCGCTCGAGGCCTTCATCAGGTCGAGCAAGGGGGCCACCACGCTCAGGCTGAGCTTCACCTCAATGCGTTTCATCGGATTCGAGGATGGCGGTGAGGTGCCACTGTTGAAGCGCAAAGGCGTAGAGCTCGGCCTGCTCGCGCAGGCCCGACCACACGATGGAGCGGCCCTGCTCGTGCACCTCGAGCATGTGCTTGCGCGCCACCGGCTCGGAGAAACCGAAGACTTTGCGAAACACGAGCACGACGTAGCTCATCGAGTTGACCGGATCGTTGAGCACGACGACACGCCAGGGCCCCTGGGTGGCGAGGGCGGTTTTGCTGCGCTCCACCTCGGCGGGCGCGAGCGCGGGCCCGGCGGCGAGACCGGGCTCGGCCGCGGCCGTGGTGGGAGTGGCGAGGGCGCGAATCATCCGGCGCGGGCCTCCTGCACCGCGGCGTTTTGCCCCGAGGCGGCGCGCACCAGCTCGACGATCCGGGCCTCGGCGCGGCCGAGCTCGACCTTCTCCACGTCCTTCGACGCGCGGGGCTTCACCTCGACGACGCCGGCCTGCAGGCCCTTGCCGCCGATCACCACGCGCAGCGGGATGCCGATCAGGTCGGCGTCCTTGAACTTCACGCCGGGGCGCTCCTCGCGGTCGTCGAGCAGCACGTCGGCCCCGGCGCTCTCGGCGGCGGCGGCGAGTTTCTCGGCCATCGCCACGGCGTCGGGCAGCTTCGGGTCGAGCAGGCAGATGAGCACTTGGAAGGGCGCGACCGCCCAGGGCCAGATGATGCCGTCGGCGTCGTGGCTCTGCTCGATGATCGCCTGCAGGGTGCGGCTCACGCCGATGCCGTAGCAGCCCATCACCATCGGGTGCGTCTGTTTCTGGTCATCCGTGTACACCGCCTGGAATTTCTCGGAGTACTTGGTGCCGAGGATGAAAATATGACCGACCTCGATCCCT
>JAUVVA010000224.1 GCA_030604905.1 Verrucomicrobiota bacterium | reverse complement strand
TCCTTTGCTTCGGCGATTCCATCACCGCCCACGGTCGCTGGGTCTCCGCGCCCGAGGCCGCCGGGCCCTGGCGTCTGGTCAACGCCGGGCGAGCGGGGCGCAAAACCTCCGATATCGTCGCCGAGCTACCGCCCGCGCTCGCCGACCATTCGGAAGCGAGCGGCCTCCTGCTCCTGCTCGGCGTCAACGATCTGCCGGCGCGCGATCCGCGTCCCGGGGATGAAAAAATCGCCGACTGCGTCGTCAACCTGCGCGCGGCGCTCGACCTCGCGCTGACTCGCTTTCCCCGCGAATCCATTTTCCTGGTCGCGCCGAGTTCCGTCGATGTGACCGGCATGGACGCGCTCACCCTCTCCAAAGGCTACGACATCACGCCGCCGCTGCTGGCGCGCCTGGAGCGCGAGCTCGAACTCCTCGCTCGGGAGAAGGGCGTGCGCTTTTTCAGCCTGCACGGGCTGCTGGGGCCCGGTCATTTTTCCGATGGGCTGCATCCCAACGCCGCAGGAGATGCAATCATTGCCCGCGCGGTCGGGGCCGCGCTCGGGCTCGATGCGCCGCCATCGTGCGCCGCCACGCCCTTGCCGGCGTTCTACCTGGTGGGCGACAGCATCTCGATCGATTACCACGAAGACCTGGAGCGGGAATGCGCGGGACGTTTCCACTACACTCGCAAAGGCGGCCTCGAACTAGCTCGCTCCAACCTGGATCATCCTCAGGGCGCGAACGGCGGCGACTCCGCGAGCGTGCTGACTCATCTCCGTGAGGTGCTGGCCGAGGAGCGGGACCTGCAGTCCATGATCGTGGTCAACTGCGGACTGCACGACATCAAGACCGACCCCGCAACGGGTGCGCGACAAGTGCCGCTGGAGGACTATCGGCGGAATCTCGAAGCGATGGTTGAGCTCGTGCAGGGCGCCGGCCGGCGGCTGGTCTGGATTCTCACCACGCCGGTGGACGAGCGGCGCCACAACGCCCGCTCCCGCGCCTTTCATCGTTTCGAGCGCGATGTCGCCGCCTACAACACGGCGGCGCGCGAGATCATGTCGGAGCGCGGCGTGCCGGTGATCGATCTGCACGCGTTTACCCTTAGGCTCGGCGGGGATCCGTATCGCGATCATGTGCACTTCACCTCGGAGATCAGTCGGCGGCAGGCGCGTTTCGTGCGCGAGGCGCTGGATGCGTTGAGCAAGCGGGGCGGAGGATGAAAACGTCGGCCGGGAGGCTGGCACTCCCGGCCCGAATCTTTCGATAAGACAAGCGCGGTGTCGCCGCCCGCGGAGCCGACTGCTTCGCTGCGTCCGTCCCCACCACCCGCTTTCGAAACGGCCGCGTGATCCCACGTGGCGTTTCCCTCCAAACCCCATGAACCACCCGAACCCGCCCGTGCCGGGGCAGGCCGCCGCCTGCCCCTTTCCCATCCGCCCCGCCTCCGGCTGGCGGCGTCTCCGCTCCCTCGCGCTTGGCCTCGCCTGCGCCGTCGCGGCCTCCGTCGTCGCCGCCGCCACCTACTACGTCGATGCGATCAATGGCAACGACGGCGCCGCCGGCACCTCGGCCGGCACGGCATGGAAGAGTATCCACCGAGTTAATACAGGTTCTTTCGCGCCCGGCGACGTGATTCTCTTTTCACGCGGCGCCGGCCAGATCTGGCGTGAACAGCTGAACTTTCCCAGCAACGGCACCGCCGCCCAGCCCATCGCCATCGGCACCTACGGCAGCGGCTCCTACCCGGTGATCAGCGGCGCGAACGTCGTGACCGGCTGGAGCATCCACGACGCGGCGACCGGCACCTACAAGGCCAGTGTCGCCACCCAGCCCTTCGTCTTCACCAAGGACCACGTTTGGCTGCGCCGCGGCTCCAGCGCCGACACCCTCGCCGACGGCCAGTGGTTCTGGAGCGCCGGCGTGCTCTACTACCGCGACCTCGCCACCGATCCCGCCACCTCCGGCGCGCTTTACGAGGCCGGCGCGCGCTCCCACGGCATCTTTCTCTACCTTCGCAGCCACATCACGGTCGGGGGCCTGATTTTTGAGAAATCCAACGGTGCCGCTGCCGCATTGAAGTCCGCCAGCAATATCAGCCTCAACTGGTGCACCTTCCGCCTCGCGAACAACCGCAGCACCGTCCACGCCTACAACGCCGCCGGCCTCTCCGTCTACGACGCCGCCAACGTCACGGTGCGAAACTCGCTCTTCACCCAGCTGCGCGGCGACGGCATCTTCACCTATGGCGCGCCCGGGATCGTGATCGAGAACAACACCTTCACGACCGTCTTCGAGGGCCAGAGCCCCGGCAGCGACTCCATCCACCTGTCCGACGACGACAACGTGCTCAACGGCGACCACTTCATCATCCGCGACAACCTGATCACGCTGCAGGGCACCGATTCGCCCAAGGGCGGCATCATCGTCGAGCGAGTCGCCCACGGCCTGATCTCCGGCAACATCATCGAGCACGGAAATTTCGGCATCAACGTCGCCGCCGACCACGTGATCGTGGAGAACAACATCTGCCGCTACCAGGGCGTCGAGAGCGGCCAGACCTGGGCCGGCGGCCTCTTCATCACCGGCGGCGTGCCCCGCGCCTTCGACGGCATCACCTTCCGCAACAACCTCGTTCACGGGGCGATGAACGGCTTCGTCGCCTTCGGCAGCCACGCCCGCACCAACCTGCGGATCCACGACAACACCTTCGCGGGCTCGCTCCGCAGCGGCGCGCTCATCACCTGCCCGACCAGCGGGGAGTTCAGGAACAACCTGCTCTGGAGCACCGTCACCGCCACGGGCGTGCCGGTTTACGAGGCGGGCAACGTGGTCCCGGGCGGCACCTGGCTCACCGACCACAACCTTTTCGGGCAGGCCGCCGGCGTGCTCGTGCGCTACGCCGGCGTGAACCACGCGACCCTCGCCTCCTACCAGGCCACCGGCCGCGATCTCCACTCGCTCGCCGCCGATCCGATCTTCGTGGATCCCGCCGCGGGCAACTACGAGCTCGCGGCGGGCTCGCCCGCGGTCGACGCCGGCGCCGCCACCGGCCTCTCCGGCGACATCGACGGCGCCCCCATCCAGGGCGCCCCCGACATCGGTTGCCACGAGTTCCAGCCGCTCGTCCCGCCGCCTCCGCCCGAGCCGGTGCGCCTCGCGGCCTACAACGGAGGCGGAGCCACCACCGGCGACTGGATCAACGACGCGGGCATCGTCACCGGCTCGGACCTGAAGATCGGCACCGCCAGCAACGCCATCGACCGTTCCGGCGTCGTGGATCCCGCACCGGAGGCGGTTTACCAGACACACCGTCACGGCACCTCCTTTGCCTACACCTTCGTGGGACTCGAGCCGGGCGCGCTCCACACGCTCCGCCTGCACTTTTGCGAAACCTGGGCGACCAAGGGCAACCAGCGCCGCTTCCACGTGGAAATAAACGGCACGCGCGTGCTCACCAACCTGGACGTTTTCGAAACCACCGGCGCGCGCTTCCGGGCCCACATCGAGACCTTCGACGCCACGGCGGATGCGAACGGGCAGATCGTCGTGTCGTTCCTCACCGGCACCAAGAACCGCCCGATGTGCTCCGGCATCG
>JAUVVA010000229.1 GCA_030604905.1 Verrucomicrobiota bacterium | reverse complement strand
TACGGCCGAGAACCTCGCCCTCGGCATCGATGAGATACCACTTGGGCTGAACGGTCTCCTGCTTGGCGAGGAACGTTTTCATGAGAAAAGAGGTGGAAGGCATAGGCCGTGCGGAGGCCTGTCAACCGTCTATTTACGGCAGAAAAAGAAAAACCCGCCCCCGCACGAAGCGAGGACGGGTCTTGTAAGGAATCGAACGACTCTTTGGTCGGTCCTAAACTCGCGGAGCGAGATTAGAAGCCGATGGAGAGGCCGACGGAGCCAACGAAACCGCCGCGGCGGTTGTTGCTGGTGCCGAGGAGGCGGGTGTCGTTGCGGATATACTCGCCGCCCACGGTGAGGGTGGCGGTCTCGCTGAGGGCGTAGGGCACGGACACGCCGACGGAGCCGTAGGTGTAGTTGCCGACGAGGTTCTCCGAGCTACGGATGTGGCCGAGGGTCAGCGCGAAGTCGATCGAGGTGTTGATCGCATCGATCGGCAGGCTGTAGCCGATGCTGGCGATGTAGCTGTTCACCTCGAGGTCGAAGTCGTGGTAGTAGTAGAGGCTGGGGCTGAGACCGAAGAGGTCGGCGGAAACGCCGATGTAGGCCTCGGTGGTGTCCTCGTCGCTGCCACCGTCGTAGAGGTAGCGGGTCACGCCGACATCGAACGAGAAGGTCTCGTTGAGGGCGAAGCCGTAACCGACGTAGAGGTCGGTCTCGTTGTCGATACCACCGGGCTTGCCCGTGGAGATCGCGCTGGAGTGCCAGGCACCGGCATAGAAGTCGCCGAAGGCGGCCTCGACGGAGGGCTGGAGGGAGGTGTTGGCGAGGTGCACGCCACGGAACACGTAGTCGGAGACGACGGTGATGTCGGTGGTGACGGACAGGGCGGAGGCCTCAGCGGTCTGAGCCTGGGCGGAAACGCCGGCGGCGAGAGCGGCGACGGCGGCAATGGCGGTCTTCTTCATGGTTTGGTTTGGTTTTTGGTTTGGTTGGTCGCCATGGGGGAAACCCACGACAGGGCGCAGGAGAACGAACGAGTTGTAAATGGCAAGCCCTCTTTCCCATTCGCTTTGCGGGGCTGGCTCCGTAGACCCGTCGGACCGCCCCCCGGTGTCTCTATGCAAAAACCCTCCTACCTATTGCTCATCACTGGCACAAATGGCTTTTCCGCCGTGCTTTTGGGCGCACTCGGCGCCCACGCACTCGAGTCCAGTCTCGCGGCCCGGGGCAGCCTAGCCGCTTGGGAAACCGCCACCCAGTATCATCTTGGCCACGCCGTCGCCACCCTCGCCCTCCTTGCTTGGGCGGGCGCCGCTCCGTCAGGCCCGCGCGCTGCCCGCCTCCACCGCATCGGCTGGCTCTGGCAACTCGGCTGCCTCCTCTTCGCCGGCTCCATCTACGTGCTGGCGATGGGCGGCCCCCGCTTTCTCGGTCCGATCACCCCGCTCGGCGGCCTCGCGTTTTTGGCCGGCTGGGCCCTCCTTGCCGTCGAAGCCTTCCGCTCGGGCGACTCCCGTCCCGCCCGCCCCGGCTCTCCTTCCGCTTGAATCTCCCCGAAGAAATCCTGCCCGTCCTGGACGCCCTCCAAGGCGTCGGCCGCCCCCGCATCGTCGGCGGCGCGGTCCGCGACTGGCTGCTCGGACTCGAGCCCAAGGATCTCGATTTCGAGGTCGGCGGCGCCTCCTTCGCCGCCATCCACGAGGTGCTCAAGCCCCTCGGGGCCACCGACGTCGTCGGCCGCAGCTTCGGCGTCATCAAGCTCCGCCTTCCCTCCGGCACCGAATACGACATCTCCCTGCCCCGCCGCGAATCCAAGACCGGCGCCGGCCACCGCGGCTTTCACGTCGAGCCCGATCCCTCCCTCGGCGACGCCGAAGCCGCCGCCCGCCGCGACTTCACGATCAACGCCCTCGCTTGGGATCCCGCCGCGCGCCGCCTCATCGATCCCCATGGCGGCGAAGCCGATCTTCGCGCCCGCCGCCTCCGCCACACCAGCCCCGCCTTCGTCGAGGACCCCCTCCGCGTCCTGCGCGGCATGCAGCTCGCCGCCCGCTTCGACCTCTCGCTCGATCCCGCCACCGCCACGCTTTGCCGCAGCATCTCGCCCGCCTACGCCGAACTCCCCGTCGAGCGCGTCTGGCACGAATGGGCCAAATGGGCCGAAAAAGCCCAAAAGCCCTCGCGCGGCCTCGCCGTCCTCGCCGAGACCGGCTGGCTCGCCCACTTCCCCGAACTCGCCGCCCTCGCCGGCTGCCCCCAAGACCCCGCCTGGCACCCGGAGGGCGACGTGTTCACCCACACCGGCCACTGCTGCGACGCGCTCGCCCGCGATCCGGAGTGGATCAACGCGTCCCCGCGCCGCCGCCGCCTGCTCCTGCTCGCCACCCTCTTGCACGATGTCGGCAAACCCGCCTGCACCACCCGCGAGGAAAAGCCCCCCGGCTCCGGCCGCCTGCGCTGGGTAAGCCCCGGCCACGAACCCGCCGGCGTGGCCCCCGCCGAGGCCTTTTTGCGCCGCATCGGCGCCCCCCACGACCACGCGCCCACCATCAGCCCCCTCGTGGCCAACCACATGGTCCATCACCACGGCGGCCCCGACGGCCTCTCGCCACAGGCCATCCGCCGCCTCGCCCGCCGCCTCCACCCCGCCACCCTCGCCGACCTCGCCGCCGTGATGCGCGCCGACAGCGACGGACGCCCTCCCCTCCAATCCCCCGAGACCCACGCCCTCATCCGCCGCCTCCTCGAACGCGCCGCCACCCTCGCCGTGGCCGACGCCGCCCCCCGCCCCCTCCTCCTCGGCCGCCACTTGATCGCCGCCGGCCTCGCCCCCGGCCCCGAGTTTAAGCGCCTGCTCGACGCCGCCTTCGAGGCCCAGCTCGACGGCGCCTTCGCCGATGAATCAGGCGCGCTCATCTGGTTGAGAAATACTTTGCCGAAAGCCCCCTCAGCCGGGGCGTGACACCCGCACGCGACCGCCCTTCGCTGGTCGGCTCCGTCCAGCCCGCCCTCCGCCTCCGGCTCGACTCCCGCCCCCTCCGCGCCTCACTCCCTCAATCCCTTACTCCCTCAGTCCCCTCCTCTCACGACCATGCCCAACCAACTCGATCAACTGAAGCAGTTCACCACCGTGGTCGCCGACACCGGCGACTTCCAGAGCATGAAGGTCTTCGCGCCCCGCGACGCGACCACCAACCCCTCGCTCATCCTCAAGGCCGCCGCCATGCCCGAGTATG
>JAUVVA010000230.1 GCA_030604905.1 Verrucomicrobiota bacterium | reverse complement strand
GCGGTGAGGATGCCGTTGATGTAGACGAGGACATGGTGCGCGTCCTTGACGAGGCGCGACACATGCGAGTAGGCGTCGGAGGTCTGCGGTAGTGGCTCGGGCATTACGCCCGCCACTCTATCGGGCGCAGGCCCACGGGTCTTCCCCCCGGTTCAGTCCATTCACTCCATTCCGGGAAATCTTACCCACGGTAACATTTGGCCGGAGCGGAGGGCGGCAAAAGTGCACGGCGTGCACTTTTGACGGCCCATTCCCTCACTCTCCCTTCGGCGCCCGCCGCGCCGGCCGGCGCTCCAGCTCCTCGCTCGATCTCCAGCGAAAGCCCGCCTCGCCCTCGCGGACGGCGAAGCCCTCGTCGATGGCCTGCTGCCGCATGAGGTCGAGCCCTTGCCCCGCCCCGACCAGAAAGCCGAGCGAGAAGAGCAGCAGCCCGAAAAGGGCGATCAGCGCGACCTCCCGCGCGCTCACGAGCGCGGTTGATTGATGAAGCCGGTGCGCGGGCGGCGCGGCTCCGGTTTGGCCGGCGCTTGGTAGGGGTAGGCGAGGAGGATGATCAGCCAGCCGATGGGGCCGAGCAGGGCGCCGGCCAGGAGGCCGAGGCCCTCCTTGCCGCGCGTGCGCCCGCAGAGCGCGCCGACCAAGCCGCCGATCATCATGCCAAGGAGAAGGAGGAGGGGTGTCATAGTTTAGGAGCTAGTGGCTAGGAGCTAGTTTTAACGGAGAAGAGCGCGAAGGGGCGCGCTACTTATTCCACTCCGGGTAGGTCGGCGGCGGGATCTTCTTCCGCTCATGCTCCCGGAGCGCGCTGTCCGCCTGGATGTAGGCGCTCCAGGCGGCGCGCGCGGCCCGCTCGCTCTCGAAGCTGCGCCAGCGCTCGTGGTCACGATCCGCCGACTCCGCGGCGAGCCGCGCCGACGTGCGAGCCGACTCCAGTCGCCTGCGCTCCGCGCTCCACACTAGCTGCTCGTTGAGCGAGTCCTGGACAGCGGCACGGCGCGCTTCGGCCTCGACCTCCGCGCGCTGGCAGGAGCGAACCCACGCCCCGGTGGCGAGCACACCAGCAACCGCGGCGACCAAAACCGCAAATGTTCTGTTTTTCATCATTTTGATACTTGGAAATTCGTATGCGTTGCGGCTTTTTGCCCGCCCCTTATCGCGACTCGCCCGTGGATTCCCCCACACTGCCCGAGACTTTCGACCAGAAGTGCCGCGCCTGCCCGTGCTGGCGGCACATGCAGGAAATGGCCGAGACCGTCGCGACGATGAGGGCCGAGCGAGAGGAGCAGCTCCGTGTCATTGGGCTTTGCTCTGAGGCGCTTCGCGCCGTTGCGACCGCAGATACTCCTCCAAGGCCCTGACAGCCCCACGCGAAGGCACGAGCCCTGCCAAGCGCGCGGGATCCAGATGCAGCTGCACTTGGACAAGGGCATACCCCAAGCCACCAGGCACTCGCTCCGCAGCGTCAAGAAACGCCTTCACCCGCGCCTCGATCTCGGCGCGCTTCGGCGCAATGTCATAGGGAGCCTGCTCCTCCTCCACGACGTCAGATCTGGACAGATTGGACAGCTCGACGCTCGCCAGCTTGCGCAGCGTCTTTTCCGACACCTGCTCGGGGTCCTTTAGCGCGGCATAGAGTGTTTGCCGTGATAGACCCATTGCAGCCGCCACATTCGTGAGGCCACCCATGGATCCGCGCAGGCGCTCGATCCGCTCCGTAAATGTCAGATTTGTCGTCAAATTTTCTTGCGTGGTGTCTAATTTCTAGCGTTACGTGTGCCAGAAGTTACACGGCACATGTCAAAACACACGCCCAAAAAGAAACCCCGCTCTGGTCAGGCCCGGTTCCCCGGCATCGCCGGACATGCCCGATCCCTCGGCGTGTCGAGGACGCACCTCTACTTGGTGCTCACCGGCCAGCGGAAGAGCGTCCGCCTCACCACCGCCTACGAGCGGCTCACCGCCCGCGCCGCCTGAGCCTTCCTAGCTCCTAGCCAACACCCCTCACCACCATGGCCACCACAACCATCATCACCCGCCGCCCCGGCCCCAACACCATCCTCATCGCCGCCCGCGAGCTGCTCGAGCGCGGCGACGTGCACCAGGAGCGGGGCGACTCGGCCCGCGCCACCCGCGCCTGGCGCGGAGCCCGCCGCCTCTGCCACGCCGCCAACGCCGCCATCTCCGCCCGCCGCGCCGCCCGCCTCGCCCGCCGCCAGCCCGCCGCCTGACCCGCCATGACCACTTGCACCGCCCTCCACCTCCTCCGCGCGCTGATCGGCGCGCTCCTCAACGCGCTCCTCCGGCCCGTCTTCTTGCGCATGCGCGAGGATCAGCGCCACGCCCGGCGCTTCTTCGCCCTCCTCAACGCCTGCGACTGCTACCCCTACTGCGTCGAGGTCGATCCGCACGGCCTATGGATCCTCGACCAGCCCTCCGACGACTACGACCGCGGCTTCTGGGAGGACGCCGCCTGACCGGCTTTTTCGCGCCCTCACCCATCGGAGAATCCGCCCGCCGCGCCACCCAGCCAACGCCCTCCATGTCCGCCGAGCAGCTCACCTTCTTCACGTCCCTCGACTTTCCCGGCCGCACCACGCTCGGCCTGGGCGAGATCGCGGAGCGCCTGGGGTGCACCGTTCGCCACCTGCTCAACGAGATCGATCGCAATGCCTTCGCGGGCCTCAACCTCGCGGCGAAGGGCGTCGAGCGCCGCGCCATGCGCATCCCCGTCGAGGCCTACCGCACGTATGTGCTGAGCAAGCTGACCGGCCCGGTCGATCTGCGCATGCAGTTCCTCCGCGATCTGCCGGTCGCCACCCGCACCGAAGTCGTCTGCGGCATCTACGCCACCCTCACCGAGGCCGAGCGCCGCTCCCTCCTCGCCCAACTCCGCACGACATGAGCGACTACGACCAACGCCGCCGCGACACCTTGG
>JAUVVA010000216.1 GCA_030604905.1 Verrucomicrobiota bacterium | reverse complement strand
TCACCCTCCGCCTGCGGCTCCGGGCTACGCCATCTCCGCTTCGCTCCGTCCTTCGCTCGGTCCGCACCGAAATCTGCTCGCCACCTCGCCCCGCTGCTCCGCCGTCCAACTGAACGATCCCGGCTCAAAAGCCGAGCCACTCCTGGATCTGTTTGCCGAGCTGCACGGCCCAGTTGCCGAGGTGGTAGAAAAACACGAGCCCGCCCGCGCCCACGGCGTAGCCGGCGGTGATCACCACGCCGTCGCGCTCGAGCAGGCCCGCGGCGACGAGCAGGATGAGCCAGGCCGGGAAGGTGTTGGTGAAGGGCACCGGGATCGGCAGCAGGAGCACGACCGAGGCGCAGAGCATGGCGAGGGCGTGCATGCGCACGAGCGGCGGCGACTCCGCCAGCCAGGCCCAGCGCGGGCGCAGCACTTTTTCCATGACGCGCAGGACGCCCGCGGAGAACTTGAGCACCCGACCGAAAAAGCCCGGAGGCAGGCGCCGGGTGAGCAGCCGGGCCGGCAACCAGGGCCGCTGACCGAGCGCGAGGCGCAGCGAGATGAGCGCGATCGCCACGCCGAAGGGCGTGGAAATGAAGGGCAGCGGGATCGGCTGGGTGAAAGGCAGGGCGAGCAGCACGAGGACCAGGGTCCAGGCGCGGCCTTGGAGGACCTCGATCATGTCGCCCAACGTGAGCGGGCCGTCTGCGAAGCGGGCGTGGAGGCCGGCGACCTCCTCGGAGAGTTTTTTGGGGACGGGTCGGTTGCGCAGCTCCGCCCGCGCGAGCCGCAGGCTCTCGCGCGTCCGCTCGCGGAGGTGGAATCGCTTTCTCCGGGGCATGCTTATGAAACCCTCAGGTTCCGCGGCGGTTCCCGTAGAGTTCGACGTGGAGGCGGTGAGCGTAGCGCCAGCCGCGGGTTTTGCAGGCCTCGCCGAGCCAGGCGGCGCGCTCCCGCATCGTCTCCAGCGTGCGGGCCTCGGGCATCACCAGGATTTTCTCCGGCGGGACGGGGCGGGAAATCTCGGCCACGGTGGCGGCGATCTCGTCGAGATCGGCGGGGGCGGCGGCGACGAATTTCAGTTGGTAACGATAGCCGGCGTCGAGCCAGGCGCGCAGGACCTCGGGGCGGCGGCGGGTGGCCTCGTGACGGGCGGCCCAGCCCGCGCCGACGGCCTCGGCGGAGGGCGTGGAGTTGGCGAGCTTGGGCGAGATCGAGGCGAGGTCGCAGGCGAGGCCGGGGGGAGGGGCGACGGTGCCGGCGGTCTCGATCGTGATGTGAAAACCCTCGGCGCGCAGCGCGGCGGCGAGCGCGGGCAGCTCCGGGGCGATCATCGGCTCGCCGCCGGTGAGCACGACGTGGCGGCCGGGATGTAGTTTCGCTTCGGATACGAGCTCGGGGACCGTCCGCTCCGCGCCCTCGGGTTTCCAGGAGGCGTAGGGCGTGTCGCACCAGGCGCAGCGGAGGTTGCAGCCGCTGGTGCGGATGAAAAAGGACGGCACGCCCGTCAGCTCGCCCTCGCCCTGGAGCGAGTAGAAGGTCTCGGAGATCAGCATGGGCGCGGGGCGGGCGCCGGCGCGGGCGGCAGCGGGTCTAGGTGCTCGTAGTCGGTCGGGTCCGGCACGCCGGCCGAGAGAAAGGCCTCGCGGCGCTCCACGCAGGTGCCGCAGCGGCCGCAGTGGCGCGCGCCGCCCTTGTAGCAGGACCAGGTGCGGGCGAAGTCGACGCCGAGCCGCGCGCCCTCGGCCGCGATCTGGCCCTTGTCCATCGCGATGAAGGGCCGGAGCAACTGGATGCCGGCGTAGGTGCCGAGGCGCATGGCCTCGCCCATCGCGTGCATGAAGTCTTCGCGGCAGTCGGGGTAGATGGCGTGGTCGCCGCCGTGGGCGGCGATGACGAGGCCCTCCGCGCCGACGCTCTCGGCGAAGCCGCAGGCGATGCTGAGGAAGACCGCGTTGCGGAAGGGCACGACGGTCTGCTTCATGTTGTCCGCCGCGTAGTGGCCCTCGGGGATCTCGCCGCCGGACCGGAGGAGGGCGGAGGAGAAGAGGCGGTTGGCGAAATCGAGGTTCACGATCTCGTGGCGCACGCCGAGGAGGGCGGCCTGGGCGGCGGCCATGGGGAGTTCGCGGGCGGAGTGTTTGGCGCCGTAGTCGAAGGAAATCGCGGCCACGAGCGTGTGCTCCCGCGCCGCGCGGTGGAGCGCGGTGACGGAATCCATGCCACCGGAGCAGAGGACGACGACTTTCATGGGGAGCGAGGGGGCCGTCACGTTTTGCGCTCCCCGCGGCGGACGCAACCCCGGCCGCGGGGGCGAGCGGTCGGCGGCTCCGTCACGGCTCGGGCGGATCCGGGAGGCGTCGGGGATCCGATTCCCAGAGCGCCACGCGACGCAGGTATTCGGCGCGGGTCGGTGGCGCGGGGCTTGCGCTTCGGCGATCCAGATCGGAGACCGAGCGCACGTAGGCGCTCACGCACGAGGCGTCGGAGGAGGGGCGCAGGCCAAAGCATCTGATCGCGGTCGCGACCAGTTGCTTCGACAGGCGCGCTTCCAGTTTCGCCGCATCCGACGTGCGCATCCGGGAGGTCGAGACCAATCCGTGAATCGGAAAATTGGCCGCAAAGACGAAGTTGGCGCCCGGCAGGTAGAGGTCCTCCTCGGTCACGAGCAGGAATTGCCAGGTGCCGGTCGCCACCCGCCCCTGCGCCGCCTCGGCGTTCAGGCGATCGATGAAGCGGCGCATCACCTCGTTGGCCTCCCACTGGGGATGGCCAAACATGGCCGACTTTCGGCCCGGGGCCGGCAAGGCAAGCGGAGGAGCGTCCCACCGATAAACCTCCACCTGCAGCTCGCGCGCGAGGACGGCGCCGGCTCGGTCGAGCAGACCCGCCGACACCTCGCCCGCGGGCACGAGACAGATTTTGAGCCGATGGGTGGGAGTCCAATCATAGGCGGGCAGAGCTTTGCCGGCCGCTCGGGCTGCGGCCGGCCGCGGGCGGGGGCTTTGCGGGTCGAGCGCGGCCATTGCCGGTCCCCCGCTCTCCGCGGCGCGCGTGCCGTCGGACAAGCGAAGTCGCAGCTGCGCCATGCGCTCCTGCGCTTCGGGGTGAAAGGCGTCCAGTTCCAGCGCGCGATGGTAGACGAGCGCGGCATCCTCCCAGCGCTGCGCCCGTTCCAGGTCCTTCGCGTAGTCGACCAGATGTCCCGCATGCCTGCCGGCCTCGACGCTCAGCCCCAGATTCCAGATTCGCTCCGCAAGCAGCAGTCGGTGTTTCTCGCCGCCGGCCAGCAGGTAGGGGTGCTGCGCTTTGGCCACGAGGAACGATGGCACCAGAAGCACCGCCAGGAGTATCGCCCGCGCCCGGATGCGCCAGGCAGGGCTGCTTGCGGGAATGAGATTGGCCGCGAAATGCAGGCCCACTCCGATGCCCACCGCGATAAGCACCGGCCCGCGGTCTTGGCCCGACCAGACGACGACCGGGGCGGTCAACATCAGCGCGAGCAGGAAACTCAGGGGCAACACGGTGACGAGGCTCACCGCCTCGGAGACGACATCGCCAAAGCTGCGGTGCGCGCGCGGGCCGGCGGCGCCGCCCGTCTCGTGTGGCGCTCCGCCCTCCGTCGCGGCCCAACCCAGGCCTCGCACCAGCGTCCGCCACTCGAGCCAAAGCGTTACCATCCGCATCAAGATCACGGCGCCCAAGAGTAAACCGATGCCCGCCCGCTCCACGCTGCCGCCGACAAGGACGGCGATCACCACAATGATCAGGAACCTGATGAAAAGAAGCAGGAGGAGGCGCACCTCGCCCAGCAATTGCTTTGCGCGAAGGGACAGCAAGTTCGGCGTTAGCCGAGCGCGACTTTAGGCGGATCGCCTTCAGGTCCGGGGGGCCCGCCTCCCGCGGAGGCCACTTCCCGAGACTGTTTTCGCGCTTCCCCCCGCGCTCATCCTTGGTTGGAGTTTCGCGCAAGGCCTCCCGTTCGCACGCGCGCCCACCGCGCCAAGGCCGCCGGGAGTTCACTCGATGTTCAAGCGCTTGCTCTCCCTCTTCACGCGGTCCGACACGGCTCCCGCTCCTTCTCCCGTTGCCGCTCCGCAGGCCAGCGCCGACTCCGGCGGCGAGGACTCCGCGCCCCGCTCGCGTTCGCGCCGCCGCCGCCGCCGCGGTCCCCGGCCGGACCAAGCCGAGCTGGCGCTCGGCGACACCGCCTCCGCCGAGGCTCCGCCCGCCCGCGCCGCCGCCGCGCCCGCGCCGCG
>JAUVVA010000148.1 GCA_030604905.1 Verrucomicrobiota bacterium | reverse complement strand
GCTGGACGGGCTTGAGGCCGTCGTCGAGGTGGGGGACGGCGCGGTCGAGGATGACGTAGCTGGCGTAGTCGAGGAACCAGTTGCGGTAGGAGTGGGCGAGCGGGGCGGCGTCGTTGTTTTGCGGGGCGACGGGCACGGCGGCCTCGGCGGCGGGGGTGAGGGAGGCGTCGTCGGCGTCGGAGGCGGAGGGCATGGAGCCGGGAGTGGGCGAGGCGGCGGGCGCGGACGGAGCGGCGGAGGCGCGTTCGGAATCGGGCGGGATGGGCTGGCCGGAAAGGGGGAGCTCGGGCTGGTCGTCAGAGGGATGTTTCGGGCCTTTGGGCATCGCGGAATAAAAAGGTGGGGCGAACGAGGGTTGGAGGGAAAAGAGGGAGTGAGGGAGCGAGAAAGCGGGCGCGTCAATCGCGCGGTTTTCGCGGCGTGGCAAGGCGGTGGACGCGGAGGGCGCCGGGGCGTGGGCGTGGATCGTCTCCGGGTGGGTGCGGCTTGCCAGCGGGGGCGGGGCGGGGCGAGGCTGGGCACACCATGACCACCACCCTCGTGCTTACCCTGATCGGACGTGATCAACCCGGCCTCGTGCGCGTCGTCGCTGCGGCCATCGCCGAGCACGGGGGCAACTGGCTGGAAAGCCGCATGTGCCGCTTGGGCGGGGAGTTCGCGGGCATCGTGCGGCTGGAGATCCCGAGCGGGCGCGCCGAGGCCCTCGCGACCGCGCTACGCGGGCTTTCGGGACTGCGCGTGGATGTGACGCAGGAGGCGGCGGAAGCGGCGTCCGGCGCGAACCCGGCGGCACGCCTGGCGGCGCTGGATCTCGTGGGCTCGGACCGGCCGGGCATCCTGCGCGAGGTCTCGGGCGTGCTCGCCTCGCATGGGCTCAATGTCGAGGACCTCGCGAGCGAGCGGGTGGAGGCGCCGATGGGCGGCGGGAAACTTTTCCAGCTGCGGGCCGTGGCCAGCGTGCCCGAGGGCGTGGAGCTGGCGAAGGTGCGGGCGGATTTGGAAAAACTCGCCGCGGACCTGATGGTCGAGCTGAAGCTGGAGGCGAAGCGCTGAGGCGAACCCGCGGTGACCGCGGAAGCGCACGGAGGCGCGCGGCCGCTTCGGCCATCGGGCCTCATTCCAGGCCGAAGGCGCGACGAAGCTCCGCGAGCGCGCTGTCCGGCATGGGCACCAGCGGGCCGAGCGGGCGGCTGAGCTGCAAGGCCTCGGCCGTCGCCTCCAAGACCTCGAGACGGTCAAAGGCCTCCAGAAGGGTGCGGCCAACGATGAGCGCGCCCTCGTTCTCGATCAGCAGCACGGGGCACTTTTTCAGGGACATGCGCGCGGCGAGGGTCTCGGCGCCGGTGACCACGTCCGCGAAGGGCACTTTGGGCGCGTCGCCGAGCACGAGGTAGCTCTCGGGGATGGTGCGCGAGGAGAAGACGGCGTCGGTCATGCAAAAGGCGCTCGCGCACATCGGCTGGGCGTTGATCACGGCCCCGACCTCGGGGTGGGCGGCATAGATGAGCCCGTGGAGGCGGCTGGCGCGGCTGGCGCGCTTGCCCTGCTCGCAGGCTTCGGCGCTCACGCGCACGAGCGACTCGGGCGTGAGCTCGAGCCGGTCGCGGCGGCGCGGCGTGGTGACGAAGTGACGCTCGTCGAGCCGGGCGGAGATCGAGCCGGCGGTGCTGATCATGAGACGCTGGCGGTAGGCGCGGTGGGTGAACTCGCAAAGCTGCGCGCGCAGCTCTTTCTCCGGGTTGCCCGGAGTGGAGGCGGGCAAGGCCGCGTAGTCGGGCACGGCTTGGTTGTGGAGCGCCTCGGGCGGCAGGAACCGCAGCTTGCCGAGGGCGGAGGCGCGGATGTCGGTCTGCGCGACAAACTCGAAGGTCTCGAAGCGTTGAAAGGCCTCGGCGAGGTCGCGCCCGCCGATGACGACACCGTGGTTCTCCAACATCACGCAGTCGGCGCCTTCGGCGAAGGCGGCGGCGATCTTGTCCCCGAGCTCCTGGCTGCCGGGGCAGGCGTAGGCGGCGTAGGCGATCTTGCCGCAGACCTGGAAGGCGTGGGTCTGCACCCGCGTCTCGGGCAGGCGGCGCACGATGCTGAAGGCGACAAGCGCGCCGGGGTGCGCGTGAACGATCGCCCGAATGTCCGGGCGGGCGCGGTAAATCTCGCGGTGGAAGGGAAACTCGGAGGAAGGCGGGTGCAGGCCTTCGCGCGTGCCGTCGGGGAGCACGCGCACCACGTCGCACGGCCGGAGCGAGCCTTTGTCGACCCGCGAGGGCGTTATCCAGATGCCGCCGTCGGGGTCGAGGATGGACAGGTTCCCGCCCGAGGTGGTCGTCATGTGGTAGCGATAGATGCGGTCCATCGTCGCGACCAACTCGTCTCGCGGGTGCAGCCAGGTGTGGGAGTCCATGACGCGGGAGCTTGTGGCGTGCTCGCGGCGCGGTCAAAGGGGGAGCGCGCGAGCGGACGCCTTGAACAAGGAATGCGAGCTCGGACGAGCGGGCTCGAGACCCGCGCGCGCGGCGGGGCGATCGCGCTACTCGTAGATGGCGGCGAGGGCGGTCTTGTAGCTGCTCTCGGCCTCGGCGGCGCTGGCGGCGGTGACCTTGAGGTCGCGCAGGAGGCCGTCTTTGAGGCCGTAGATCCAGCCGTGGACGAGGAGGGCCTGCCCGCGTTCCCACGCGTCGCGCACGACCGTGGTTTGGCAGACATTCTGGACCTGCTCGATGACGTTGAGCTCGCAGAGACGGTTGACGCGGGCGTCCTCCTCACGGAGGGACCCGAGGCAGGCCTCGTGTTTGGTTTTCACGTCCTGCACGTGGCGCAGCCAGTTGTCGGCGAGACCGACGCGGTCGCAGCGCAGGGTGGCGCGCACGCCGCCGCAGCCGTAGTGGCCGACGACCATGACGTGGCGCACCTTGAGCACGTCGACGGCGTATTGGAGGACGGAGAGGCAGTTGAGGTCGGCGTGGACGACGACGTTGGCGATGTTGCGGTGCACGAAGACCTCGCCGGGCAGCAAGCCGACGATCTCGTTGGCGGGCACGCGGCTGTCGGAGCAACCGATCCAGAGATACTGCGGCGTCTGCTGCTTGGAGAGGGTCTGGAAAAACTCGGGGTCGCGCTCCGTGATCGACCGGGCCCACGAACGGTTTTGCGAAAGCAGGTGGCGGAGCGGCATGGACGCCCTGAGCTTTGGCGGCGCGGGCGCGCGTGCAAAGGAAAAGCTCGGGGCGTCCGAGGCCCCGCCGAGCCCCCCACCCCGGCAAGCTCCCCGAGGCACCGCAGAGCAGGAAGGCCGGCCTCTGGGGCGATCCGCCGATGCGGCGGCTTGGCCGAGGTCCCATGGCGGAAGCGCGCCGGGCGAGTAGCTTGTCGCATAACCCCCATTCGACATGAACCTCTCTACCATCACCTCCGAAGTCCGCACCTTCATCGAGCGTCGTCGCGAGCGCGGCGCGATCGGTTTTTCACTCATCTATCTCCTGCTCGGCGGCGGCCTGTTTGGCGCGCTGGTCATCTTCGTCGTGCTACGCTTCCTCGGCGCCTGATCGGGGCGGGCGCGGACCCGGTTGCGCGTCCGCGCCCGTTGCGCAAGCTGACCCATGAGCAGCGCGCCCAAGGCCCAATTCCCGGACGAGCAAAGCGATGTTGGCGAGTTCGTGCGCCAAGACGACGCGTTCCGCGCCTTCGTCTCGGCGGAGCCCTCCGCGCCCCACCCGCTGGAGCGCGGACGCTACCACCTCTACGTCTCCCTCGCCTGCCCTTGGGCCCACCGCACCCTGATCGTGCGCAAGCTCAAGGGGCTGGAGGACGCGGTGGGCGTCTCGGTGGCGGATCCGGTGCGGGACGAGCGCGGCTGGGCTTTTCGCGAGCGCGGCGGGCACGGGCCGGACGAGGCGGAGGGCTTTGCGTTTCTGCGCGAGGCCTACGAGCTCAGCCGGCCGGGTTTCAAGGGGCGCTGGACGGTGCCGGTGCTGTGGGACAAACGCGCGCGCCGGATCGTCAACAACTCCGAGGACGACATCTGCGTGATGTTCAACTCGGTCTTCGCGCCCGACGCGCCGGCCGAGACGGACCTGTTTCCGGAGGCGCTCGCCACGGAGCAGGCGGAGCTAAGCGCGCGCATTTACGAGGATGTGAACAACGGCGTCTACCGCGCCGGCTTTGCCAGTTCGCAGAAGGCGCACGAACACGCGGTGCGGGCCCTCTTCGCGACCCTCGACCGGCTGGAAGAGCGGCTGACGGGCCGGCGCTACCTCTTCGGAGACAGGCCCGTGGAGACGGACTGGCGCCTGTTTTGCACCTTGGTGCGCTTCGACGCGGTGTATCACGGGCACTTTAAGTGCAACCTGCGCCGCATCGCCGACTACCCGAACCTGCAAGGCTACCTGCGCGACCTCTACCAGCGGCCAGGGGTGGCGGAGACGGTGAACCTGGACCACATCAAGCGCCACTACTACCTCACGCACACCGAGATCAATCCCTCGGGCATCCTGCCCTTGGGGCCGCTGCTGGATTTCAGCGCACCGCACGGGCGCGAGCGGCTGGCAGGTAGCGGGTGAACAAGGAAGGATGA
Source organism: Verrucomicrobiota bacterium (assembly GCA_030604905.1). Taxonomy (GTDB): domain Bacteria; phylum Verrucomicrobiota; class Verrucomicrobiia; order Opitutales; family Opitutaceae; genus IMCC26134_A. The sequence continues at coordinate 4,174 of JAUVVA010000148.1, read as the reverse complement.
TGCGGCTGCGGGCTTGGGGGGCGCGGCCCACGGCGGGCGGCCGAGCCTCACAGCGACGAGGGCGGCTCGTCGCTCGGCACCACCCAGACCTCGGCGCGCGGGATGGCGTTTTCCAGGTCGGCCTTGAGCGCCTTGCAGCGGGACATGAGCTCGCGGCCGCTGAGATCGGCGGCGAAACCGAGAAAAAGCTCCACCCGCACCCGCGCGCCCGAGTAGCGCGCGCGCACGCCGTGCAGCGCCTCATAGCTGTCGATGTGGCGGGCGAGTTCGCGGTTGATGGCCTGTTGCAGCGCCTCCTCGACGGTGGCGTCGAGCAGACCGAGCAAGGAGCGGCGGGCGAGCCGCCAGGTGGACTGGGCCACGAGCGCGGCGAGGAAGAGACTGGCGAGGGGATCGAGCCGCAGGAGCCAGCGGCTCTCGGGCGAGGCGAGCGAGCTGACGAGCACCGCGAGAAGCGCGAAGGACGTGGCGACCGTGGCGTTGCGGTAAAGATGCAGCTGGCCCTCGAGCACGGGTGAGTTGTCGCGGGAGCAGAGGGAACGAAAGCGAAGGTAGGCGCAGACGTTGAACACCCCCGCAAGGGCAAGCGCGACCAAGCCCGGGCCGGTGCCGACGAGCGGGGTGGGCACGACGAAGCTGGCGTAGCTGCGGGCGAGCATCGAGACGAGCACCACGGCCATGACCAAGACCACGAGCAGGACGGCGATGTTCTCGAGTTTGCCGAGGCCGTAATCGAAGCGGGCGTGGCGCCGGCCCACCATGCGCACGGTCACGAGCGAGACGCCGCAGACGAGCACATCGAGCGCGGCGCGGGCGGCATTGGTGTAGAGGGCGGTCGAGTTGGCCAGGAAAGCCGAGACGAGGGTGAGCGCGCCGAGAGCGCACTCAATGACCAACACGACACGCAGGGTCCGCTCCTTTGGGGTGGCGAGGGGGTCTTGGCTCATGAATTCCGCGGCGAGCCGAGGACAGGCGAGCGGCGAGGCGGCGTCCAACGGAAAAGCGGCCGGCGAGCGCGCGGGAGGGTGTTGCCAGCGGGCGGAGATACCCCCACCGTGAGGCATGACCGCGCTCACCAACCCGGCTCCGATCTCCATCGAAGACTACCTCGCCGGCGAGGCCTTGGGGCCGGTGAAGCACGAATACCTCGGCGGACAGGTGCACGCGATGGCGGGGGCTTCGAACCAGCACAACGCGATCAGCCTGAATTGCCTGGCAAACTTACACGCCCAGCTCCGCGGCAAGCCCTGCCAGCCTTTCAACAGCGACACCAAGCTCAAGGTGACGCTGACCGACCATGTCCGTTTCTACTATCCGGACGCGACCGTCGTCTGTCAGCCGAATCCGCCAAGCGACCATTTTCAGGAACACCCGGTGGTGATTGTGGAAGTGCTCAGCGACAGCACCCGCCGCGTCGACCTAAGCGAAAAGCGCGACGCCTACTCGACGATCCCCTCGCTCAAGGTCTTGATCTTCGCCGAGAGCGAGGCGCGCTCGGTCCTGGTTTACCGCCGGCGCGCGCAGGGCGGCTTTGATCGCGAGCACTACGCGGCGGCCGACGCGGTGATCGGCCTGCCGGAGATCGGCGCCTCTCTGGCGCTGGCGGATCTCTACGCCGGGGCGGTCTTCGCGCCCCCGGCGGGTCAAACCTGACGCGGGAGCGCGCTCAAAGGCGCGCTCAGCGGCGCGACATCAGGATACGCAGCACATACCAGAGCAGCAGCATCACGCCCGCGAAGAGCGCGAGCGAGGCGGCCACGTGTTGGTCGGTGCGGTAGTGGTGGATGATGTTGGAGGTCGTGTAGAGGATCGAACCCGCCGCGAAGAACACCATGATCGAGGAGAACAGGAGCCCGAGCGTGAAGCCGAACACGATGCTGCACACGATCACGCCGAGCGCCACGAAGCCGCCCACGGTGAGGATGCCCTTGAGGAAGGAGAAATCGGTCCGCGTCATGAACGCCGTGGCGGTGAGGCCGGCGAAGAGGAGACCGGTGATGATGCCCGCCATCGGGATGATCGAGGGATCGTCGGCGTAGAAGGCCGCGATGTAGAGCAACGGCAAAAACAGAACCGCCTGCGCCACCACATAAAGGCCCAGCCCGAGGTATTGCGTGCCCTGCGAGGCGTCCGAATGCGCCCACTTGTCGGCGATCCAGGAGACGCCCATGAAGGCGGCCAGGGTGATGAGCCAGCCGTAGCCGCTGGTCATCGTGACCACCAGGCTCCCCGCAAAGGGCATCTGCAAAAGCACCGCCTCCAAGAGCACGAAGGTAAGGATCGCCATGCCCAGGTGCAGGTAGGTGCGGCGGATGAAAGTGGCGCGCTCGTCAGCCTCGGCGTCGGCGACGGTGACGAAGGGATTGTCGTAACTCATGGTTGGCGGGTGTTGGTTGAGTGGAAGTGCCAGTCGCCTGCAGGACCTAGCGGACAACCACGCACCCGGCGAGCATGGATTACGCGAAAATACGCAGGCAGGCTTCGTGTTGCCCGCGGGAGCGCCGGGGCTCCCGCCCCCGTCGGGTTCGCCAATCGCCTCGCGGCCACGCGGGCGCGGCCCGCTCCGGAACCGCACGGGGCGGGAGCCCCGCGCCTCCTCTCCCGCGCCCCCCCTCCCGCGCCTCAGCGGCGCAGCTTGAGCAGGCGCTCGCCCGCCTGGCGCAGCAGCGGCTCGCTCTTGGCAAAGTTGAGCCGGACGTAGCGATTCTCCGGATACGGGAAGAACGAGGAACCCGGCACCGGCGCCACCCCGATCTCGCGCGCCATCCAGTGGGCGCACTCCACGTCGCTCGCGAAGCCGAGGGGCGTGACGTCGAGCATCACGAAGTAGGCGCCCTCGGGCCGCGAATAACCGAGGCCCGTGCGGTCGAGGTAGCCGAGCAGCAGGTCGCGCCGCGCCTGATACTCGGCCGCCAGCCCGGCGTAGTAGCCGGGGCCCCAGCCGAGCGCGGTGACGACGGCGTGTTGCAGCGGGGCGGCTGCGCCGACGGTGAGGAAGTCGTGCACCTTGCGCGCCTGCGCGATCACCTCGGCCGGGGCGTGGACGTAGCCGAGGCGCCAGCCGGTGATGGAAAAGGTTTTCGAGAGCGAGGAGCAGGAGAGCGTGCGCTTCGCCATGCCGGGCAGGGCGGCGAAGGTGACGTGTTCACGTCCGTCGAAGACGAGGTGCTCGTAGACCTCGTCGGTGATCACGAAGGTGTCGAATTCCTCCGCCAGCGCGGCGATCTGGAGCAGCTCCGCGCGGGTGAAGACGCGTCCGCAGGGGTTGCTCGGGTTGCAGAGGATAAAGGCCTTCAGCCCGCCGCCGCTCGCGAAAGCCGCCCGCAGCTCGGCCGGATCGAAGCCGTAGCCGGGCGGGTGCAGACGCACGTGCACGGGCGTGGCCCCGGTGAGGATGGCGTCGGCGTTGTAGTTTTCATAAAAGGGCGAAAAGAGGCCGACGCGGTCGCCGGGATCGCAGACCGTCATCATGGCGACCATCATGGCCTCGGTGGCGCCGCAGGTGACCACGAGCTCGCGCTGCGGATCCACCGCCAGGCCGGTGAAGCGGGTCAGCTTCGCGGCGAGCGCCTCGCGCAGCTCGGGCGAGCCCCAGGTGACGGCGTATTGGTGGCGGCCGGCGTCCATCGCCGCGCGCGCGGCCTCGACCAGCGCGGCCGGCGGGTCGCCGTCGGGAAAGCCTTGGGCGAGGTTGATCGCGCCGTGTTGCGCGGCGACGCGCGACATCTCGCGGATCAGCGACTCGGTGAAGACGGCGGTGCGGCGGGAGGTGGCGGGCATGGTGGAAGGGAGCAACGGGGAACGCGCCGTTCGCGCTCCTCATCGGTCATTGGACATCGGTCATGTCGAGCCAGCTTCGCTAGAGGTCATTCCCGCGGCGCGGGCGCTCACTGCGGAATCCGCAGCTCCATGCCGATGCGCAGCGAGCTCTCGGTGGGCAGCTGGTCGCGGTTGGCCGCGAAGATATCGCGCCAGCGGTGCGGGTTGCCGTAGTAGCGGCGCGAGATGCTCATGAGCGTGTCGCCTCGCTCGACGACATGGCGGCGCATGCCGGCGGCGGCGGCCGGGGGCGGCGAGGGCGGCGGCCGGGGCGGGTTCGGCGTCGGTGGCGGCAGTCATGACGGGGCCTCCCCCTTCAGGCGGATGCGCGGATCAAGCCAGGCATAGAGGATGT
>JAUVVA010000157.1 GCA_030604905.1 Verrucomicrobiota bacterium | reverse complement strand
TGGAGGAAGTGGGCGTAGCCGTTGATCTGATCGGGGTGGCCGAAGATCTGGAGATTGCCGAGGAGGTGGCCAAAGGCGAAGCCGGTGAGGATCAGGCCGGTGATGGCCATGAGGAATTTTCGGCCGATGGAGGAGCGGAACAAGTTGGCGAGAAGGCTCATCGCGGGTGGTCGTAGCGGATGCTGGAGTCGGGGAAATGGCGCGCAAAATACGCGTGGTCGGGGTAAGGACCTAACGGGTGGGTGCCGCCCTTGTAAAGGACGCGGGCCCGCCATGCGGCGGCCTAAAGCTGCTTATAAGCCGCGCTGCGGGCGGGCCATAGCCCGCCAAATGACCTCCGGCATGCGCGGGCAAAGCCAAATAACGCGTGGCGGAGCAAGGCTCGCGGCGCCCTGTAAAACCGGCCGGTGACCGGGCCCTGCGGTCCAGCCGGCCCCTGGCGCCGCTCCAGAGGCCTCTCGGCCGCTGGGTAGGAGGGCCTCGACCGGTCGGAGACCGGTGCCACACGCTCCCCCCAACACACACAGACGCCTTACTTCACCAGCGGCTTGAGCAAGGCGAACTTGCCCGAGGCCGCGGGCGCGATGAGACGCTTGCGAAAGGCCGCCACGCGGGCGCCGTCGCCAAGGACGGCCGCGAGGGCCGCCTCGAGGCCGGCCGGCGCGGCGGTTTCGGCCACGTAATCGAAATTCCAGCGGGTGTCGCCGGTCTGGGTGAGGCTGTAGTGCCAGCAGGCGAAATCGGCCGGGATCGCGGCGTCGATCTCGGTGGGTGAAACGAGAGAGCCGTCGGCGCGGAAGTGCAGGCCGCCCTCGCGTCCGAGCACGCGATAGCCGGTCGGCAGGCGGCGCACGACGTCGCCGGTGTGGTAACGAAGGAGCGGCATGGCCTCGCGATCTCGCGTGGTGACGTGGAGCTGAAACACCTCGTCCAAGCCGCGCCAGGGCACCAGCTCCACGAAGGCGTTGCCATCGATCACGCGCGAATCGTCGCGGAAGGCCTCGCCGACGAAGATGTATCCGGCCTCGGTGGATCCGTAGAGGTCGACCTGCGGCGCGGGAAACACCTCGGCGATGCGGCGCGAGTGCACGAGGCTCGCCTTGCCGTAGGTGAGGATGACCACGCGTATCGATGGCACGGATACGCCGCGGCGGCGCGCGGCGCGGGCGAGCAGCGATAGGTAGATCGGCTCGCCCTCGAGCACCTCGGGCTGCACGGCCTGCAGCTCGGTGACGATGCGGTCCCACTCGGTCTCGGGGAAAACGAAGGGGTCGCTGGTGAGATTTAGATAGACCGTGCCGTCGAAGTAGCGGTGCGGGAAGGGGTGGTCCTCGTAGGGGCAGAGGTTGGAGGAGCAACCCACGGGGGCGAGGATGCACTTGCGGTGCGGACGGTCGGCGTAGGGCGCGAGCAGCGGGTGGGCGCGGTAGGCGCGGGCGAGTTGCGCGTTCCACCAGCCGTCCTCCATGATGACGGTCATCGGCCCCTGGGTGGTGCCGGAGGTGGACTCGTATTCGTAGCGCTTCTCGTCGAGCCCCTTTTGGATGACCGAGTAGTCCGCGAAGAAGGCCTCGTGCCCGTGGCTCACGATCTCCTTCTTGGAAAGCGCCGGGATCTCGCGGTAGCAGGCCCAATGGAGCGGTTCGGAGTGCAGCGGGAAGCGCCGGGCGTAGAGCGGGCTGCGTTGGTAGATGCGGCGAATCTCCCGCTCAAGCAGGGCGGGCAGGCGCGTCGATGCCGTGCTGCTCAGGAGCTCCGGCGAATTGGCGAAAACGGGCGATTCGGACATCAGTCTTAAAACCGCGAGGAAACGTCGGGCGGGGGAGTGAGTCAAACGGGGCGAAGCATTTGACCGCGCTTCGGGGCGTTTACCTACGCAGCCCCGGAGGCGCCCCGGGCGGCACGCCAGATGGGTTCAAAGAAAAACAACCCGTCGAGCACGAGGCTGTGCGTGATGCCGCCGGCGCGGGCGCGCGCGTAGACCTCGGCGACCGGCACGGCCGCGACCTCCATCTCCTCGTCGGGGTCCCACTCCGTGTCGGCCACGCGGCGACAGTTCTCCACCAGCACGAGGTGGCAGCGGTTGCTCATGATGGCGGGATTGGGATGGATGCTGGCGAGGATGCGCGCTCGCTCGCCGGTGTAGCCGGTCTCTTCGAGCAGCTCCCGCACGCCCGCCTCCACCGGGTCCTCGCCCGGGTCGATCACGCCACCCGGAATCTCCCAGGAAAACGCGTTCACGCCGTAGCGGAACTGGTTGACCAAAACCAGGCGGTCGTCGGCGGTATGGGCGATGACATTCACCCAGTCGGGGGCGTCGATGATCACGAAGTCCCGCCGCACATCGCGCCGCGGGTGATGGAAAGCGACGGTCGTGAGATCGAGGATGCGCGTGCGGCTGAGGATCTGCTTTTCGCCGCGTTGCCAGCGGGCGGGAGGAGGCGCGGCCGCGGGCTCAAGAGGGGAAAGGGACGCGGAGGGCATGGCGGCTGGCCGGGGATCTTGGGACATGGGCGCAAAAAAGCCTCCCACCGGCGAAGGAGGGAGGCCAAAGTTTGTAACGGGTCGGCCGCGGATCCCGCGGCAGGTCGGGCGACCGCTCAGCGACGAGCCGGCAGGTTGATGCGCTGGCCGACGCGCAGGGCGTTCCAGTTCACGCCCGGGTTGGCGGCTTGGAGATCGGCGAGCGAGATGTTGTTGGCCGAGGCGATGCGGAAGCCGGTGTCGCCGCTGCGCACGATGTATTCGTTGGCGCCGGCGGCGGGCTGGCCCGCGGGAGCGGCGGCCGCGGTGGCGGCGGCGCGCTGCGGGGCGCGGCTGGCGGCCTCCTGCAGTTTGGCGATCTCGCCATTGATCTTGCCCATCTCACCAGCGACGGCCGTGAAGGCGTCTTGGGTGGAACGCTGGAGGGAACTCATGTTGCTCGCGGCGCGATCAGCGACCGAACGGGCGCTCTCGGCGGCGATCTCGGCACTCTCGATCCGCGCGCTCAAGGCGTTCACCTGCTCCGCGCTCGCCGCGGCCGAGGCGACCCGGTTGGCCTTGCTGGCGTTCGCCAAGGCGATAGCCCCCAAGAGGAGGCCGACGAGGCCCGCGATAAGACCCGCGATCGGCAGGTAGCTGGGGGAAGATTCACGCGAAATCGTGTCCATTTTTAGAAAATACTCGTGGAGCGATACCCGGCGCTCCCCGGGGATTCAAGCCGAGATTGGCCCGGGCGTCTGCGCATTACCCCCTCCGGGAGACCTGTCGGGCACAAAGCGTCTGCAAAAATCCATTGAATCACCGCCGGGCAATCCCCGTGCTTCTGCGCATATTTATGTGGCTCTTGTTTCGTCGCCTCGCCCTCGGCCTGTTCCTGATCGCCGCCGCGTCGGCGCTCCTGCTTTTCTCCGACCTCGGATCCCGCGCGCCCAAGTCCGCCGCGGACGCTTCCTCCGCCGAAGGCCGTTCCCCCGGAGGCGGCGCCGGCCGCAAGCCCCGCGTCGCCCTCCTCCAACACGCCTCCCAGATGGTTCTCGACGAGCTGCGCCAAGGCATGCTCGCCGGCATGGCCGAGCGCGGCTGGCAACAAAGCCGCGATTTCGACCTCGCCTACTTCAACGCCGAGGGCGACATGCCGGTCGCCCAGACCATCGCCCAGCGCATGGCCTCGGGCGGTTACGACCTGCTGCTCACCATCAGCACCCCTTCCCTCCAGGCCGTCGCCAACGCGAACCGCGCCGGCCGCACGCCCCACCTCTTCGCCGGGGTCACCCTGCCCTCCGCCGCCGGCGTCGGCATCAGCGCCACCGATCCCCTCGACCACCCGCCCCACCTCGCCGGCTACGGCACCCTCCAACCGGTCGCGCGCTCCTTCGAAATCGCCCGCCGCCTCAACCCCTCCCTCCGCACCGTCGGCACCATTTACAACGCCTCCGAGCCCAACGCCGAGGCCCAGGTCCTGCTCGCCCGCGAGTCCGCCCGCTCCCTCGGCATCACCCTGCTCGAGACCACGGTCGAGAACACCGCCGGCGTCTCCGAAGCCGCCCACGCCCTCGTCGCCCGCGGCGCCGAGGCCCTCTGGATCTGCGGCGATACCACCGTGCTCAGCGCCGTCGACTCCGTGATCGCCGCCGCTCGCCGCGGGCGCATCCCCGTCTTCACCGTCATCCCGCCCAACGCCCGCAAAGGCGGCCTCTTCGACGTCGGGGCCAACTACACCGAGGTCGGCCGCCTCGTCGGACACCTCGCCGGCGACGTCCTCTCCGGCAAGATCACCCCCGCCCAGATCCCGATCGAAAACGTCGTGCCCGAGACGCTCGTCTTCAACTTGCGCACGCTCTCCGGCCTCCGCCCCGGCTGGTCCATCCCGCCCGATCTGCTCAAGGAAGCCTCGATGATCATCGAGGAGGACGGCACCGAACGGGTCGTCGCCCCGCCTCCCGCCGTCGCCGCCCCCGTCCCCGCCCCGCGCGCCGCGGCCGCCCCGCTCCCGCCCAAAAAGATTGCCTTCGCCTACTACACCCCCGAGCCCGGCTGGCAGGACTGCGCCGACGGCCTCCTCGACGAGCTCCGCCTCGCCGGCTACGTCGAGGGCAAAAACCTCACCGTCGTCCGCGCCCATGCCTCCGGCGAGATGGTCAACATCGTCCCGATGCTGCAAAACCTCGCCCACTCGGACGTCGACGTGATCGTGCCCTTCAGCACCCCCGTGATCCAAGGCGCGCTCGCCACCGTCCGCACGAAGCCGATGGTCTTCACCTACTGCACCGACCCCATCGCCGCCGGCGTCGGACGCTCCTGGACCGACCACGATCCGCGCATCACCGGCATCGGCACCAGCATCCCCGTCGCCGCCGGTGTCGACGTGATTCGCAAGGCCTTCCCCAAGCTCCGCCGCCTCGGCGTGCTCTACAACGCCGGTGAAGCCAACTCCGTCTCCACCATCCAAAAACTCCGCCCCATCGCCGCCGAAGCCGGCATCCAGCTCCATGAGATCACCCTCGCCACCCCCGGCGAGGCCGTCCAGGCCGCCCAAGCCCTGGTCACCCGCCGCGTCGAGGCCGTCTATATCGCCGGCGACAACACCGCGCTCCAAGCCATGGACGCCATCGCCGGCACCCTCACCCGCGCCCGCGTCCCGCTCATCATCGCCGACCCCGCCTATCTCGAATCCGGCGCGCTCTTCGCCGTCGGCCCCGGCTATGGCGCCTCCGGCCGCGCCGCCGCCCGTCTCCTGCTGCGCGTCTTCGCCGGGGAATCCCCCGCCAACATCCCGATGGAGGACGTCTCCGTGCGCCAGGTCGACTTCAACCCCAAGGCCGCCGCCGCCCTCGGCCTCCACTTCGATCCCGCCCTCATCGCCGAGCTCACCGCCGAGCCGCCCCCCGCTTCGCCCCCGCCACCCACCCCCGCACCGGCCGCCCCCGCGCCAAGCGTCACCCCCGCGCCGCCGCCCCAGGCCGCCGTGCCTCCCGCCGCCCCCAAGCGCATCGCCATCATCCTCTACAACGAAAACGCCCCCGCCGACGAGACCCTCGCCGGCATGCGCGCCGCCTGGACCCGCAGCCCGCTCGTCGCCGGCCGCGACTACGTGCTCAGCCTCCGCTCCGCCCAGGGCGACATCGCCACGCTCGGCGCCATCTTCGACGCCGCCATCACCGAGCGCAGCGATCTCTTTGTCCCCGTCTCCACCCCCGCCCTCCAGGCCGCCATCCGCCGCGTGCGCGAGCGCCCCATCGTCTTCACCATGGTCGCCAACCCCGTCGCGGCCGGCGCCGGCACCAGCTTCACCGAGCACCTCCCCCACGTCACCGGCGTCTCCGTGCTCGCCCCGGTCGAGGAGATGCTCGATCTCCTCACCCGCCACTACCCGCAGATCCGCCGCATCGGCACCCTCTTCGGCCCCGCCGAGACCAACTCCGTCGACGTGCGCGACGCCCTCGCCGCCGCCTGCCGCGCCCGCGGCATCCACCTCGAGACCGTCGCCGTCAACACCGCCACCGAGCTGCCCGACGCCGCCGCCTCCCTCGCCGGCCGCCGCATCGACGCCATCGTCCAGGTCTCCGACAACCTCACCACCGCCGGCTTCACCAGCATCGCCCAGGCCGCCCGCCGCGCCCGCAAACCCCTCTTCAGCCTCAACAGCGCGACCGTCCCCCAAGGCGCCCCCATCGCCATGGGCCGCGATTACCACGCGGCCGGCGAGCAAACCGTGTATATGATCGAGCGCGTCCTCGCCGGCACCTCCCCCGCCGACATCCCCTTCCTGCTCCCGGCCACCGTCAAACTCACCGTCTCCACCGCCCACGCCCGCGCCGTCGGCATGGAGATCCCCCCCGCCCTCCTCGCCGAGGCCAAGGTCGTCGACTGAGCCCCGCCCGCCACCTCCGTCCTCCGCTGCTCTGCCCTTCGCCGCTCCCTCTTCCCAAATGGAAATCACCCCCGCCCGCGCCGCCGACCTCGTCACGCTTCGCCTCGCCGGCCGCCTCGACGCCAACTGGTGCCAACCCGTCCAGGACGCCATCTCCGCCGCCATCCGCGCCGGCGAGCACCGCCTGCGCCTCGACCTCGCCGCCGTGCCCTACATCAGCTCGGCCGGCCTGCGCGTCCTCCTCTCCGCCTACAAGCAACTCCGCGCCATCAAGGGCGACTTCTCCCTCGGCCCCGTCTCCGCCGAGGCCCGCTCCGTCCTCGAACTCGCCGGCCTCTCCATGCTCCTGGCCGCCGAGCCCCTGGGAGCGCCGGGCTCCCGCCCGGCATCCGCCATAGCCCCCACCCCCGCCGCCCACCGCTCGCCCCGCGCCACCTACGAGCTCCACCAGCTCTCCGCCTCCGCCGCGCCGCTCTCCCTCTCCGCCCTCGGCGACCCCGCCGGCCCCGCCACCGCCGTATCCATTTCTCCCTTACAAAAACCCCTTGCCTTCGGCCCCGCCGTTTTCGCGCTCGGCCTCGGCGCCCTCGGCCCCGAGCCGCGCGAGGCCTCCGCCCGCCTCGGCGAGTTTCTCGCCGTCGCCGGCGCGGCGGTTTTCCAGCCCACCGACGGCTCCCCGCGCCCCGACTACGCCCTCTGCCAGGCCGGCTTTGTCCCGCAAGGCCACCTCCCCCTCGGACTCCGCGGCGAGGGACAGTTTTCGCGCCTCGCCCGATTCTCCGCCGCCGACGACGCCCCCGCCGTGCCGCTCTCCGAGCTCGCCGCCACCGCCCTCGAGCTCTCCGGCGCCGAGGCCGCCGCGCTCGTCCTCTACGCCGAGAACGCCGGCCTGGTCGGTGCCACGCTCCGCCGCCCGCTCGAGGCCGCGCCCTCCGACCGCTTCGCCTTCCCGCAGATTCGCGACTGGCTCTCCTTCACCGCCGAGCGCGCCCACCGCGACGGCACGTCGCTCGTCGTCGGCGTCGTCGCCCGCCCCGGCCACAAGCTCTCCCCCTGGCTCCGCCCCCTCGCCAAGGACGTCCCGCTGCGCGGCCACTTCCACGCCGCCGCCTTCCCCTACCGCCCCATTCGCAAGGGCCGCCTCGAGCTCCCCGCGACCATCGCCGAGCTCTTCGAAAACTCCGCCCCGCAAGCCCTGCTCCACCTCCTCGCCGACCAGCGCGAGATCACCGGCGCCGGCGAGAGCGAGTTCGCCCGCGGCGCCCTCTGGTTCGCCCCCATCGCCCCCTGATCTTTCTCTTTCCCTTAATCTTTCTCCTTCTCCACCGGCCCACGACGACCCTCCGCCCATTGGTCATTGGACATTGGGCATTGGTCATTCCCTCCCATGACTCTTCTCCTCGGCGCCTTCACCATCGGCCTCATCCTCTCGCTCCTCGCGATGGGTGTCCTGATCTCCTTTCGCATCTTCTCGATGCCCGACATCACCACCGACGGCTCCATCACCCTCGGCGCGGCCGTCGCCGCCGTGCTGCTGGTGAAAGGCCATAGCCCCGTGGTTGCCACCGCCGCCGGCACCGTCTGCGGAGCCGCCGCCGGCGCCCTCACCGGCATCCTCCACACCAAGTTCAAGATCAACGCCCTCCTCGCCGGCATCCTGGTCATGACCGCCCTCTACTCGGTCAACCTGAACGTCATGGGCCGCTCCAACGTGCCCCTCATGCAGCAC
>JAUVVA010000179.1 GCA_030604905.1 Verrucomicrobiota bacterium | reverse complement strand
GTGACGGTCATGCCTTCGACGCCGATTTCGGAGAGAGCCTCCTTCACCTCTTCGAGTTTGAAGGGCTTGATGATGGCGATGATGAGTTTCATGCGGGTAAGTGGTTGAAGTTGTGCGAGTGTTTAGCGTTCCGCAAAGGCGGCGCAAGGATTGTGTCCAAGCGCCGCTTGGCGAAACTGGTGCCTTATTTGTGGGCGGCGGTGAAGTCGGGATACGCTTCGTTGCCGTGCTCGCCGATGTCGAGGCCCTCGATCTCTTCCTCGGCGCTGACGCGGAGACCCATGAGGCCCTTGACCGCGCTGGCGATGATGAAGGAGGCGACGAAGGCGAAAGCGCAGACCGAGAAGGCGCCGACGATCTGGTGGACGATGCTGTGATCGCCGGAGAAGATACCGACGGCCACGGTGCCCCAGACGCCGCAGATGCCGTGCACGGAGATCGCGCCGACCGGGTCGTCGATCTTGATCTTCTCGAAGAAGAAGATCGAGAACACCACCAGGGCTCCGGCGATGACGCCGACGAGGATGGAGGAGGCCATGCCGATCACGTCGGCGCCGGCGGTGATACCCACGAGGCCGGCGAGCACGCCGTTGAGCGCCATGGAGAGGTCGGGCTTCTTGAGCAGGATCCAGGACACCAGCATGGCGGTGACGGAGCCGGCGGCGGCGGCGAGCGAGGTGGTCACGAAGACGTAGGAGACGCCACGGGGATCGGCGCTGAGCACCGAGCCGCCGTTGAAGCCATACCAGCCGAGCCAGAGGAGCATGACGCCGATCATGGCGAGAGGCATGGAGTGGCCGAGGATCGGGCGGACCTTGCCGTCGACATACTTGCCCTTGCGAGCACCGAGGACGATGACGGCGGCGAGAGCGGCGAAGCCACCGAAGCCGTGCACCAGCGTGGAGCCGGCGAAGTCATAGAAGCCCATGGAGTAGAGCCAGCCCTCACCCCACTGCCAGGAACCGGTGATGGGATAGATGAAGGTGACGAGGAGGGCGGCGTAGACCAGGAAGCTGCCCAGCTTGATGCGCTCGGCCACGGCGCCGGAGACGATGGTGGCGGCGGTGGCGGCAAACATGGCCTGGAAGATGAAGTCGGACCACCAGGTGTAGTCGGCGTAGGCGCTGGTCATCAGCGAGACGTCCTCGTTGTCGACGCCGAACCACTTGCCGAGGGCGAAGAAGCCGTTGAACTCGCCGGGATACATGGCGTTGAAGCCGTAGAAGGCGTAGCTCAGGATGCCGATGCAGATGATCGCCAGGTTCTTGAACAGGATGTTGACCGTGTTCTTCGCCTGGGTGAGACCGGCCTCCAGCGTGGAGAAGCCAAGGTGCATGAGGAACACCAGGGCGGCGGCGATCAGGATCCAGAGGTTGTTCACCACGAAGAGCGCGAACCCATCGGATTCGGTGAAGGCTTCGTAGGACTCATAGGCCGGAGCCTCATCCGCGGCTTCGACCACCGCCTCCGCGGCGGCCGCGACCGCTTCGACGGCCGGCGTGGCGTCTTGACCGTAGGACGGCACCGCAAGCGCGAGCGCCGCGAGCAGACCCGTCAGTTTAAGCAGCCCGAGGATGGGCTTGGACCATAGCTTCATAGCGTGTGTGTTTGTAGGTTGTTGTCGTTGAGGGGGCTTATCGTCGCCGATAAGGCTTGGGACCCAGAAAAAGCACGGCGTATGCCAACGGTGAGTTTTCGTTGAACAATTTTCATGCGGGGCCGGCTCGCCCTCTGGAGCGCCTGCTCTTCGCCGCCAGATCCGCCCGGCGCGCAGCCCGGGGCCGCACCGCGCGGAACCCCCCGCTTGCCTGAGGGTCATTTCGCGTTCCCTTCTTCCTCATGAATCTGCGTATCCAGCTGCTCGCCCCCCGCCTCATCCCCGCCCTCCTCGCGCTGGCGCTCGTCCCCGCCTGCCGCGCGCAAGGCGAAAACCCCCAGGCTCCCTCCTCACGCCTCGACCTTCGGCTCGATCTCTCGCCGCTCGAAGCCGGTGAACAGCCCCGCGTGACCTCCTACGCCGACGTCATCGCGCCCGTGCAGCCGGCCGTCGTCTCGGTGCACTCCAGCCGGACCGTCCGCCAGCGCCTGCACGTGCCCGAGTTTTTCCGCCAGTTCTACGGCGACCGCTTCCCCTCCGAACAGGAACAACGCCAGCGCGGTCTCGGCTCCGGCGTAATCGTATCCAGAAACGGATACATCCTGACCAACAACCACGTCGTCGCCGAGGCGGACGAGCTGAAGGTCACCCTGTCCGACGGCCGCGAGTTCGAGGCCCGCCTGGTCGGCACCGACCCCAAGACCGACGTCGCCGTCATCAAGATCGACTCCGACAACCTGCCCGTCGCCACGCTCGCCGACAGCGACAAGCTCCGCGTCGGCGATCTCGTCTTCGCCATCGGCAATCCCCTCGGCATCGGCCAGACGGTCACCATGGGCATCATCTCCGCCACCGGCCGCCGAGTCGGCATCCTCGATAACCGCCGCACCGCCGGCTACGAGGACTTCATCCAGACCGACGCCGCCATCAACCAGGGCAACTCCGGCGGCGCCTTGATCGACGCCCAAGGCCGCCTCGTCGGCATCAACACCGCCATCCTCTCCGGCGGCGGCGGCAACATCGGCATCGGCTTCGCCATCCCGATCAACATGGCCTCCTCCATCCTCACCAGCCTCGTGGAAACCGGCTCCGTGCAACGCGGCCTGCTCGGCGTCGGCGGCGAGGATCTCCGGCCCGATATCGCCGAGGCCCTCGGCCTGCGTCGCGACCAGCGCGGCGTGATCGTCACCAACCTCACCCGCGAGGGCCCCGCCGAGCAGGCCGGCCTGCGCCGCAGCGACGTCATCATCTCCCTCGATGGTCGCGCCATCACCACCTTCTTCGAACTGCGCAACCTCGTGGCCGCCCGTGCCCCCGGCTCCGTCGTGGAGCTGCGCATCCTGCGCGACGGCCAGGAGAGCACGATCCGCGTCACCCTCGGCTCGCTCGACACCGCGGTGGCCAACACCGAACTGCTCCCCGGCGTCACCGCCCGTCCTCTCGACGAGGAAGCCCGCCGCCGCATCGGCGCCCCGCGCGATCTCTCCGGCCTGATCATCACCGAAGTCGCGGAAAACTCGCCCTTCGCCAACCGCCTCAGCCCGGGCATGGTGGTGGTGGAGATCAACCGCGAGGCGGTCACCGAGTTGGAGGAGGCGCGGCGCCTGCTCCGCCCCGGCCGCAATCTGCTCATCGTTTTTGTCCGCGGCATGTTCAGCCCCATCGCCATCACCGTCCGCTGAGGCATCCATGCAGCCCCGGCAGGTGGCACCGATCGCTGATCGGTGCTCCTTCGGGGCGGCCCCGCCGCCCCGCCAAGCCGCCGACCTGGAACCGATCAAAAATCGGTGCCACACCCACGCACCGCTACCCGCGGCGTGTCAGCTGCCGGGCTTTTCCACGGGCAGCGCCGCGAGCTCGGCCGGTAGCTTGTCGGCCTCGTAGGTGGGGAAACTCAGCTCGAGCAACGACACCGCCGGCACATCGAAACGCATCGTGCCCGCGCTGCGGTCGACCAGCATCGCGACCGCCACCGGCACTCCACCGCCCTGACGCACGATATCGAGACACTCCAACACGCGCCCGCCGCGCGTCACCACGTCCTCGACGATCAGCACGCGCTCGCCCGGGGCGAACTTGAAGCCGCGACGCAGCACCAGGCGGTCGTTTTCTTTCTCCGCAAAAATGTAGCGGGCCTTCGCGCGGCGGGCCACCTCTTGGCCGATGACCAAGCCGCCCATCGCCGGGGCGAGGACGGTCGTGAAATCAAGCCCGCCGATCCCGCGCACCTTCGCGACCAGCAACTCGCCCAGCCGCTCGACCGCGCCCATGTCCTGGCAGACCTGCGCGCACTGGAAGTAGTGCCCGCTGTGCAGGCCCGAGCGCAGCACGAAATGCCCGCGCAAGAGCGCGCGCGTGCGGGTGAAGATGTCGAGAATCTCTTGTTGGGAGGCGTCCATGGTGGTGATCGGGAAAATCGCGGACCCTGCCCGCCCGCCCCGAAAAATCCAAACCAAAGTTCCGCCTCCCGCCGCCGTCCGCCCCTTCGCCTCCCGCCCCTGCCTCGCCCGCGGCTTAGCGCAAGGCCCGCTCCCGTGCGCCTCGCATACGGCATTACGCATTGGCCATTGGCCTTTCCGTTTCGGCATCCGTCATTAGCCACCGGCCACCAGCCATTGGTCATTGGTCATTGGTCATTGGACATTGGTCATTGGTCATTGGTCATTGGTCATTGGTCATTGGTCGTCAGCCATTGGTCATTGGACATTGGTCATTCCGCGAGCAAAGCTCGCGGCATGGTAATCGAGCAGGCACCGCTGGAAGACGAGCTGGGCGACGTGCTGGAGAAGGCGCTCCGCCTCGCCGGACTCTCGGCCGACGCCCTCGCCGCGCGCTCCGGTGTATCGGCTGATCTGATACACGACGCGCTCGACTACCGCTACGAGGACCTTTCGCCCGCCGCGCTCGACCGACTCGCCGCCGCCCTCGGACTCTCCCCCGCCGGCCTGCGCGAGCTCGCCTCGGGGCGCTATCCGCTCCCCGTCGTCGCCGGCTTACCCTTTTGCCTGCACCCCCTGCGCTCCCCCCACGGTCTCGGCACGGCCAACGCCTACCTCGTCACCGATTGCCGTGGCGGCGAAGGCATCCTTTTCGACACCGGCCCCGACCCCGCCCGCCTGCGCCGCATGTGGCCCGCCGGCGTCACCCGCCTCGCCGCCGTCTTTCTCACCCATGCCGAGACCGAGCACATCGGCGCGCTCGCCGAGGTGCGCCGCCTCTTCTCGCCCGCCTCCGTGTTTGCGCCCACCGGTGCGGGCCTTCCCGGAGCTACCGGTCTGAGCGACAGCTCCCGGATCGAGTGCGCCGGCTACACGGTCGAGACCCTCGCCACCCCCGGCCACGCCGAAGCGCACAACGCCTACCTCGTGCGCGCCGTCCGCGCGCCTCACGCTCCGCCCCTGCTTGTCGGCGGCGACCTGCTTTTCGCCGGCTCCGTCGGCGGCGGCTACTTCTGCCCCCGCCGCCAGCGCGAACAAGTGGCGCGCGTGCTGCGGGACCTGCCTCCCGCCACCGTGGTGGCCCCCGGCCACGGCCCCCTCACCACCATCGCCCACGAGCGCGCCCACAATCCCTTCGCGTCCCTCGTGTAGGATCCTTGCCTCGCCGACGGTCGAGCCCTGGGACCGCCGGGCTCCCGCCCGGCATCCCTTCCACATGCGGGCTAAGCCCCGCCATCACGCGACCTCTCTTCCGTCCGGCCCGGATCACCCCTCCGCCGCCAGACGCGCCTCGCGTCGACGCTGCATCTTGGCGCCCACAAACACCGCGATCTCGAACAAGACATACAGCGGCGCCGCGAACAGACACTGCGTCACGGGGTCCGGCGTCGGCGTCACGATCGCCGCGATGATGAAAATCGCCAGGATCGAGTGCCGGCGATACTTTCGCAGCGTCTCCACCCGCAGGAAGCCAAAGTAGATCGCCATCACGATCAGCAGCGGAAACTCGAAGGCGGCGCCCACGCCCAGCACCAGCCAGACCAGCAGCGAGTAATAGCTCGCCGGCGTCCACAGCGTGTTAAAGCCCAGCAGATCGTTCAGCTCGAGCGAGACGCGCAGCGTGCTCGGCACCAGCACGAAAAACCCGAAGGCCGCGCCGAGCAGGAACAGCCCGAAGGCCGCCGCCCCCACCGGGCGCACCAGCTTCAGCTCCCGCTCGGTGAGCGCGGGCGAGATGAATTGCCCGACAAAAAACAACATGAAGGGCGCCGCGATCGCCAACCCGCCAAAGCCGCAAAGCTGAAACAAAATCCCGAAGCTCTCCATCACTCCGCGCGTGCTGAGTTCGAGCTCCAGCTCCGGCCGCCCCTGCTGCACATAGCGCAGCGGCCAGAGCAGCACCTCGTTGAAGCGTTTCAGGGAAAAACCGACCACGCCCGCCGCGATGGCAAAGGCGATCGCGCACTTCGCCAACGTCCAACGCAGCTCCTCGAGGTGATCGAGAAAACCCATCGGCTTTTCGCGCGGATCGAGCACGGCCTCGCCCGCGTCGTCGTAATCGACGTCGTGGTCTTCCTCGGATGGCGTGCGTGGCTCGTTCACAGCCCGCCGAGCAAGCGGCCCGCGCGACAGGTTTCAAACCCCGATTGCGCCCAAAGTCGTCCGCTTGCGAACGCCGCGCCCGCGCTTCGCCCGGCCCGTCCTTCGCAAGCCAAGGCCCTACACCCCCGGCCCCGCCCCCACTCCGCCTCCTCCGGGCACCGCCCCATTCTTTGCTTTTTCCGCTCCCTCCGGCCTTTCCCCTCCGGCGCGCCGTTGACACCCCGCCCCGCCGCCCTCTTGTCTCCCGCCTTTGCGCGTTCCCACCCCGGGGCCCGCAAACCACTCCACAGCCTCTCCGCACTTCCCTAGACCCAACCAAATCCATGGCCAAATCCACCGCCAAAAAACCCGCCGCCAAGGCCGCCAAGAAGCCCGCCGCGCCCGCCAAGAAATCCGCTCCCGCCGCCAAGTCCGGCAAGGGCCCCAAATACGTCTACACCTGGGGCGCCGGCAAAGCCGACGGCGACGGCTCCATGAAGGCCCTCCTCGGCGGCAAGGGCGCCAACCTCGCCGAGATGACCCGCATCGGCCTCCCCGTTCCTCCGGGCTTCACCATCACCACCGAGGTCTGCACCTACTACTACGCCAACAAGAAGACCTACCCCGCCTCCCTCCAGGCCCAGATGGAGGCCGCCGTGGCCAACATGGAGAAGATCATGGGCACCAAGTTTGGCGCCACCTCCGGCATGCCCCTCCTCGTCGCCGTCCGCTCCGGCGCCCGCGACTCCATGCCCGGCATGATGGACACCATCCTCAACCTCGGCCTCAACGACGACACCGTCGTCGCCCTCGAGAAGG
>JAUVVA010000201.1 GCA_030604905.1 Verrucomicrobiota bacterium | reverse complement strand
TGACGATGACGGTGATGAGGCCGCCGCCGATTTGGACGGTGCGCACGAGCTGGACGCTCGCGGCCTTGACCATGGCGTCGCTGGCTTCAACGGAGCCGACGTAGCCGCGGGTTTCGATCATGCCGAGGGAATCACTCATGGTGAGGGGGTGGGTGGAGGGTTGGGACGGGACGGGTTGCGGGATTTGGGAAAGAGGAGGAACGAGGGGAGGGGTGCGGGGCGGGCGGATCACTTCACGAGCGATACCGGGACGCCGGGCCCGAGGCCGCAGGCGTTGCCCTCGTCGGTGTCGATGTGCACCTCGAGCTTGAAGTCGGGGTGCACGCGCACGAGGAGGCGGTCGAAGGTCATGCCGAGCTCGCCGCCGACGCGGAGCTTCATGAAGTCGCCCTGCTTGACCTTGTAGAATGCGGCGTCGTCGGGGTGCATGTGCACGTGCGGCGCGGCGCGGATGACGCCTTGGTCGAGGCGGAGAAAGCCGGCCGGGCCCATGAGCATGCAGCCGGGCGTGCCGGCGATGTTGCCCGACTGGCGCACCGGGATGTCGAAGCCGAGAGCGATGGAGTCGGTGAAGGCGAGCTCGACCTGGTTGAGGTCGCGGCAGGGGCCGAGGATGCGGAGGTTGGAAATCACGCGGCTGCGCGGGCCGATGAGCGTGACGGACTCCGCCGCGGCGTATTGGTCTTTCTGATACAGCCACTTCATCGGCGTGAGCGTCCGGCCCTTGCCGAAAAGGGTCTCGACCGCCGCGGGCGTGAGGTGGCAGTGGCGCGCGCTGATGTTGACCAGAAGGGGGTTGGGCGCGGCGGCCACGCGGGGCAGCGGGCGGCCGAGGCGGGCATAAACGGCGCGGCGCACCTGGTGCTCGATCTCGACGCGATGGGGAGCGGGAGGGGGCAGGTGCATGGCAGCGGGGGCGTGAAGGGTGCGCGATGAACGGACAGGGGCGCGGGAGGACCACGCGAGACCCAGTCTAGTGAAAGAACCGACGGAGTGCCTGCTAGATTTTGAGAGATATTGCGCGTTTGTTGTCAGAATGACTCACGTTCTTTCGGCGCCGCGTGTTGGCCGAAGGCTAGCGCAGGTGATTTACCCTTTACCGGGCCGGGGGCCTCCCCATGGATGCGGCACGTTTTGTTCGACCTGAGCCATATCTCGTTTGAGGGAGCGGAATCCCCGCAGGGT
This sequence comes from Verrucomicrobiota bacterium, assembly GCA_030604905.1. Classification (GTDB taxonomy): domain Bacteria; phylum Verrucomicrobiota; class Verrucomicrobiia; order Opitutales; family Opitutaceae; genus IMCC26134_A. The sequence goes on along the minus strand of JAUVVA010000201.1, from coordinate 3,946 downwards.
CGCACGGCGGCGCGGGTCGGGGGGACCCGGCACCCGCGCGCCGAGCTCGCCCTAGAGGAGCACGCCCCGCATCCCTTTATCATTTGGCTATTTGAGCAGTCCCGGCTTGATTCGAGCGCCTATCGCAGCGCCGCCTTGGACCGGCGGCTGCCGGCCTGTCTCCGCATGCTGCGGACGCCTTCACCGGAGTCGGCGCGGGAACTATTGCAGCAACGCCCGGAGCTTTTGTCCTTCGCGCTCGGGACGGTGCTCATCGGCGTGAGCGACTTTTTCCGGGACGAGGTGGTGTTCAGGGCCCTGCAGGAGCTGGCGCTTCCTCAGCTGTTCGCGGAATCGGAGCGGGTTCGCGTGCTGAGCTTGGGCTGCTCGAATGGCCAGGAGCTTTACTCGGTGGCGATGCTCGCCGCCGGCCAGAGGTCGCTGGACCGGCTGGACCTTCTTGGCGTGGATCGGCGGCCTGAGGCGATCGCGGCGGCCCGTCGGGGCGTCTACTCCAAAGCGGAGGTGGCGAACCTCTCGCCGACGCACCTGAAACGCTTTTTTGTGAGCGAAGGCGAACGGTGGCGCTTGGTGCCCTGGCTCAGATCCGCGGCGAATTGGGAGATTGACGATCTGCTCGCGCTCAAGGCGGGGGACACCTGGCGCCGGGGAGGACACTGGGATCTGGTGCTATGCCGCAATCTCCTGATCTACCTCCGGCCGGAACGAGGCAACGCGTTGTGGCGGGCGATCCTGGAGCGACTGCGGCCGGGCGCCTTTCTGGTGACGGGGCGCGCGGAGAAGCCCCCGGCCGACCTGCCTCTGCTCAGGCTTCGCCCGTCCGTCTACCGCTACTGCCCATGAGAGCATCCGACTGCACGCTCCCCGCCTGCGGACGAAAGCCCGGCCTCGCCGCCTCGCTGGTGATCTTCTTCGCATCCACCGCCCTGATGGCCTGGCTGCGATTGGTGGTGTTTTCGGACGAGGTGATCGCGCTCACCTACGGGCTGCCTCTCCTGATCTGCATCTGGTATCGCAGCCGCGCCCTCCTCTGGGCGATGGCGGCGGCCTTCATCGTCATCGCCGCGGTGAAGTCTTTCCACGCCCTTCCCGAGCCGGACACGCCGGCCTGGGTGATGCACGTGCTCAACATCCTGGTGATCGGGTGGGTGGTCGACCTGGCGGGGCGGACGCTCGCAGCCGTGGAGGAGAAACACGGCCGGCTGGCGGCGGCGCACCGCGATCTCGAGGCGCAGGAAGATTCGATCCGCGCGCAAAACGAGGAGCTGCAAAGCCAGACCGAGGAGCTCCAGCAGCAAAACGAGGAGATCCAGCAACAATCGGAGGAGCTGCAGCAGCAGACGGAGGAACTCCAATCGCAGTCGGACGTTTTGCAGCAGCTCAACCGGGACCTCGAGAAACGCCAGGTCATGCTCGAGACCTTGCTTGGCGCCCTGCGCGGCGTGGATCCGCGGAAGGATTTGCCGCAGCAAATCTGTCACGCGCTGCTCGATCTCTTCGAGGGCGCCGCCGCGGCCGCCATCCTCACCCGCGAAGGCGGACGCCTTTGCTTTACCGCCCATGCGGGCCTCGGGGACGAGAGTCCGGCCGGGCTCGAGCTCGAGCCTACGCTTGCCGCCGTGGTGATGGAGCAGGATCGCACCGGCTTTGTCGCCGACCTCGCCGAACGGCCCGACCTGCGGGTGCCGACCCGGCCCGCGCCCCGACCGGTTTTTCGCTCCGTCTTGTCAACGCCTCTGCGCACGCCGGAGGGCACGGCGGGCGTGGTGGAGGTCTACGCGGAGCGCCCGCTCACGTGGACGAAGCAACAGTTCCACATCATCGAGTGGGCCGCGGCCCAGTGCTCCCTGCTCGTGCAGCTGCGCCGTCTCCACGCGGAGCTCGTGCGCGCCAACACCGGCCTCGACCAGCTCGTGCGCGAACGCACCGCCGAGCTGCAGGAGACGGTCAACGAGCTCGAACACTTCTCCTACACCATCACCCACGATCTTCGCGCGCCGCTCCGCGCCCTGCACGGATTCTCGGAGATGCTCACCGAGGAGCTCGAGTCGAGCCGGCCCAGCGAGCAGACCCGGCTCTGCCTGGAGCGCATCGCGGTGGCCGCCGCGCGCATGGACCGGCTCATCACGGATGCGCTCAACTTCAGCAAGGTGCTGCGGCACCAGATGGAGCTCGCCCCGCAGGATCCCGAGGCTCTGCTCAAGGGCATGATCGACTCGTATCCGGCCTTCCAGCCACCGCTCGCGCAGATCCGGATAGAGGGCCCTCTGCCGCGCCTGCGGGCCAACGAGGCCGGCCTCACCCAATGCTTCTCCAACCTCCTCGGCAACGCGGTCAAATTCGTCGCGCCCGGACGCGTGCCGGAGGTGCGCATCCGCGCCGAGCCGCGCGGGGACGTCGTGCGCCTCTGGTTTGAGGACAACGGCATCGGCATCCCCGCCGAGATGAGCGGCCGCATCTTCGGCATGTTCCAACGCCTGAGCAAAGACTACGAAGGCACCGGCATCGGCCTCGCCTTGGTGAAGAAGGTCGCCGAACGCATGCAGGGGCGCGTCGGCTTCGAATCCATGCCCGGCCAAGGCAGCCGTTTCTGGCTCGAATTTCGTGCCGAATGAGCGCCGCGCCCTCCAGCTCTCCCGCCACGCTGCTCTACGTCGAGGACGAGGACAACGACGTGCTGTTCATGCGTCGCGCGCTCACCCGCGCCGGCGCCGGCTGCGAGCTGCGCTCCGTCTCCGACGGCGACCAGGCCATCGCCTACCTTTCCGCGCCTCCCACCGACGCCGGAGCCAACGACGCCACCGGCGCGCCCCCCGCTCCCCTGCCCCGGTTGATCCTGCTCGATCTCAACCTGCCCGGCCGCTCCGGCTTCGAGGTCCTCGAATGGTGCCGCGCGCAACCGCGGCTCCACACCGTGCCCATCGTCGTCATCTCCTCCTCGGGGCGCCCCGAGGACCGCGAGCGCGCCCGGCGCCTCGGCGCGAACGACTACTTCTCCAAGCCCAACTCCACCAGCCAGCTCACCGAGATCGCGGGGCAACTGCGGAGCCGCTGGCTTGGGGCGCCTGGCGACGGCGGAGCGGCGTAGTCGCCCCAGACGGACCGAGGACCGAGACCCGGGCGCCTCGCGCTTTGCGCTCGCCTCGCCCGCCCCCCCTTCCTCTTGGTTTTGCGTCCTCGCGCCGTGCCGTCCCTCGAAGAACTTCTCCTCTCGCTCCACTCCGTCTTTGGCTACGACGCCTTCCGCCCGCTCCAGCGCGAGATCATCGAGACCTCGCTCTCCGGCCGCGACGTCTTCGCGCTCCTCCCCACCGGCGGCGGCAAGTCGATGTGCTTCCAGCTCCCGGCCCTGCACCGCGCCGGCCTCACCGTCGTCGTCTCGCCGCTCATCGCCCTGATGAAGGACCAGGTGGACCAGCTGCAGGCCGCGGGCGTGGCCGCCACCTTCCTCAACTCCTCGCTCGACTCCGCCACCGCCCGCTCGCGCCTCGCCGGCCTGCACCGCGGCGAGTATCGCCTGCTCTACGTCGCTCCCGAGCGCCTGATGCTCGACAACTGGAAGGAAAACCTGCGCGCCTGGAACGTCGCCTGCCTCGCGATCGACGAGGCCCACTGCGTCTCCGAGTGGGGCCACGACTTCCGCCCCGAGTTTCGCCAGATCGCCCAGCTCCGCGATCTCCTGCCCGAGATCCCCTTCATCGCGCTCACCGCCACCGCCACCGAGCGCGTGCGGGCCGACATCGTCAAACACCTCCGCCTGCGCGACCCCGCGGTCTTCGTCGCCTCCTTCAACCGCCCCAACCTCACCTACAAGGTGCAGGCCAAGGACGAGCCGCTGAAACAGATCCTCGAGTGGGTGAAACGCCGCGAGGACGAGAGCGGCATCATCTACCACGCCTCGCGCGCCGCCTGCGAACGCACCGCCGAGGCCCTCGCCGCGCGCGGC
>JAUVVA010000194.1 GCA_030604905.1 Verrucomicrobiota bacterium | reverse complement strand
GTCGCCACCACGCTGTTCCAACTCGCCGACCATCCGCACCAGCTCTCCGCCGGCGAGGGCCGATGGACCGCGACGCCCGCTCCCGAGACGCGCTTCCGGGTGACGTGGAACGATCCCGCCGCCACGCGGGCCCGCGTGGCCAGCGGCGAGGAGAAGCCCGAGCTACTCGGCTGGCGCTTCACCGGCCAGAACGAGGGGCACAAGCCGGTCGCGATCCCCACGCTCGTGCTCGCGCGCGATCTGCCCTCTTTGCCCTTCGTCCAGGCCACCCTGTTTTCCGCCGAGGCTCCCGGCGCGCCCGATCTCACCGTCAGCGTGGAGCCCGGCGCCCAGGGACACCTCATCCTCTTGCGTCAAGGCGACGACACGATCGCCCGCGCCAACCTGTTGCCCGGCGCCGAGGGTCTCACGCTCGAATGGAACGGCCAACGCCACGTCTTCCCGTGATGGGCCGGCTCAAGCGCCTGCTCTCCGATCTGCCCGCCTTGCTCGCCCTCTCGCTCGCAAGCACGGCCGCGGCGACTCCGATCGCGGAGCCGTTTTTCCCGCTGCGCGCCTTCCATTACGGCGCGCCCGCCTCCTGGCTCGAGGTCGCCGCCGCCGCCGGGGCCGCGGGCGAGGGCGGGGCACGCGCACACTGGATCGACGAGACCGCGCTCAGCGGAGATCGCTTTCTGCGCATCGAGACCGGCCCCGCCGCGGCGGACCTGGAGGTGCCGGTGAGCTGGGACGGCAGCGGCACGCTGAGCCTGCGTCTGCGTTCCCGCCAGGCCGTGCCCGGGCTGCTTCGCCTGCTCGCCGCCGACGGCGACCTCCTGGCCGAGGGCCGGGTGAGCCCGCAGACGGAGTGGGGCGGCTTCACGCTGGGCCTGCCCCCGCACCCCGGCCCGGCCCGCTTGCTGCTCCGGCCGGATGGTCCCGCGCAGTGGGAACTGCGTGCGCTCGATTACCGCGGCTTTGACCGAGAGGCCTGGCTGGAGGCGCTCCGGGCGCGGGAGGCCGCCGGCCATCCGAGCAACCTGCTCCCGCAATCGCGTTTTCCGCTCGGCCTGCCGCAGGGCTGGACCCTCGATCGCGACAGCTGCCCGTCCGTGGGCTTGCAGATCGCCGTCTCCGAGACCGTCACTGGCCCCTCCGGCTCACCCGCCTTGCGGGTGGCCGCGACGCGGAGCGGCTGGCTGCGCTCGCCGGCCTTTGCCGCCTGGCCCGATCCCGCCGCGCCGGACGAGCCCTCGCCCCATGTCGCGAGCCTCTGGGTGGCGGGCGAAGGCGCCGGCACGCTCCGTGTCCTGCACGGCACGCGACGCATCGCCGAGCAAAGTTTCAAAGCCGAGGCGACCGGCGGCTGGGTGGAAGTGCCCTTCACGCCTCCCGCCGACGATTCGCTCCTCTGCCTCGAGCTGCACTGGCGCGAGGCCCTGCCGGGCCTGCATCTCGACGCCGTGCGCGTGGTGCCTCTGCGCCGCGCCACCGATCAGCGACTCGGCCGATATCCGGCCGAGGTGGCGCTCGCCGCGCGCGATCCCGAGGCGCTGCACGGGCCGGGCGAGGCGCTCCGCCTGCGGGTGGTCGCCGCCGGGAGCGAGGCGGGCGACCGGCTCCAGCTCCGCGTGGTCGATCTCTACGGCGGCCAGATCGAGCGCGCCTTCGCGCTGGAGGCGGCGGGCCGGGCGCTCGATCTGGAGTTTTCCGATCCCGAGCTTTCCCCCTTCGGCTCCTACCGCGTCCATGCCCGCGTGCTCGGCGCCGAGGGCGCTCCGCGGAGCGACTTCGCGGAGTTGATCCTGCATCGGCTGCCGGCGCCGCGCCTCGGCCGTCGCCCCGCGCCGGAATCACGCTTCGGCGTCCACGTGCTCCCCACCGAACGCCACCTTCGCATGGCCGCGGCCGTGGGCATGAACTGGGTGCGCCTTCACGGGCCGGGCTCGGAAATCAACTACTGGTTCGACCTCGAGCCGGAGCCCGGCCGCTGGGTCTTTCAACCCGAGCGTCTCGCGCGTTTCCGCGAGGCCGGTTTCAGCGTGCTCGGCAAGTTCACCAGCGCGCCACGCTGGGCCTCGGGGCAGACGGAGGTCGTGCATACCTACTTCGACCAGTTCGTGGCGCCGCGCGATCTCGAGGCCTGGCGCAACTACGTCGCCCGCCTGCTCGCCGAGTATGGCGCGAAGATCGACGTTTACGAGGTCTGGAACGAGCCTTGGCTGGACAAGTTTTTCAGCGCCCGCGTCGAGCGCCTGCCCGACGGCTCGCGCCGCTTCGTCGGCCTGCCCGATCCCGCCGCGGCCTACGCGGAGTTGACCCGCATCACCCGCGAAGCGGTGGACGCCGCCGATTTTCGCCCGCCGTTGATCGGGCTCAACACCACGACCAATCGCGACGTCGAAGGCTGGATCGACGGCGACGAATGGACCCGGCTGGCGCGGGCCGCCGGAGCCCTCGATGCGGTGGATATTTTTAGCTATCACGACTACGACAAAGCCGCCGATTCGCTGGCGCAGTTTGACCTCAGCCGCCGCCAGTTCGCCTTCGCGCTCGGGCCCGAGCTCGACGCCGAGGGCCGCGCGCCGCGTCCGGTCTGGAACACCGAGGGCTCGCCGCAGCCCGAGGGCGTGAGCGCCGGTCTCTACCAGGCGCTCCTACCGCACCGGGGCGAGCACACCCAGCTCGTCTGGGAGGAGGCGGAGCGGCTCACCCGCTACCTGCTGGGCCAGTTCTCGGTGGGCGTGGAGAAGGTGTTCCTCTACACCATGCACAATTCGCTCGGTTTCACGGCCGACAACAGCTTCAGCGTGCTGCTCGCGCCCGACGCCACGCTGCACCCCACCGGAGGCGCGCTCGCCGCGCTGGCCCGCGCCGTGGATCCGCTGCCCTTTGCCGCGCTGAGCGAGGTCCCGGGCGGCCGCCTGCTGCGCTTTGGCGCGAGCAGCGAAGCCGCCGCGGGCGAGCGCGCGACCGAGGTTTTCCTCGCCGATGCGTTCGCGCCCGCCGCGCTTCCGCCCGACCGTGCGGGCTTCGGCCCCTGGCACGACCTCTTCGGCAATCCCGTCGACCGCGTGCCACGCCGCGGCGCCACCTTTTTCCGCGAATCCCTTTCCCGCCCATGAGTCCCGTCACCCTTTCTCCCGCTCCCGCCGAGATCGCTCCCGCGAAGGTGTGGAGCATCGATTCCCGCACGCCCGGCGTTGAAAACGGCCGCTTCATCACCCGCCACGGCCGCACCGGCTGGCTCGCGCGCACGCCGACCGACGCGCTCCGCCTCGAGGGCAGCCCGATCAATGATCCCCGCGGCACGCTAATTTTGTGGATGCTCTCGCTGGAGGATCTGCGCACCTCGCAGCGCCTGCCCCAGCACCACAAGCACCTGCCGCACTCGGGCCGCTACCGACTCCTCTCCGACCGGGTGGACCGCGACCTCACCGCCGCCCACTTCGCGCTCGCCTGGGACAACTGGTGGCACCCCAACCTCATGGCGAAATTCGCCGCGGGCTTCGAGCCCTGGGAAATCCACAACGAGCCCGCGCGCGCCTTTGTCGGGGCCAACCACTTCAGCTTCGAGCACGACCACTGGTATTGTGTCGCGCTCACCTGGGATCACCCCGCCGGGAAATACTTCCTCTACGTCAACGGCTACCTCGTAGGCACCTCCGATTCCTTTAGCCGCCACTTTGGCGGGCGCTTCCTGGTCGAGCCGGCCGCGCCCGATCTCTACGCCGGCAACAGCGTCGTCGTCACCTCCGAGGTCGCGGCCTTCACCGAGGTGCTCGACCGCGAGACCCTGCGCCGCCTCTACGAGGAGGGCGCGGGGCGGGTGGACCCCGCGCTCGATGAGGAGTTGGACGCCGTTTACGGCACCGATCCCGCGCCGGTGCCCTTCGCCTTCCAGCCCGACGCCGCGTGGCAGGAAAAGTTCTCCGCGCGCTTCGACTCACCCGAAGAGTTGAAGAAGCTCTACCTTCAGGGCAACGCCCCCGCGGTGAAGATCGCCAACGGCCGGCTCGAGGTCCGCACCGGCGGCGGGCCGATCCCGAACCACGCCAGTTTCGCCGAACAACAGCTCTACATGTGGACGGAGCAGTTCTTCGAGGGCGACCTCTACGTCGAATACGACTTCATGCCTCTCGCGCACGGCGGGCTCAGCCTCCTGCTGCTCCAGGCCTCCGGCATGCAGCGCGAGGATTTCATGGCCTGCTACCCGCGCCGCACCACCGGTTCGATGAGCATGGTCTGCTGGGAAGACGTGCGAAACTACCACTGGGAATACTTCCGCGAGATGAACGACGTGCGCAACGACCGCATCTCGCACGCCGTGCTCAAGAACCCCTGGTATCACGTGCTCGGCTTCAGCACGCGCAAAGGCCGCTACGCGCTCAACGAGTGGCACCGCGTCCAGTTCCTCCAGGAAGGCGACCGCCTGCGCTGCGCGATCGACGGCGACAACGTGCTCGACCTGCGCGACAACAGCCACGGCAACAACGGCCCCGTGCTCGGCGCCGGCCGGGTCGCCATCCGCGTGATGGCCCGCTCGCAAATCGCCTTCCGCAACCTGCGCATCTTTAATCGCGATCCGCTCGGCTAAACCGCTCGTCACGGAGGACACGGAGCGCGGGCAAGGAGAACACGGAGTTTCGGAACAGCTCCCTGTCTTCTCCTCCGTGAGTTCCGTGTCCGCGCTCCGTGGCCTCCGTGGCTATTCCGTGGTTTGGGCCCAATCCCATGAGATACACCTCTCCCTCCGTCCACACCCTCGGCGTTCTCGGTCTCGGCGAGGGCCGCAGCATTCTCTCCGCCGCGCAGAGCAGCGCACGCTGGCGCATCGGCGCGATCTGCGACCTCAACGAAGAGCTCGGCCGCGCGCGCCAGCAGGAGTTCGGCGTCGCGCGCTTCACCACGTCCTACGACGAGATGCTCGCGGACCCCGCGATCGACACCATCGCGATCTACACGCCGGACCCCTGGCATGCGCGCCACTGCATCCAAGCACTTCGCGCCGGGAAAAACGTCATCTGCACCAAGCCGCTCTTTGACGGCCTCGACGAGGCTCGCGACGTGCTCGACGCCGCCCGCGCCTCGGGCCGACGCTTCCTCGTCGGCCAAAGCTCCCGCTGGGGCGAGCCCATGCAGCGCCAGTGGAGCGATTTTCAGGCGGGCAAGCTCGGCGAGATCTGGACGGTGGAGGCGCACTACCACCACGACCACCGCCACTACATGGCGCACTCGTGGGCGAAAGCGGGCATCAAGTGGATCTACTGCGGCCTCAGCCACCCGGTGGACCTCGTGCGGCGCTACCTGCCCGACATCGCCGAGGTATTTGGCTACGGCGTGCAAAGCGGCTCGAGCAAGGCGCTCGGGCAACAGGGACCCGATGTCCTCCACTTCGTGCTGAAGGCGCAATCGGGCAAGATCGCACGCGTGAGCGGCTGCTACGGCCTGCCCACGCTGGTGAAAGACGATCAGGCGATGGATGCCGCCTTCGCGCGCGATAGCCTCAAGTCCGTGATCGTGCGCGGCGAGCGGGGCACCACGCGAGCCGACTACCCGAACCTGCGTTACTCGCACCATTTTGAGGGCGCGCCCAGCGGCATCGAGACCTTCGACGAGAAGCGCGATTACTACTACCGCTGGGGCGGTTTCTCGCACCACGCGGGCGAGTTTCAAAACTACCTTGATGCCTTCGCGGTGGAGCTCGACGGCGGGCCGTCCGCGCTTCCCGATCTCATCGAGGGCATCGG
>JAUVVA010000125.1 GCA_030604905.1 Verrucomicrobiota bacterium | reverse complement strand
CAAGGCGATCAACGCCAAGGGCCTCGCCGACCTCACGCAGGGCGAGTTGAAGAACCTCGAGGACATCGCCAAGAGCCTCGGCGCGAAGGGCCTCGCCTTCATCAAGTGCGAGGGCGGCGAGTGGAAGTCGCCCATCGTGAAATTCTTCTCCGAGGCCGAGAAGGCCGCGCTCACCGCGCAGCTCGGCATCGCCGACGGCGACATGGTGTTCTTCGCCGCCGCACCTTGGGAAAAGGCCTGCGCCATCCTCGGCCGCATCCGCCTCGAGGCCGCCCAACTGCTCGTGAAGCGCGGCAAGCTGGAGATCCGCCACGACGACTGGCGCTTTCTCTGGGTCGTGGACTTCCCGCTCATGACCTACGACGAGGAGGCCAAGCGTTTCCTCGCCACGCACCACCCCTTCACCGCGCCCGTCGCCGAGGACCTCCCGCTGCTCGAAACCGCGCCGGAAAAAGTCCGCGGCCAGCACTACGACCTCGTGCTCAACGGCATGGAGCTCGGCGGCGGCTCGATCCGTATCCACCAGCCGGCGGTGCAGGAGCGCGTGTTCAAGGACGTGCTCAAGATTCCGGCCGACGTGGTCGAGAGCCGCTTCGGCTACATGCTCAACGCCTTCAAGTATGGCGCGCCCCCGCACGGCGGCATCGCCTTCGGTCTCGACCGCATGTGCGCGCTGCTCTGCGGCACGACTAGCATCCGCGACGTGATCGCCTTCCCGAAGACGCAGAAGGGCCAGGATCTCATGGCCCAGTCCCCCACCCCGGTGACCGAGAAGCAGCTCAAGGAGCTTCACATCGCGGTCGTCGCCCCCGAGGCCCCGGCCGCGGGTTGAGCCAGGTCGATTGTCCGGCGGAGAAGCGGGGAGCTCCCGCTTCTCCTCGACTCGCGCTTGCCGCCAGACGCTCGGCGGCAAGCTCAGCCGAAATCATTCGGTTGCCCGGGTCAGGCCGCCTTGCGCTTCGCCTTCCCAGTCTGCTTGCGACGCCAATCCAGATGGCGATCGAGCTCCATGCGCACGAGACGCAGGCAGGCCATTACCACGCCGGCGTCGTCGAGGTAACCCACGCCCGGGATGAAATCCGGGATCAGGTCATTGGGCGACAAGAGATACAACAGGGCTCCGCCGATCGCGGCGACCGTGCCGAAGGGCACCTTGCGATAGTCGCCCTTCACGTAGTCCTTCACCAAGGTAAGCATGGCGCCCACTTCAAGGGCCAGAGGCTCAAGCTGTCCTTGCTGAGCCTTGTCCACGATCTCCTTCCGGTTGCGCAGAATCTTGCGCAGCTCCTTTTCGCCGACCGTCACGGTCATTTCCATGAGCAGGGCCTGGCTGTCGATCTCGGTGCGTTGGGTCTTCGAAGGCATGGGCAAGTGCGTGGGTTGAGGTTTTTTTAATCGGGGCCGCGCCGATCAAATCCTCTCCAGCGAAACACGCAAATGCATCCGCCGCGTTTTCTTGCGAAATCGCTCCGCCCGGTCCGCGCGCCTGCCCATCGAGGCGGGGCGGGACCCTGGGCTCGCCGTCGTCAACTCTCGGCCGGCACTTCGATGCGGCGCGCTCCCGCGGACGCGGGAGCAAGCGCCCACCCTATGGCGACCGTGTTCGCGCTCAGTGCGCGGCCGGCGCCTGCTGCAGGCTCATGCGCGCGATGTCGGGGATACGCTGCGCGAGCCACTCCGCCATCGCCTCCTCCTCCTTGAGGATGTCTCCGCAGATCTTCGCCACCTCGGGCCGCCCCGCCTCTTCCGCCGCGGCGATCAGGGAGCGGTAGCAAGCGATCTCAAAGTGCTCCATCGCGTAATCGGAGAGGAAGTTTTTCATCACCTCGTCGCCGAACATGCCGGTGGCGACGCCCTGCACCTTGCCCATCACGGTGCCCATCATGCCCTTCATGGCCGACGGCTTTTCCCCGAAATAGGCGAGACACTGCGCGACCTGCTCGGCGTGGCGCCGCGTCTCCTCGAGATGTTGCTCGTCGCGGGCGCGCACCTCGGGAAAGTCGTTCGCGTCCTTGGCGTGGTTTTGCAGCACCTTGGCGAGGCTGGTCTCCATCGCGTAGGCGTCGTTTAGCCAGGCGATCAGTTGTTTTTCGATGGGAGTATCGGCGGACATGATGGGAATAGGTTTGAGGTTGAGCGGCGAACCTACACGCGGTCCGGCCCCCTCAAAATGGGGCCGCGCTCCCCGCCGACTCTGGGGACAGCGCCCGAACAATTGCCTCCCCGCGCCCAGTTCTCTTCCCTCGTCCGCTCCCCGTGCCACCCGCCCCTTTCGAAACCCAGGCCTCCCGTCCACGCCCCTACGTGGGCCGGCTCGCGCCCTCCCCCACGGGCCGTCTGCACCTCGGACACGCCCGGACTTTCGCGCTCGCGGCGTCGCGGGCACGCGCGGCGGAGGGGCGCCTGCTCATGCGTATCGATGACTTGGATACCGCCCGCTGCCGGCCCGAGTTCACCCGGGCCGCGCTGGAGGATCTGGCCTGGCTCGGCCTGCGCTGGGAGGAGCCGGTCCACGTGCAATCGCGACGCCTCGACCGTTATCGCGCCGCCCTCGCCCGCCTGCACGCCGCCGGCCTGGTTTTCCCCTGTCATCGCTCCCGCAAAGACCTCGCCGAAGCCCTGTCCGCCCCGCACGAATCGCCGCTCCATCCGGCGGACGACGAGCCCGTCTACCCGTCGGCCTGGCGCCCGCCCGCGGATGCTCCGCCGCCCCCGCTCGACTCCGCCGGCTTGGCCTGCAACTGGCGCTTCCGTGTGCCCGATGGACGCGAGATCACCTTTGTCGACGGCCACTACGGTCCACAAACCGCCGTCTGCGGCCGCGATTTCGGCGACTTCCTCGTGTGGCGAAAGGATGGCTTCCCCAGCTACCAGCTCGCCTGCGCGGTGGACGACGCCGAGCTCGGCGTCACCGAGGTCGTGCGTGGCGCGGACCTCATTCGCTCGACCTTCCGGCAACTGCTGCTGCTCGAGGCCCTGGGCGCTCCCCGGCCCGCCTACCACCACGCGCCGCTCCTCACCGACGAGAACGGCGTCCGCCTGGCCAAGCGCCACGACGCGCTCTCCCTCGCCACCCTTCGCGCCTCGGGCCGCCACCCCGCGGACCTGCTCGCCGAGCCTTGATCCGTGAAGGGGCGCCGCCTCAAGGGCAACCCACCCCGTCTGCTCCGCCCTCCGTGCCCTCCGTGTCCGCGCTCCGTGAACTCCGTGTCCATAAAAACGGAACCGTGGAAAAGCGCAGGAGAATGGCGGAAGGGGAGGGATTGGCTGGCCTTGCGGCCACCGCTTCGCGGCGCGCTCCGCGCGGCCCATCTCCGCCCCGCTTCGCGGGGCTCCGTCGACCCCCATGGGGTTCTCATCCCTCTCTACCTTCCTCCCCCACGCATGGAGTTGGTGATTCGAAACTCCGAGAGCAGGAGAATGGCGGAAGGGGAGGGATTCGAACCCCCGGGGCCTTTCGGCCCGCCAGATTTCAAGGCTGGAGCATTAGACCACTCTGCCACCCTTCCATTGTCGACCGACTCGCCGAACTTGCCGCGTCCCGGGCCCGGCGGTCAACCCCGGAGCAACGATCCCCCTCCGGCCTCACCGCGCGGCGCCCGCCTCCGACGCCTTGGCCAGTAGCTCCTCATGAAGGCGCGCCAGCTCCGGCGTCGCCACGCCATGCCGCCTCGCGCGACGCAAAGGCTCGCCCCAGATCGGCTCCAGCTCCAGCGGACGCCCAGCCAGCCAATCCAGCATGGTCGAGGGCTTGTAGCGCATGCTGCGCGTGCGCTCGATCTGGTTCTCCAAAAACGCCTCCTCTATCTCCACGCCCTCGGCGCGCGCGATCGCCCGCACCTCCTCCATCAAGGCCCGCACGCGCCCCTCGCCGGCCGCGTCCCGCAGGGTCTCATCGCTCGTCACCCCGCCGAGCGCGACCGTGAGCCCGTTGAAAGGCACGTTCCAGATCAGCTTCCGCCAACGCGCGGTCAACAAGCTGTCGCGCACCCTCGCCTTCACGCCCGCCGAGGAAAACAGCTCCGCCACCGCGCGAGCGGGCTCTCCCGCGGGACGCCCGAATTCCCCGATCTCCACGTAACCCTGCTCCGAGCACACCACCTCGCCCGGCGCCAGGCGATTGACCGCCACAAAGCAGAGCGAGCCGAGGGTGCGCTCCGCGCCCGCCACCTCCGCCACCGCCTCGTCCACACCGAGTCCGTTCTGCAGATTGACGACCAGGCTCTTCGGCCCGAGCAGCGGGGGCAGCAAGCGTGCCAGCTCATGGTTGGCCGTGGCCTTCAGCGCCACCACCACGAGATCCACCGGCCCGATGGCTTGCGGGCTCGTCTCCGCCCGCACCGGCCCCACCTCATGCCGCTCCCCGCCATACTCCAAGACGAGACCACGCTCCCGCAGCCGCTCCGCCTCCGAGCGCACAAGAAACGACACCTGACGCCCCGCGCGAACAAAGCGCCCGCCGTAATAGATGCCGAGCGCGCCTGCGCCCACAATCGCGATGGAGTTGATCATCCCCCATCCCTGCCCGCGCGGCGCGGCGTCGGTCAACCCTTCGGCTCCGTCGGAGGCGGGGATTTTTTCCCGCAGCGCGCGATCAAGACACGCGCCGGCCAGGCGCAGGTCAGTTGGTAGAGCCCGAGCGCCATCACCATGCCCACGCCCGCGTAGACCAGACCCTCGAGGGTCACGGGCACGGCGGGTTTAAATACCTCCCAGGTTCGCGCCGCGATGGAGGCGTCGACGTGCGCCACGAACACGAAGGGGCGGTCCCAGACCGACGCGTTGCGCAACGCCGCCTCGGCCGCGGCCAGCGCCTCGACCCGCGACTGCGTCTCGGCGATCACGTTGCCGAGCCTCGCCACCGGCTCGACCGGCTGCGCCCGCGTCGTGTCGATGAGCTGCTGCAGCGTGATGCCGCTCTGCCGGGCCACGTTCTCAAAACTGGCGAGCTGCCGACGCGCCTCGTCGAGGTGTCCGCCGAGACGCTGCAAATACTGCTGAAAAAACTCCGGCGCCTGCGAGAGCCCCACCGCGCCCAGCACGCACAGCACGCGGTCGAGCAACGATTCGCCGATGCGACCCAGCGGGCGCAGGGGACGGATCCACGGTGATTGCGACATGGTCCGAAGATGCCCCGATGCCGGGCCGGGCGCAATCCCCGGCGGGAAGCTCCCCGCCGGTTTTTCTGCGCAGCCCGCGAGCCCGAGCTCAACGCGCCTCGTAGGTGCCGTCCGCACGCCTCACCACCAGGCGCTTGAGTTCCAGCATCATCAGCGTCGACGAAAGCGTGTGGCTGGCCAGGCCCGTGGCGGCCACCAAGGCGTCGGGCGCCAGGAGCGCGCCTCCGGCAAAGCAGGCGAAGACCTTCGCCTCATCCGGCGTGAGCGTGGCCGGCGGAGTCGCTCCGGGCGCGGACTTCGGCGCGGCCGCATCGCCCGCGCCGGCCACCGGGGCCACGCCGCCCGGGCCGAAGCCCTGGAGATAGTTGAACTCGCTCAGCACATCGTCGACCGAGGTCAACAAGGTCGCCCCGTCTCGAATCAACTGGTGGCAACCCGCGCTGGTCGGCTGGTCGATCCGTCCGGGCACGGCGAAAACCAGGCGCCCCTGCTCGCCGGCGAACTTGGCCGTGATCATCGAGCCGCCGCTCACGTCGCTCTCCACCACGATGACCGCGCGGCTCATGCCCGCGACGATGCGATTGCGCATCGCGAAGGATTGTTTGTCGGCCCGCCGCCCGAAGGGAAATTCGGTGAGGATGGCGCCGCCGCTTTCCTCGATGCGCTGGTAGAGCTTCAAGTTTTCCGGGGGGTAGATGATGTCGATCCCGTTGCCGAGCACGGCGGCGGTGCGCCCGCCGGCCTCGAGCGCGCCCTCGTGCGCGAAGGTGTCGATGCCGCGCGCCAGGCCGCTCACCACGCAAAAGCCGAGCCGGGCCAGCTCGTAACCGAGTTTCTTCGCGACCGACTGCCCGTAGAGCGTGGTGCGACGCGAGCCGACGATCGCCACGCAGGGCGCGTCGAAGCTGTAGTCGCCGCGCCGATACAGCCCGAGCGGCGCGTCCGCCAGCTCGCGCAACAGCGGCGGGTAGGCCGGGTCCCGCGAGGTGACGAAGGTCGCGCCCGCCTGGGCGAGGCGGGCGAGCTCCTTGGGGAGGTTTACCAGCTCGCGCCAGTTGCGCAGGTTGCCGCTGATCTTCGGTCCCACGCCCTTCACCGCCTCGAGCTCGGCGACGGGCGCGTCGAAGAGCCGGCGCGGATCCTCGCCAAAGGCGGCCAGGAGGCGGTTGGTGGTGATCGGCCCGATGTCGGGCAGCGCGTTGAGCACCAAAAAGGCCTGCGTCTCCGTCAGTTCACTCATGCGGCCGAGGCTCGCAGAGCGGGCGCGAAAAAGTCGAGGAGTTGCGTGGTGCGCACGGCGGTGGCGCCGTGCGCGCGCGCGAGGTGATCGGCGGCGAGCCCGTGCCAGACCACGCCGCGCGCGGCCGCGCCAAGCGGGTCGGCGGGAGTCTGCGCGAGCAGGGTGCCGAGCAGACCGGCCAGGATGTCGCCGCTGCCGCCACGCCCGAGCACCGGGCCGCCGAAAAAGCTGTGATACACGGCGCCGCCCGCGCCGGCGGTCTCGATCCGCGTCACGGGGCCTTTGCGGACGAGGACCGCGCCGGGCGGCAACGCGTCGGCGACGCGCGAATACTCGCCGCCGTGCGGCGTGAGGATGCGCGCGGACCGACCGGCGGCGACGATCTCCGGCTGGAGCGCGTCGGCGTCGATCACGAGCGGGTGTGGCGAAAGCGCGGCGACCTCGGCGGCCAGCGCGAGCGTCTCGCGCTCACGTCCAAGGCCGGGCCCGATGACGACCGAGCCCGCGCGCTCGAAGGCGGCGCGCACCAGGTGGAGGCCTTCGAGCGCGAGGCCTCCCTCGGGCGTCTCGGGGAGCGCCACCCACATCGCCTCGGGCACGCGGGCGGCAAAGACGGGCACGAGCGATTCCGGCACGGCGGCGGTGACGAGGCCGGCGCCGACGTGGAGCGCGGAGAGCGTGGCCATGAGCGCCGCGCCGGGAAAGCGGCGCGAGCCCGCGAGGATGAGCGGATGACCGTTGTGGCGCTTGTCGCCCCGCGGATCGCGCAACCCCGCGATGGGCGCGAGCACGCGCTCCGTGAGCAGCCAATCCCGAGACCGCGCCTCCGAGCCAATGTCACCAGATTGGTGACAATGTGCGGGGGTGGCGGCAGGCTCGATCCCGGCGCAATTGTCACCCAATGGGTGACAATTCCAAGGGCGTGAGGGCGCGAAAAAGCCGAGGTCAAGGAAGCGGAGGCGACCGGCCTGCGGGAGCCCGAGCAACGGGGTCTTGGCGATGCCCGTCGCGTAGGTGAAGTCGGCCCGGAAAGCGTCGCTCGCGTCGAGCCCGCTCGGCAGATCAACCGCGGCCCGGAGGCGGACCGGGTGGGCGTTTACCCGCGCCAGCAGTCGAGCCACGCTCTCCGGAAGCGGCGGGCGAAACTGAAATCCGAATACGCCGTCGAGACAGAGATCGTAGGCCGGGGCCCAATCGCGCCCGTCGGCTCGGACGGGGCGGGTAAAGGCGGCCACCGCCTCCACCGCGCGCGCGGCCAGCGGACGCAGCGCGCGTTCGCCGAAAGCATAGACCACGTCGAGCGCGAGCGCAGGGTGGCGCTCCCGCAGGCGCGCGGCCGCGAGCAAAGCGTCGCCGCCATTGTGCCCCTTGCCCACGAGCACGAGCACCTTTGCTACGGAGGGGAAAGAGGAGGCGGCCTCGGCGAAGTCGGTCTCGATGGCCGCAGCAAGCGCGCGCGCCGCGGCCTGCATCGCGGCCCACTCGCGAGCTTCGTCGCCACCGAAAAGCGCGGCTTCGAAGGCGCGCGCCTGATCGCAGGTGAGGATGGGGAGCGCGCCGTTCATGCTTTGACGAGGGCCGCCACGGCCATGGCCATGGAGTCGGTGTGCGAAAGGGTGAGCAGGACCCCGCTTGCGCCGCGGGCGGCAAGGCAGGCCTCGCCCTGCGCGTCGAGGCGCACCCGCGGCGCGCCGCGCTCGTCGTGCACCACCTCGATGGACTTCCAGCCGAGCTCGGCGCCGATGCCGGTGCCAAAGGCCTTCGCGACCGCCTCCTTGGCGGCGAAGCGCGCGGCGAGGAACGGCGCGGGATCGCGCATGCGCAGGCAGTAATCTCGCTCCCCCTCGGTGTAGGTGAAGGCGAGGAAACGCTCGCCCTGGCGCTCCCACACGGCACGCACGCGCGCGACCTCGCAGAGATCGCAGCCGAGACCGAGGACGTGGCCGGTAATCATGGGGCAGGCACTCCGCGGGCGGCGCTTCGGCTCAGGGGTTCATCCGCGCCTTCATTTCGCGGACCGCCTCCTCGATGCCGGTGAAGAGGGCGCGGCTGATGATGCTGTGGCCGATGTTGAGCTCGTGCACGTGGGGCAGCGTGCGGATCTCGGACACGTTGACGTAGTTGATGCCGTGACCGGCGTTGACCACGAGTCCGGCGGCGTGGGCCTGGCGCGCTCCGGAGACGAGGCGGGCAAACTCCTCGGCGCGCTTCGGCGTGTGGTAGGCGTTGGCCCAGGCGCCCGTGTGCAACTCGATCCAGGGCGCTCGCAGCTCCGCGGCGGCGTCGATCTGGCGCGGCTCGGCGTCGATGAAGAGACTCACGAGGATGCCGGCCTCGCGCATCGCCTCGCAGACGGCGCGCACGCGCTCGCGTTGCCCGACCACGTCGAGGCCGCCCTCGGTGGAGATCTCCTCCCGGCTCTCGGGCACGAGGCAGACGGACTCGGGCTTCACGCGCAGGGCAAACTCGGTCATCGCGGGCGTGCAGGCCATCTCCAGATTGATGCGGGTCTGCGCGACCTCGCGCAGGCGCTGCACGTCGCGCTCCTGGATGTGGCGGCGATCTTCGCGGAGGTGGATGGTGATGCCGTCGGCGCCGGCGCGCTCGGCGAGCGTGGCGAGCGCGACGGGATCGGGCTCCACGGCCCCGCCGACGGTGGCGGAGTAGCCGCGGTAACGAGCTTGGCGCACGGTGGCGCAGTGGTCGATGTTGACGCCGAGGAGGATCATGGTGGGAGGGGCAAGCTACGCGGATGCCGCGCGTTTGAAACACGGATTTTCGGGTGACTCGGCGCGGACGCTCGCATGGGATCGCGGTTTTTCCGCACCGCCATCGCCTTTGCCGTGACCGATTCCTCCGCTCCCCCGCCCTCCGCGCGCCCCTCGCGCGAGAACCTGCTGCTCAACCTCGCCTGCAACATCGCGGCGCCGGCGCTCATCCTCGGCAATCTCAGCACCGAGGAGCGGCTCGGGCCGGTGGTCGCGATGCTGGTCGCGCTGGCCTTCCCGCTGGGCTACGGGCTGCGGGACTTCGTGCGGCGGCGGAAGTTCAACTTTTTCTCGGCGATCGGCTTCTTCAACACCCTGCTCACCGGCGGCTTCGCCCTGATGGAGCTCGACGGTCTGTGGTTCGCGGTCAAAGAGGCCTCGGTGCCGACGGTGATCGGCCTGATCGTGCTCATCTCGATGCGGACCGCGCGCCCGCTGGTGCGCGAGTTTCTCTACAACGACCAGGTCTTTGACGTGCCGCGCATCGACGCGGCGCTGACGGCGAGCGGCACGCGCCCGCAGTTCGACCGCCTGCTCCGCCAGGCGAGCTGGTTGACCGTGGGCTCCTTCGCGGTGAGCGCGACGATGAACTTCCTGCTCGCGCGCTGGCTGTTGCAAGGTCCGGCGGGCTCGGCCGAGTTCAACGCCCAGCTCGCCAAGATGCAGTGGCTGAGCTGGCCGGTGATCGTGGTGCCCAGCATGGGGGTGATGATGCTGGCGCTGTTTCTCTTTTTCCGAGGCCTGCGCAAGCTGACGGGCCTGGGCCTCGAAGACCTGCTGCACCCGCAGCCCGCGAAAAAGAGCTGACCGTCGCCCTTCCGAGCTTCCCGGAAAACAAAAACGCCCGCGAGGCGCACGAGGCGCTCGCGGGCGTGAACGTGTAGCACCGGTCGCTGGCCGGTGCCTCGGGGATCAGGCGCTGGGGGCCTGCTCGGCGGCGGGGGCGGCCGGCTGGCCGCCGCCCTGCTGGGCCTCGAGCTCCTTCATCGCGGCCTTGCGCGAGAGGCGGACCTTGCCGGTCTTCTCGTCGATGCCGATGCACTTCACGGTGATCGAGTCGCCCATCTTCACCACGTCCTCGGT
>JAUVVA010000136.1 GCA_030604905.1 Verrucomicrobiota bacterium | reverse complement strand
TTGAAGGCTTTTTTCTTAACCACGAAACACACGAAACACACGAAAGGCGGAGGGAAGAGGATTTTCTTTTCGCGCCCTTTCGTGTGTTTCGTGGGCCATGCCTCCGGTCGAGTTGATCTCCAGCCTCCAAAACCCTCGCGTGAAACAGCTCGTGAAGCTGCGCGACCGCCGCCCGCGCGACGAGGCCGGGGTCTTCCTCATCGAGGGCTACCGCCAGATTCGCCGCGCCCTCGACAAGGCGATCCCGCTCTCCGAGCTCTACGTCTGCCCCGAGTGGTATCCGGGCGACCAAGGCAACGAGCCCGCGCTCATCGCCGACGCGCAGGCCGCCGGCGCGAAGGTGTTTCAACTCTCGCGCGACGCCTTCGCGAAGGTCGCCTACCGCGAGCGCCCCGACGGCCTCCTCGCCGTCGCCCCGCAATGGCGCAAGACCCTCGCCGACCTCGACACGCTCCTCGCCACCAAAACCGCCGCCGCCCCCGCCCGCGCCCCCTTCCTCCTCGTGGTCGAGGCCATCGAAAAGCCCGGCAACCTCGGCACCATCCTGCGCAGCGCCGACGCCGCCGGCACCGATGCGCTGATCGTCTGCGACCCCGTGACCGACCTTTTCAACCCCAACGTCGTGCGCGCCTCGACCGGCGTGCTGTTCTCGGTGCCCGTGATCATCGCAAGCAGCGAGGAGGTGCGCGAGTGGCTGCGCGCCCGCGGCATCCGCGCCGTAGCCACCACGCCCTCGGCGACCGCGCTCCACACCGACACCGACCTGCGCGGCCCGCTCGCCATCGTGATGGGCAGCGAGCAATACGGCCTGAGCGACTACTGGCTGCGCGAGGCCGACGCCCGCGTGCGCATCCCCATGGCCGGCCAGGCGGATTCGCTCAACGTCGCCATGGCCACCATCATCACCCTCTTCGAGGCCGTCCGCCAGCGCGGCTCCATTTAAGACGCTCCGGCTCCTCAACCCCGCCGCAGCAGGTAGGCGCGGCGATAGGCGCGCGGCGGCATGCCCAGCTCCAGGCGGAAGCGGCGCGAAAAATAATACTCGTCGGCGAAGCCCACCCGCTCCGCCACCTCGTGGATCGGCAGCGTCGTCTCCACCAGCAGGCGACAGGCCGCCTGCATGCGCAGCCCTTGCAGCGTGCGCCCCGGACTCTCCGGCATCACCTCGTCCCAACGCCGGCGAAAGGTCGAGGGCGACCAGCCCTGCTCCTCCGCCACCGCCTCCGGGCTGAGCGCCGGGTCGGCCAGCCGGGCGCGCAGCGCCGCCGCGATCGCCTGCACCGTGGCCGCGTCGCCCACCGGGGCCTCGCGCCGCACCGGCCCCAGCCAGCTCTCCAGGATCAGCCGCTCGCTCACCCGATCCACCCGATCCACCACCGCCTCCGGCTCCGCCGCGTGCGAGAGCTCGCGCAGCTCCTCCACCAGCTCGCGCAGCACCACCGCGTCGCGGATGGGCCAGAGCGGGCGCTCCGGATCGATGAGCCGCGCCGCCTCGAAGCGCGCCTTCGTCTCGCCCGCATAGGTGATGTAAAGCTCGTCCCAGGTCTCCTCCGGCGCGTTCAGCGGACCATACTCCAGGTGCTCGCCCGGCCACTGGGTGATCACACAAGGCGCCTCCACCGTCCACAGCCGCCCCAGGCGGTGAAACTCCCCCCGCCCGCGCAGGATGAAGGAGAAGTTGCAGGTCGAGAAGGCGGTGCGCACCCAGTTGTCTTTCGCCCACGCCGTGTTCGCGTTGATGACCGCGAAAGGCGAGGGATGACGCCGCGTAAAGGCGCCCCAGTGCTTGGTTCCAAAATCCATTTTTTTGACGCGCTCGTCTATTCCCGAGCCCAAGCCCGTCATGCTAGGATGAGCGGCTACCCTAGCAATCCATGAAAAAAGTCCTCTTCGTGAGCGGCGGTTGGGACGGCCATCACCCTGAAAAGATCGTCCAACTTTTCGCCAACGAGCTTCAAGCCCGCGGCCTCGAGCCGGAGATCGTCACCAGCCTCGAGCCTCTCGCCGACCCCGAAAAACTGCGCTCCTACGCGCTCATCTTCCCCTGCTGGACGATGGGGCAGCTGAGCAACGAGCAGGAGAAAGGCCTCGTCGCCGCCGTGCGCTCCGGCGTGGGCCTGGGCGGCATCCACGGCGGCATGGGCGACGCCTTCCGCGGACGCCTCGACTACGAGTGGATGGTCGGCGGCCACTTCGTCGGCCACCCCCACGTCGGCGACTACTCCGTGCGCGTCACCGACTGGGCCAGCCCGATCACCGCCGGACTGCCCGCCGCCTTCGCGTATCGGTCCGAGCAATACTACCTGATGGTCGATCCCGGCGTGCACGTGCTCGCCGACACCACCTACCACCACGAAGGCCGCGCGGTGCAGATGCCCGTGGCCTGGATCAAGACCTGGGGCGCGGGCCGCGTCTTCTACAACGCCCTCGGCCACCACCCCGACGAGTTCACCCAGTTCCCCGCCGCCCGCCGCCTCACCGTGCAAGGCTGCCTCTGGGCCGCCGGCCTCCTCTAAACGCCGGCCCTTCGTTCTCCCGCTCCCGTTTCATCCCACTCCGTCCCCCCCTCCCTCCTCTTGAAAACCTACAGCACCCCCTCCGCCATCAAAGTCGCGGTCGTCGGCTACGGCGGCGCCTTCAACATGGGCCGCCAGCACCTCAATGAAATGAAGGCCGCCGGCATGACGCCCAGCGCCGTGGTCGAGCTCGACCCCAAGCGCCTCGAGGTCGCCCGCGCCGATTTCCCCGGCATCGAGACCTACGGCACCGTCGACGAGCTGCTCGCCAAGTCCGCGGTCGACCTCGTCACCGTCATCACCCCGCACAACACCCACGCCGAGCTCGGCCTCAAGATCGCCGCCGCCGGCCGCCACGTCGTGCTCGAGAAGCCGATGGCCATCACCACCGAGGAGTGCGACGCCATGATCGAGGCCGCGAAAAAGCAGGGCGTGATCGTGAGCACCTACCACAACCGCCACTGGGACGGCTGGATCCTGCGCGCGGTCGAGCTCTTCAAGAGCGGCGCGCTCGGCGACATCGTGCGCATCGATCTCCGCATGGGCCAACACAGCCGCCCCGGCGACTGGTGGCGCTCCTCGCGCAGCATCTCCGGCGGCATCCTCTACGACTGGGGCGTGCACCTGCTGGAGTATTCGCTCCAGCTCATCAGCTCGCCCGTCACCGAGGTGAGCGGCTACGCTTGGAACGGCCACTGGGCCTCGCAGCCCGACTTCCCCTGGGCCAAGGACTCCAACGAGGACGAGGCGCAGGCCGTGGTGCGCTTCGCCTCCGGCCAGCGTATCAACCTCACCATTACACACCTCGACGCCGCCGCCGACAAGGGCTTCATGAAGATCGTGGGCACCAAGGCGACGCACCTCATCGAGTGGCCCGGCGCCGAGACCCACACCCCGCAGGGCGGGGGCAAGGTGCTCACCGAGCGCGCCCCGCACCCGAAGGGCGAAGGCCACAAGTTTTATGAGAACATCGCCGCGCACCTCACCACCGGCGAGGCGCTGGTGATCACCGGCGAGTGGGCCCGCCGCCCCATCCACATCCTCGACCTCGCCATGCGCAGCGCCCAGGAAGGCCGCGCGCTGCCGGCGAAGTATGCTTGATCCTGTTGCCCCGCGGGCCCGCTCCTCGCGGGCCCTTTCTCTCGCGCCGGGAAGAGCCAGCCCCCCAAAAAACCGATATCCGGGGGGCAGGCCGGGCAATATGAGTCACAGCAAAAAACCGCTTGCCCTCCGTGTCGCCGAGCGGCTTTCTGACCCTCCTTTCAGTTGTTCGGGCTGTAGCGTAGCCTGGTAGCGCGCTTGCATGGGGTGCAAGAGGTCGTGAGTTCGAATCTCACCAGCCCGACCATTTCCCCTTGGACCACCGAGACTTCGGTGGTTTTTTCGTTTCTGCGGGGAGCATGATTGGTCACGGGGCTCACGGAGCGCGGACACGAAAATGCACAAAAGGTAACAAGCGAGCGACGGGCGCCCCAAGCCAGGGCTTTCAACTGCTTGGCTCCGTGGCCTCCGTGTCCGCGCTCCGTGCCCTCCGTGGCAAAAACCCGGTATGCAGGCTGCTGCCACGCCGCCCGATCGAGCCAAAGTAAACTTCTGGTTTTCTCCGCCTCCAAACCCGAAAGTCGCGGTCATACCCGCCCAGATGCTCAAGCCCGCCGCTCACGAACTCAACACGCCCGCCTCGCGCCTTCGATGGCTCTACCCCATCGCGCTCGCCGCGGTGGTGATCTTCGCCTCCGGGCGCAGCCAGGTGGCCGCGCCCGCCGTCGGGCACTTCGACAAGATCGCCCACTTCGCCATCTTCGGCCTGCTCGCCACCCTCGTCGCCCGCTGCCCCGGCGTCTACCGCTTCCGCTACGCCATCGTCGCCGTCTCCTGCTTCGGCATCGCCGACGAGCTGCGCCAAAGCTTCACTCCCGGCCGCTACGTCGAGCTCGCCGATTGGGTGGCCGACACCGCCGGAGCCGTCGTGGCCGTCACCCTCTACGCCTTTTGGCCCTGGTATCGCCGCCTGCTCGAGTTTCCGCTCTTCCGGCTACGCCGTCCCGTTCCCCAAGCTCCGCAAGCCTCCCCGGAAAACGTCCTGAGCACCGACCCGGTAAACAAGCCCGTCTCGGCCCCCACCGGCTGATCGGGCGGCACCTCGAGGATTGGCAGGGGGCAAGGGCCTGCGGTATCCCTCCGCACTCGATAAAGCCCGCCCCCGCGTCCATGTCTCGTCGATGACCTCCTCCGAAGCCTCCGCCCGCATCGCCGCGCTCCGTGCCGAAGTCGCCGCGCACGACGAGCGTTACTACCGCGAGGCCCGCCCGCTCATCACCGACTTCGACTACGACCGGCTGAAGCGCGAGCTCGCCGACCTCGAGGCCGCCCACCCGGAGGAGGCCGCCGCGCTCGGCCTCGCCTCGCCGACTCGCCGCATCGGAGACGATCGCAGCGAGGGCTTCGCCCGCGTGCGTCACCGCCAGGCGATGACCACGCTCGACAACACCTACGACGAGACCGAGCTGCGCGACTTCTGCGCCCGCCTCGCCCGCCTCTTCGGCCGCGAAGACCTCGCCTACTCCGTCGAGCCCAAGATCGACGGCGCCTCCATCTCCCTCACCTACGAGCACGGCCGCCTCACCCGCGCCGTCACCCGCGGCGACGGCGAAGAGGGCGACGACGTGACGCCCAATGTGAAAACCATCCGCGGGCTGCCGCACGAGTTGAAGCGCCTCGCGCCCGCGCCCGCGTCGGCCGGCGCGCCCGTCGCCGGGAACGCCGAGCCCCAGCTCGGCCTCTTCGCCGACGCCACGGACTCCGCCTCGTCCTCCGCCGCCACCTCGGCGCCCGACTTCCCCGCCCTGCTCGAGATCCGCGGCGAGATTTTCCTGCGCTTCGACGAATTTGCCCGCATCAACGCCGCCGAGGAGGAGGCCGGCCACGAGCCCTACGCCAACCCGCGCAACCTCGCCGCCGGCACGCTCAAGCTCCTCGACCCCGCCCTCGTCGCCTCGCGCCGCCTGGAGATCGTGCTCTACGGGCGCGGAGCCTGCGAGCCCGCCCTCGACATCGCCTCGCAGGAGGCCTGGCACGCACGCCTTGCCGCCTGGGGCCTGCCGGTCCTCGAGCACCGCCGGCACGTGGTCGGCGTCGAGGCCGTCGTCGCCGCCATCCGCGAACTCGACACCCTGCGCAAAGCGCTCCCCTACGCGACCGATGGCGCGGTGGTGAAGCTCGACGACTTCGCGCTCCAGGCCCGCGCCGGCTACCGCGGCGAAGGCCAGAGCGCACGCAAACTCTCCCCGCGCTGGGCGGCGGCCTACAAGTTCGCCCCCGAGCAGGCCGAGACGCTCCTGCGCGCCATCACCATCCAGGTGGGCCGCACGGGAGTGCTCACCCCCGTCGCCGAGCTCGCGCCAGTGCAGCTCGCCGGCACGACAGTCGCCCGCGCCACCCTGCACAACGCCGACGAGATCGCGCGCAAGGACATCCGCCCCGGCGACACCGTGACGGTCGAGAAAGCCGGCGAGATCATCCCCGTGGTCGTCGCGGTAAACCTCGCGAAACGTCCGCCCGAGTGCGCGCCCTATGTCTTTCCCGACGCCTGCCCGGTCTGCTCCACACCCGTCGTGCGGGTCGAGGGCGAGGTCGCGATCCGTTGCCCCAACGCCGATTGTCCGGCGCAGCTTGTCACCCGCCTCGACCACGTGGCCGGCCGCGGCGTGCTCGACCTCGAGGGACTCGGCGGCGTGGTCGCCGAGGCCCTGGTGCGCGGCGGCCGGGTGCGCGATGTGTTTGACCTTTTTGCGCTCGAGGCCGAGCCGCTCGGCGCGCTCAACCTCGGCACGCCCGAGGCCCCGCGCATGCTGGGCCTGAAAAACGCGACCAAGATCGTCGAGGCCATCGCCCGCGCGCGCACGCTCCCGCTCGACCGCTGGCTGCTCGCGCTCCAGATCCGCGACGTCGGCGCCACCACGGCGCAGGACATCGCCGCCGTGCACGGCACGCTGGATGCCGTGGCCGGCTCCGAGATTCTTCCGCGCCTGGCCCGCCTCGCCGACGTGAACGATGAGATGGCGCGCATCAGCCCCCGCTCCCGTGTCAACCCGCCGAAAGACGAGGCCGAGCGCGCCGAGCGCACCACCCGCCATGCCGCCCTCGCCGGCGAACTGGCCGAGCTGCAAGCCCACCGCGAGCGCACACCCGGGGCGGACAAGATCGGCTACGAAGCGGCGCGCAACGTCATCGCCTTTTTCGCCTCCGAGCGCGGCCGCCACGCCCTCGCGCGCCTCGGCGCGCTCGGCATCGCGCCCAAGGCCGCGCGCCTGGCGAGCGCCGCGGCGCAGGGGGCGCTCGCCGGCAAGACTTTCGTGCTGACGGGCACCCTGCCCAGTCTCTCGCGCGACGAGGCCAAGGCCTTGATCGAGGCCGCCGGCGGCAAGGTGAGCGGCAGCGTGTCGGGAAAAACCCACTACGTCGTCGCCGGCGAGGAGGCCGGCTCCAAGCTCGACAAGGCCAAGAGCCTCGGCGTCACGATCCTCGACGAGGCCGGGCTGAAGGCCCTGCTCGGCGTGTAGCCACGGCTGTCCTCAGCCGTGCGACGGCGCTCCGCGCCGCCCCCCCCAACTGCCCAAACGCACGCCTGGGGACAGGCGTGGCTACACGCGCGACCCTTCGCTTATTGCGTGAACAAATCCGTCGGCGTGCGGGCGAAGAACTCTTCCATGTAGGCGGTCGTGGCCTTGCCCTCCATGAAGGTCGGGTCGCTCATGATCGCCTTTTGCAACGGGATCGTGGTCTTGATCCCGCGGATCAGATACTCGCTGAGGGCGCGGTAGCTGCGCTCGAGCGCCACCTTGCGGGTGGAGCCGTAGCAGATCAGCTTGCCGATCATGGAGTCGTAGTAGGGCGGGATGGTGTAGCCGGAGTAGGCGTGGCTGTCGACGCGCACGCCGTGGCCGCCGGGAGCATAGTAGAGGCCAATGGTGCCGGGCGAGGGCGCGAAGTTGCGCGCGGGATCCTCGGCGTTGATGCGGCACTCAATGGCGTGCTTGGTGAAGGTGATGTCGCCTTGGTCGAAGGCGAGCTTCTCGCCGTTGGCCACGAGGATCTGCTGCTTGATCAGGTCGATGCCCGTAACCTCCTCCGTCACCGGATGTTCCACCTGGATACGGGTGTTCATCTCGATGAAGTAGTAGTTGCCCTTGGCATCGACGAGAAACTCGATCGTGCCGGCGTTTTGATACTCGGCGGCCTCGGCGGCGCGCACGGCGGCCTTGCCCATTTCCTTGCGGAGGCTGGGGGTGAGGAAGGGCGAGGGGGACTCCTCGATGAGTTTCTGGTGGCGGCGCTGCACGGAGCAATCGCGCTCGCCGAGGTGCAGGGTCTTGCCGTGGGCGTCGGCCAGGATCTGGAACTCGATGTGGCGGGGCTTCTCGATGTATTTCTCGAGGTAGACGGCGCCGTTGCCGAAGGCCTTCTCGGCCTCGTTTTTGGCGACGTTGAACTCCTTGGCGAGGGAGACGTCGTTGTGGGCGATGCGCATGCCGCGACCACCGCCGCCGGCGACCGCCTTGATGATGACCGGGTAGCCGATGCGGCGGGCGATCTTGATCGCCTCGGTCTCGTTGGTGAGCGGACCGTCGGAGCCGGGCACGGTGGGCACCTTGGCCTTCTTGACGGTGTCCTTGGCGACGGCCTTGTCGCCCATCATCTGGATGGACTTGGACTTGGGGCCGATGAACTTGATGTTACACGCCTCGCACTGGGCGGCGAACTTGGCGTTTTCGGAAAGGAAGCCGTAGCCCGGGTGAATGGCGTCCACGTCGGCCACCTCGGCGGCGGCGATGATGCGGTCGGCGCGCAGGTAGGAGTCCGCGCCACGGGGCCCGCCGATGCAGATGGCCTCGTCGGCGAGCTGCACGTGGAGCGACTGGGCGTCGGCCTCGGAGTAGACGGCGAGGGTCTTGATGCCGAGCTCGCGGCAGGCGCGGACGATGCGGAGGGCGATTTCGCCGCGGTTGGCGATGAGGACCTTTTGGATCACGGGAGTATAAAATGAGTTAACCGCTAAAGGGCGCTAAAGGTCGCTAAAACGAGCCGTCGGAAGGGGGCATTCCGGCGCTGGGGTTAGCGCAATTTAGCGTCCTTTAGCGGCTGATAGAGTTCGCGGCCTTAGCCCTGTTTGACCTTGAAGAGCTTTTGGCCGTATTCGACGGGCTGGCCGTTCTCGACGAGGATCTCGACCACGGTGCCTTTCACCTCGGCTTGGATCTCGTTCATGATCTTCATGGCCTCGATGATGCAGACCACGCTGGTCTCGGTGATCTTGGTGCCGATCTCGGCGAAGGGCTTCGACTCGGGCGAAGCGGCTTTGTAAAAGGTGCCGACCATCGGGCTCTTCACGAAGACGTAGCCGGTCTCGTCGGCGCCGGCGGCGGCCGGGGCGGGCGAGGAGGCGGCGGCCGCGGCGGCGGGGGCCACGGGGGCCGGAGCGGCGGCGGGCAGGGAGGCAACAGGGGCGGCGGCGACGACGACGGGAGCGGCGCTGGCACCGGCGGCGCGGGCGATCTTGATCTTGAAGCCCTCCTCCTCGACCGCGAATTCGGTGAGGTCGGAGCGCTGCATGAGCTCGATGAGTTGCTTGATTTGTTTGAGGTCCAAGGGAGGGCCTGGGTTGAGTTGAAGT
>JAUVVA010000175.1 GCA_030604905.1 Verrucomicrobiota bacterium | reverse complement strand
CTCCTGGAGCGGCGAGGTGCGGCCGTCCGGGTAGAGGATGAAGATGGCGGTGCCGGGCTTGCCGAGCAGGCCGTGGATGGCGGCCGAGCCGGTGTCGCCCGAGGTGGCGCCGAGGACGTTGATCGATTGGCCGCGCGTGCGGCACTGGTGCTCGTAGAGGTTGCCGAGCAGCTGGAGGGCGAAGTCCTTGAAGGCGAGCGTGGGGCCGTGGAAGAGCTCGAGGACGCAGGTGCGCTCGTCGAGCTTCACCACCGGCGCGATGTCGGTGTGGGAAAAGGTGGTGTAGCTGCGGGCGATGAGCGCGCGGAGGGTCTCGGCCGGGATGTCGGTCGCGAAGCGCGAGAGGAACTCGTAGCAGAGTTCCGGATACGAGAGCGCGGCGAAGCGGGTGAGGTCGTCGGCGCTGAAGCGAGGGAGCGCCTCGGGCAGGTAGAGGCCGCCATCGGGCGCGAGGCCGGTGGCGACGGCGTCGGAAAAGCCGAGGGCGGGGGATTGGCCGCGGGTGGAGATGAACTTCATGGCGCTATGCAGCGAAACGCCGAGGAGAAGGAGAAGCGAAATCGCGAAACCGCCGGCGCCGACGCGCCGACGAGAAACCGAAGGCTACTCGCGCACCTGGATGCGCAGGAAGACCTTCGGGCGTCCCTCGAGCGACACATCGACCGAGACCTCCTCCACCATTCCGTCGCCATCGACATCGGGGTTGGAGATCGTCGGCGAAACGTCGAGCGGGGTCCATCGCACCAGATCCGAGGACATCTCGTAGATGAATTGCACCGGGCGAAACTTGTGGCGGCGATGGCTCAGGACCAGGACTTCGATTCCGTCGAGGACGAGAGCGGACAAGACGGGCCGCCGGGCGACCGGAGTGGGCGACATTGGGGACGCGCCAAACGCATACTCAAGCAGGTTGGGCAAACCGTCGCCGTCGGGGTCCGCATCGGGTGTGCTCGCCGCTTCATCCAGATCGAAACCCGCCGCCCATTCCGAGAAGTTGCGCGGAGCGCGAGCCTCGTAGGCGGCCTGCGTCGTAAAGGAGGAGGTGACGGCGGTGAAATCGCGATCCCAGCCGACGAATACCCATCCCGCCTCGGGGAGCAGTCGCGGCGCCACGGCCGCCCGCCCCGCCTCCACGCTTTGAACGAGCGCGCCTCCGCCGACGCGACTGCCATGCGCGCCCGGGTCGAAGGTGATCGTGTAATAGGCCGGGGAGAGCAGCAAAGTGAAGGCATGACCGGCATCCATGCCGCGGGCCTCCGAGGCTACCGGAACCGGCGTCCGATGGGAATAGGTCGAGCTGAACTGGCCGTTGTCGTAGCCCATGAGCCAAAGCGATCCGTCCGCTTTCAAGAACAGGCTGTGGAGACTGTCGGCGGCGGCGCGTTGAACATCGTCCGCGATTTTGGCCGGCAGTTTCCGCGGCTGGTTGGTGCCATCGCCCAACTGGCCATAGCCGTTGGCACCGGTCGCCCAAAGCGACCGATCCCGTTTGATAAAGAGCGTATGCTGCCCGCCTCCGACCATGTCCGTGACGTTGACCGCGATCCGCACCGGTGTGTCGCGGTTGGTGGTCGTGCCGTCGCCGAGCTGCCCTTGGGAATTCTGCCCCACCGACCACAGGGTTCCGTCCGTCTTCAAGAAAAGGCTGTGGTCGTGGCCGCAGGCGACGCGCGCCACGCCGCTCGCGACCAAGACGGGTTGCGACCGGCTTAGCGTGGTGCCATCGCCCAGTTGATTGGCGCCGTTCGCACCCGTCGCCCAAAGGGTGCCGTCGCGCTTGACGAAGAAACTGTGGTTGTAGCCGGCCGCCACCTGCGCGACATCCGACGCGATCTGCACCGGCGTGGCGCGCTGCAGCTTGGTGCCGTCGCCAAGCTGGCCGCTGGAGTTGCTGCCCATCGCGAACAGCACCCCGTCTTCCTTCAGGAAGAGCGTGTGGTAGCCGCCCGCGGCGACTTGAACCACGCCACCGGCGATACTTACCGGAACCGGTCGATTGGTGGTCGATCCGTCACCCAGCTGCCCTGTGCTGTTGTTGCCCATGGCAAACAGCGTCCCGCCGACGGTGAAATACACGGAGTGCTGCCCCCCGGCCGCGATGCCGGCGACATTGTCAGCCACCACCACCGGCGCCGATCGGTTGGTGGTGGTGCCGTCCCCGAGCTGACCCGAGGAGTTGAGCCCCGTCGCGGACAAGATGCGCGGCGCAAAAGGCGCGACGCCGACGGTCACCGTGGGTCCGTCCACGACGCCTAGGGGATTCTGAACGCGGACCCAAAATTCTGCATTGGCGAACAAGGGACGCGTGACGAAAAACGAGGAGGAGGCGCCGGGGACCGGTCGCGTGGTATCGCCGGACGTGCCTTCGAACCATTGGAACGCCAGAAGGCGTCCGCCCGCGACCACCTCAAAGACAGCCGAGTCGCCACGGGCCACCACCGTGGACGCCGGAGGCGTCGAGATGGAGGGCGGGGTCAGGGGCTCATAGAGGGCGGTGATCGTGAGTTCGCTGGTCACCACGCTGAAATCGCCATTCCAGCCGGCCAAGGCCCAACCGATCGCGGCGCTCACCTCCGGGGCGACGGCCGCCTCTCCGGCGAGGACTTGTTGAACGAGCGCTCCGCCACCGTCGCGTGTTCCCAAGTCGCCCAGCTCGAAACGGACCTCGTAGGTGGACGCGAGATAGAGACTATGCCTCGCGCCCGCCGCGATACGGCGCACGCCCACGGCCACCTGCACCGGGGCGCCGCCGGTGATATGGCCGTCGCCAAACTGGCCGTAAACATTGCCCATGCACCAAAGCGAGTTGTCGCGTTTGATGAAGAGGCTGTGCTCGTCGCCGGTTTGCATGTCGATGACATCGTCCGCCACGAAGAACGCCGTCGGGTGGCTCTGGTCGTTGTCCGGCATGCCGAAGCCGTGTTTGCCTAGCCCCCAGAGCGTGGAGTCTGTTTTGAGGAACAACGTATTCGAGCCGCCCGCCGCGATACGGCTGACACCGGCGGCGACAAAGATCGGAGTGCGCGAGAGCGAGAGCGTCGTGCTCCCGAGTTGACCTCGGCCATTGTCACCCACCGCCCAGAGCGTGGCGTCCTTCTTGAGGATCAGGGTATGGGCATGGCCCGCGGCCACCTGGCTCACATCGACCGCGACCTGCACCGGGACAAACTGGTTCGTCGCGGAGCCGTCGCCCACCTGCCCGTAAAAATTCCACCCCATGCCCCACAGGGAACCGTCTTTTTTGAGGAAAAGGCTGTGCTCATACCCGCCCACGACCGCGGCCACGTCGTCCGCGATTTTCTGCGGGGCGGAGGTGTAGGCGACCGCGGAGCCCAAGCCGATCTGGCCGTAGCGATTGGAGCCCATTCCCCAAAGAGAGCCGTCCTCGGTGATGAACAACGTGTGCGTGTCTCCCGCCGCGGCGTGGACCACCCCGGACGCGATTTGAATCGGCGTCAGCTGAGTGGAGGACGCCATCGCGCCAAGCTGCGCGCCCCTGCCCATTCCCCAAAGCGTGCCGTCACCCTTGACGAACAGGCTGTGGGCACCGCTGGCCGAGATCTGAACCACATCCTCGGCGACCGTCAGCGGATAGGCCCGCGAGTAGGCGTTCCCGCCGTTGCCAAGCTGCCCGTAGTAATTCCATCCGCTGCTTCGCAGCACCCAGTTGCCCGCGTGCGCAACAATCGCGCCCAAAACGAATGCCGCCAAAACGACGGCCTGGAACGCGGCGCGGATCAAAAAGGTCATGACGATCAACCCACCATGACCGAAAACCGGCGGCAATCCGCTAAGTCTGGATTCAGCGGTTGAAACCACGGATCACACGGATGGACAGGGATAATTGAGGCTTGAGACAAAACGGGTGCCCACCCGCAGCCGCTGGTTCATCTTGGCGATGCGCGCTTTGACTGCTTCGACGCTCATGGGGCCAAGATGGGCGGAGTCAACCGGCAGCCAACGACCGCGCCGGGCGGCTCAGAGGCTCTCCAGCGAGAAGGCCTTGTGCGCCACGCGGGCGGCCTCGTCGGCCTTGGCCTTGTCCACGATCACCGAGATTTTGATCTCGGAGGTGCTGATCAGCTGGATGTTCACGCCGGCGTCCGCGAGGGCGCTGAAGAGGGTGGCGGCGACGCCGCTGTGGGTCTTCATGCCGACGCCGACCACGGAGAGCTTGGCCACGTCCTCGTGCACCGTGACCTCGCCGCCGCCGAGCGCGGCGAAGACCGGGGCGAGCGCCGCGCGGGCCTTGTGGGTGTCGGTGAGCGGCACGGTGAAGGTGAGGTTGGCCACGCCGTTGCGGCCCACGTTCTGCACGATCATGTCGACGATGATCGAGGCGTCGGCGAGGGCCTTGAACACCTTGGCCGCGGTGCCGGGCTGGTCGGGGATGCTGGAGACGACGAGCTTGGCCTGGTCCTTGTCCACGGCCACGCCGCGGACCACGACTTTTTCCATGTAGGCGACTTCTTTTTTCACGATGGTTCCCGGATTGTAGTTAAAGGAGGAGCGGACTTCGAAAACGACGTCGTATTTGTGGGCAAACTCGACCGAGCGCGACTGCATGACCTTCGAGCCGGAGGAGGCGAGTTCGAGCATCTCGTCGTAGCTGATCTCCTCGAGCTTCTTGGCCTCTTTGACCACGCGCGGATCGGCGGTGTAGACTCCGTCGACGTCGGTGTAGATCTCGCACTTGTCGGCCTTGAGCGCGCCGGCGAGGGCGATGGCGGTGAGGTCGGAGCCGCCGCGGCCGAGGGTGGACACGCGCCCGTCCTCGGTGATGCCCTGGAAGCCGGCCACGATCACCACCTTGCCGGAGCGGAGGTCGGCCTCGATCGACTTGGCGTTGATGCCCTTGATCTTGGCCTTGGTGTGCACCGCGTCGGTGACGATGCCGGCCTGCGCGCCGGTGTAGGAGACGGCGGGCGTGCCCACGCCGTGCAGCGCCATGGCGGTGAGCGCGATCGTCTCCTGCTCGCCGACGGCGAGCAGCTGGTCCATCTCGCGCTCGTCGGGGTGCTCGCACACGGCCTTGGCGCGGGCGATCAACTCGTTGGTCACGCCGGAGCGCGCCGACACGACGACCACCACCTCGTGGCCGTCCTCGCGGTAGCCTTTGATGCGCGCGGCGACCTTCTTGATGCGTTCGACATCACCGACGGAGGTGCCTCCGTATTTTTGGACGATGCGGGCCATGGGTTTGGAAAAGAGGGCTGGAAAAGACGAAAAGCGCAGAGGCAACCGCGGAGCGGGCGGCAGTTCAAAACAAAACGCGGACGCCGGGGGAGAGGCCCGCAAAACACACGAAGCGGCACGAGATTAGGAACTTCGGTCTGGCAGCGGATCGTCGGGGCTTTCCTGTGCGACGGGGCCCGAAACGGGCTGGCGCGCGGCGGAGAATTCGCCACGGTCCGGGCATGTTCGAAATCAACGGCACCCTCAAAAAAGTCTTCGACGAGCAAACCTTCGGCAGCGGCTTCAACAAGCGCGAGTTCGTGCTCACGATCGAGAGCGGCCGCTTCCCGCAGGACATCAAGTTCGAGTGCGTGAAGGACAAGGTCGCGCTGCTCGAGGGCCTCAAGCCCGGCGCGAAGCTGAAGGTCTTCTTCGATCTGCGCGGTCGCGAGTGGAAGGAGAGCTACTTCGTGAATCTCAACGCCTGGAAAATCGAGGCCGCGGGCGGCGGCGCGGGCGCGGCCGGCGCGCCGGCGGACGACGACGGCGCCCCGCTGCCCGAAGAGCCGGGCGAGACGGTGGACAAGAACGAAGACGTGCCGTTCTAAACCGGCGTTTTTTAACCACGGAGAGCGCGGAGAGCACGGAGGGGAAAATAAAGAGGCCGAGCGGAGTTCCCCGGCTCGGCCTCTCTTCATTGTCTTAGCTCCGTGTCCTCCGTGCCCTCCGTGGTTAACTATTTCCGAATCGCGTAACCCGCGGCGGCGAGGTCGGCCTGAACCTTGTTGAAGGCGGCGTTGACCTCGTCGTCGGTGAGCGTGCGGTCGGCGGCGCGGAAGGTGAGCGCGAAGGCCAGGCTCTTCTGGCCCTCGGGCACGCCCTTGCCGGTGTAAACGTCAAACACCTCCACGCCCTCGAGCGCGAAGGCGTTGCCGGCGGCGGCGCGCGCGTGCTTGGCGATGGTCTTCTGCACGTCGATCGCGGGCGTGGCGGCGGGCACGAGCACCGCGAGGTCGCGCAGCGCGGCGGGCTGCAGGCTGAAGGGCTTGTAGCCGCGGCGCTCGGCGTCGGAGCTGACCTTCTCCGAAACGATGGCGAAGAAGCCCGCGTAAACCTTGCCGGTGATGCCGAGGGCCTTGAGGTGCGCGAGGCTCACGAGGCCGAAGTTCGCCACCCAGCCGTGCTCGATGTTGCCCGCCATGGCGGCGTGGCCGGCCTGCCAGGCGCGGGCGGCGTCGCTGCCCTCGGCGATGAGCGCGGTGGGCTGGCGATCGAGCTCGATGCCGGCGAGGGCCGAGACGGTGCCGGTGTGGCGCTTGGCGGTGTAGAAATCAGCCGCCGCGCGCGCGCGCCAGGAGCGTTCGCCGGAATCGGCGGTGATGACGAAGGCGACCGCGACGCACTCGGAGAGCTGGCCCTTGCGCTCGAGGAAGACGCGGCCGGTCTCGAAGAGGCGAGAGGCCGCGACGCCGCGCGACTGGTTGAGCGCGAGCGATTCAAGCAGGCCGCCCACGAGCGAAGAGCGCAGGTGCGACTGGTCCTCGACGAAGGGGTTGGCGAGGGCGAGCGCGGCGGTCTGCGCGGGCGTGGCCCAGGCGGCGACCTCCTGGGGGGAGCGCAGCGTGTAGTCCCCGCACTCGTGGCCGCCGGCGCCGACGCGGGCGGAGGCGACGGCGCGGTTGTAGAGCACGATGGCGTCGTCGTTGCCCACCAGGCCGGGCGCGGTGACGACGGAGGACGGGATTTTCTCGGTGCCGTGGAGGCGCACGACCTCCTCGACGAGGTCGATGGGGCGCTCGAGGTCGTCGCGCCAGCTCGGGATCGAGAAGGTCCAGGCCGGGCCGCGGTTTTCGGTGGGTTCCTCGCGGGTGACGACGAGCTCGAGGCGCTCTAGCGCGGCGCGCATCTCGTCGGCGGGCACGTCGAAGCCGAGCTTCTCGTTGATGTAGGCGGGCGTGACGGTGATCTCGCGCTCCCAGGGCGGCAGGGTGCCGACGGCGTGGATCGG